>NZ_CP053842.1:331123-662246 GCF_013201645.1 Campylobacter corcagiensis | reverse complement strand
ATCAGTTACTAAGCTAAATGAGACTTTAAAAGAGTATGCAAAGGTAAGTGAGTTAAAATCATTAGCTAATGGAGATAAAACAAAGGATTTTATGGTTAAAAATATTGATATAGCTGGGGTTTTAAAGTTAAGTAAAACAGATGTGCCATATAGCCAACCACCCAATAAGCCAAGTGGATATTTTAAGGTTAATTTAGATGGGAAAGAAGTGGCAATTGCGTATTATGATATAAATTAAGATTTAAAATAATAACGGATTTAAAATAATTCTTCCCTTAGCCACTCGCTCATTATCAGACGATAAATCGCATCGTGGCAGGAAAAAATTATCTTAACTACGCTGAATTTTGAAAATCTATGGCGTAGCAGATAGCCAAAAAAGTGGTTAGAAATAACTTAAATGTTAGAAAGGAAAGCAATAACTTAGGATAAAGTAGGCAGTATTTGTAAAAAGCGTAGCGTGGCAAATGAGACGCACTCCTTGTGCGTCGCTAGTAGCAGACACGCTTAAGCTTTTTGCAAAGGTTGTCAAAGTTTAGAAGTTTAAAAAAAGGATTAAAAAGATGATAAAAACAAGGTATAGCATAAATTTTATTGTTGATGATGAAAGCTTTAATATCGAAGTAAAAGACCCTAGTCTAAAAGAGAAAAAAGAGTTAGAAGATATGACTTTAAAAAGCCGTGAGGCATTAGATGAGTTTAATAGTATGAATGCTAAAAAACAAACTCTACTTAGCCAAATAGAATATAAAAAAGAGCTTATTAGGGTAAATAAAGAGCTATTAAAACAAAGTCCTAATAAATTTGAGCTTTTAAGTGAAAATAAGACCATTTTAAAAGAGATCGCAGATTTAGATGCAAAGCTTAAAAGCCTAAAAGATATAAATTTAGAAAAAATAAATGATGAGTTGGAGAGTGTTTTAGAGTATAAAAACAACCTTTTAATAAGTGGGGATGATAAAGAGAGGCTACTTTCTGCCCTAAAAGAAAAAGGTATAAGTAACCAAAAATTTTGGGAAATTTTAGGCTTAGAAGTGGCAAAAGAGATGGAAAAAAAGTAGCTAAGCTTTGTAAGTTTGTATTGCAATTTTTAAAAAACAAAGAATTTGCAAACTATAAAGATGAAAATCAAAAGGCATATTTACAAAGCGTAGGAGTTGTATTTTTAGATGATGAGTTTGAGATTAGGATTTGTGAGCTGTTTTTTAATGCATTAGAAAACAAAGATATGGGTGTAGGACTAAATTTTAACTATGCGAAGTGTTACGCTAAAAAATTTGGTCTTGATATAGTTGAAATTTGGGGTGTTTTAAATAGGCTTTTAAATGTGGTTAATAGCAGTTTAAATAGGGGTTAAAATGAACTATCTTTTACATAAATCTAAAACAAATAGAGCTAAAAAAGGCAATATTATAATAGCAATACTTAAAGTTTGGGTGCTAAATTTTATAGGACTATCAGGTAAAATTGCGTTTAAAACCACTCCTAAAATTAGTAAAAATGGGATAAAAAGCAAACTTCCAATAATCTTTAAAACAAAAGATCTGCTCTTTAAAAGTAGTATTGAGACTATAAAAATAGCTATCATCCCACCAAATAAACCAAAATTTGGAACTAGTATCATAATCTCTCCTTTAGTTTTATTATACCAAAAAAGATTGCAATATGAGTAAAGATCTAAGTATAAAAATATCAGTTGATAGTAAAGATGCTACTTCAAATGTTGATAAATTAAGCAAGGGCTTTGAGAATTTAAAACAAAAGGTAGATTTTGGAGCCCACCTTGCACAACTTAGTGCTGGACTTGCAACGCTTGGAGCAAAATTTACATCTTTAGTAGGCAAATCACTTGAACTTGCGGATAATTTTAGTATGCTAAAAGCAAGGGTTAATTTAGTAAGTGCTTCAAATGATGAGTTTATAGCATCTATGCAGACTCTTTTTAGCATCTCTCAAAACACAGCTTCATCTTTTGAAAGCACAGCTGGGCTTTATACTTCACTAAAAACAGCAACTTCAAACTTAAGTGTTTCACAGCGTGAGCTTTTAGATGTTACAAAAACTATAAACCAGACTTTGCTAATAAGTGGAGCAAGTGCTAGTTCAAGTAGTGCTGCACTAATTCAACTCTCTCAAGCTTTTGCAAGTGGAGTTTTAAGGGGTGATGAGCTTAACTCAGTACTTGAACAAAGCCCAAGACTTGCTAGAGCAATAGCCGAGGGCTTAGGAGTTAGTGTTGGGGCTTTAAGAGAGCTTGGTGCTGAGGGTAAGCTTAGTGCAGATGAAGTATTTAACGCTTTAAAAAATCAAGGCGAAGTAATAGATAGTGAGTTTTCAAAGATGCCACTAACTATAGAAAATGCAAGAGTTAAGATACAAAACTCACTTTTAGCAATGGTAGGAGATCTTGATAGTACAAGTGGGGCTAGTAAAGGAGTTGCAAATTCCCTTAATTTAATAAGTGTGTGGATAGATAATAATAGAGCAAATATAGTAGAGTTTGGAAGTGATATTTATAAGAGCTTTGAATTAATTGGAAGTGCTTTGATACTAGTAGTAAATGGCGTTAGAGAAGGCGTCCTTTCTATGAGTGCTGCTGTGGGAGATGGCGTTAATAACGCCTTAAGCTTTGTAACTTCTTTAATAGATAGCGCTACTTCAAAGCTAGAGGGCTTAATAAATGGGATAAATAGCTTTGTGGGCTTAAGTGAAGTTAGTCTAGGCAAGATTGGAGAGGTTAAAATCTTTAATACAGATGCTTTAAAAGATGAATATAGTGAAGTTAAAAAGCAAAATGATATGATTTTTCAAAGCATCAAAGAGCAATTTAATGACATAGCAAAAACTTCATATAATAGTGCTAAAAAGCCCCTAGCTCCAAGCCAGATTAAAAACATTGTTACACCTACAAAACAAAGCACCACGCCAAAAAGAACTATTTCTAAAAAACAAGCCAACCCACAAGTCCAGTATAAAAAAGCACTTGATAAAGCAATAGCTTACTATGATGCTATAGGGGATTTAGAAAATAAAAGATTAAAAGAAAAAGAAAAACAATCACTAAAACTAAAAGAGTTGGGGCTTAATGATTTGCAAATAAGTGAGTATTTTGCAAAAGAGGAAACCAAAATTAAAGATGAGCAAAACTTAGAGCAATTAAAAAGCAAAGAAAGATACTATGAGCTGCTTGGCGAAAAGGTAAAAGCTAGTAACACAAGACTTCAAATTAGGGCTTTAGAAATGCAAAAGGATGGCTTTAGTGGACAGGAGATTTCTAAAGCCTTGTATGGTAATGAAAATAGGAAGCAAAATTACGATAATCTAAACTCAAAAATGGGCTTTGATACTGGAATATCTGGAAGCTTTATGGATAAGATGTTTGCACTTAATGAGTTTTTAGAGACTGAAAAAGCAAGAATAGAGGCTCATTATAGCTCACTTGAAGATTTAAAAGTAAATCACATCGCTAAAGAAAACGAACTTGATAGGATGAATATGGCATATAAAATGGGCATAGCTGGGGCTGGGTTTGATGCTTTGGGAAGTTTGGCGATGCAGTTTTATAAAGCAAGTGATGGTAAAAATAGAGGTGCTTTAAGAGCATATCAAGCGATGATGGTTGGCAAAGCAATTGTAAATACTTACACAGCTGCAACTAATGCTTATGCCTCAGCTGGTAATCCAATTCTTGGTGCTGCAATGGCAGCTATTGCAATAGCAGAGGGTATGGCACAAGTTGCGATGATAAAATCACAAAAATTTCACTTTGGTGGTGGAGTTGGACTAAGAAGTGATGAAGTAAATGCCACACTTCAAACAGGAGAGTATGTTTTAAGTAGGAAAGATGTAGCAAATTTAAAAGATGATCGTGGTACAAGCGGTGGAGTTGTGATAGTAAATACTCTTGATAGGTCTGTGTTTGATCAGTGGGCAAGTAGTAGAGATGGAAAAAGAGTGATTAAAAATGTTATTTCAGATAATTAAGATTTTAAATAGTAACGGATTTAGGAAAGTAATAACTTAGGATAAAGTAGGCAGTGTTTACTAGTTTAAATACTCCAAACAGAAGGTGCGTATTTATGAAAATCACGCCCTGCCACGAAGCGAACATACTCTTTGTATGTGAGCAAGTGGCTAAGGGTGGGATTTTTATAAAGGTGTAGTTAAATGGGGAGTTAAAAAGTTTAGAAGTTTAAAAAAAGGAGTAAAGGATGTATGTAGAGGGAAGTTGTAACGGAATGTTTGAACTACTTGAGGTTATAAAAACAACTGCAATAAGCGTTGGGTGGAAGCTTCAAAAAGAGGTTAGTTTACCTTTTAATAAGGTCTATGATAATGAAAGCTTTATAAATACAAATCCTTTTTTAGTAGATGGATTAGCTACCACAAAAGGAAAAGAAAACTTTATAAATTTGCCTAGAAAGGAAAGCATTAGTGGGATAAATTTTGATGAGGACGCAGAAGTTAGTGTATATGGTGTTTTAGAAGATAACACAGAGGTTTTAATAAAAGATAAAATAAGTTCATCAACTACTTTTGCTCCAAGTGATAAATTTAATAGATATAAGGTTACTTCATCAAAAGATCTTAGTGAGATAAATTTAGTCATTAACTCAGATAAAACACTCCAAAAAGAGATCTATTTGCAAAGCAGTGGCAGTAGTGAAATGGAACAAATTTGTGTTAATTTTAAAGCCTTTTTGGTTCCAAGTGATTATACAAATTTGATGTGTAGTGTGGCTTTAAGCTTTTCAGGAGAGCTAGGTTTTAAAGATCAAGTCGGAGGAGTTATTTCTAATTTAGCTGGACTTGATAGCGAAATAAAGTATTTTTTAAATATTGATAAAAACAAAATTATAGTTGCTATAAGAGTCTATGACCAAAACGATGCATACTTAAAAAGTCCGCTTTATCAAATAGGATATTTTGGGAAATTAAGAATTTATGGTGGAGAGTGGAGCTTTACATCAAATTTTGCTAGTATCGCAGGAAGTTATGACTTACTTACTAGGTTTTCAGATATTAAAAAAAGTTGTTTAGAAAACCCAAAGCTTTCAATAAATCAAAGCGTTGTAACGCCTACTACAAATATAATAAATTGGAGTAAAGACAGCCTTGATATATCGCCTTATCCAAATGGTGAGCTATTTAGCACCCCTGTGTTTTATTATAAAAAAAACACTCAAAACATCACTGGCCAAAACACAGAGGATTATTTTAATGGAGAGATTTATGGAGAACTTGATGGCATAGTTAAGATAGTCGCAACTGCTGGGGTTAATAGTGAGGATTGTATTAGTATTAATGGAAGCGAGTATGTTGTTATTCAAGATGGAAGTGAAAATAGTGCATATAACCTATTTGCCATAAAAAAGGATTAAAATATGATAGTTCAAAGTGGAAAATGTCTTGATCGGTTTGAGTTTTTAACTATTTTTAGTGCTTTTGCATTAAAGTGTGGCTGGAGTATAAATAAACAAAGCAAAACAGAGCTTTATTTAAAAAATAGTTATGGAAATTACTTACAAATTATGCTTGATTATGTAAATGCAAATGGGGCAAATGTTGGATTGTTTGCAGGGGCTTTGAGTTTTGATGAGAGTAAGGGCTTTGAAGACCAACCTGGGTATTCAAGGCTTAATCAGCACAGTGCTTATAAATCGTCCGCCCAAATAACAACAGCTATTTTTTTCAACTATAAAAACAGGGTTGATTATGACATGGAAGGATATACCTTAGTTGGAGATAGTAAGACTTTGTTTTGCAATATGGAGTTACGCCCAAATGCAACATACTCTTTTTTTAGTTCAAATTTAACTAAATTTCATGAGTTTAATGGCGGACATATTATTTTTAGTGATTGTTTTGCTGGATATGGTCCATATGGAAGTTATAGTAGGATGAGTAAAGATGCAAAGTGTATAATTAATCAAAACTTTACACCTTTTGAACTACCTCAATATGAAGATAATAACTCACTATTTAATGTCTTAGTCGGTGGGTATTGGCACACTAATCAATCAGACTCTAAAAACTCTAGTATCTATAATCTAATAACAAAAAGTAGGATTATGACAAATTTGCAAGAGTGGGAAAACTTTTTATCTAATCTAAACCGCCAGTCAAAGACAAATGCTTACTATATCAATAACAAAGACTATATAAAACTAAATGCTCTAAGTGTATATGAGATAGCTAAGGTTATAAAGGATAAAAACACAGGACTTAATGTTGTGGTTGCACCTGAGTTTTTTTATAAAAATGATTTAGAAAAATGGACTCACGCTGGGATTTTAGATGATGTTAGGATAGTTGGATTTACTGGGCTTAAAAACAGAAGCGAACTTCATATGGGAAGTGAGAAATTTATGGTATTTGAACCACACGGAGATTTATATAGTGCTAATAAAGAAGTAGGATATAGAAGAAATAGATTTGGTTTGGCGGTAAGGCTATGATGGTAGGTTTAATTGGTAATTATAAAGTCTTTCCAAACTCTTTAATACTAACTAAAAGTAGTTCTAAAAGTGCTAAAATCACTAAAAAAGCTACCCCTAGTGCTACTAAAAAAGAAAAAATAACTAAAATCTCAACTCTTTGCAAGGCATTTTACCATGACTTAGCAATATGGGCTTATGTAGTTAAAAAAGATGCAAATAGTAAAGATTTTACTAGCCTTAAAAGAGAACTTGACTTTGAGATGATAACAAGTGATAAGGTTTTAAGATTAAGGCTAAGAAATGCTGATATTAAAGCTACAACTCTTGAAAATATTGAAACTACTTCAAGTGGGCTAACTATCACAGGCACAAAAGCTAGTGATATCTATAAACCAAACCAGTGGAGAGAAATTAGCATAATAGCTAGTAGTGTTGGAGATATAGATGCTGGTGGGCTAATAAATTTTATTTTTACAAAACAAGTTATAACTATTTATATAAAAGGAACAAGAGCAGTTGTTTTTAGTTACAAACCAGCTTATAGTTACTCTGAGAGTAAGGTTTATCAAACATCCATTTTTACAGCACAAAACTCAAAAGAGGTTAGAACCTCGCTATCTAAAAGCTATAAGAAAAAAGTTAGCTTTAATGTAATTACAAAAGAGCTTAATAGCGGAGTTGAACAAATTCTTAGTTTTGCTTTACAAAGATATTGTTTAGTGCCATTGTGGAATAGTTTAAGCATAAGTAAAACAAGTGGGACACTAAATATTTTAAGATGCGATACAACTTTAAAGGAGTTTGATAAATACCTAATAGTTTGGAGGGCTTTTAACGATTTTGAGTTTGCAAAGATACTAAATTTAGATGATGATAAAATCACAATAGATAAGCAAATTTCAATTAATAGTGGGGATTATATAGTGCCACTTTTAAAAACAACTCCTGCTAAAAGTATAAATTATGATTTTTTAACAAGTGAGGTAAAGAGCTATAAATTAGAATTTTTGGAGTTAAAATGAGATATTTAGATAAAGATATTTGGTTTAAAGCCCCTTTAATAAAGCCAAAAATAACGATTTCTAACGACTACTCATTAGTTGGTAAAAATGTGCAGACTAAATTTAGCCTAACACCTACTTTAAGAGTTATATCACATAACTATTTTGTGCATGACTTAAAAGAACTAAGAGAGTTTGAGGCATTTTTTGATAAGCATAAAGCAAGGTTAAAAGATTTTTTTATCCCAAGCCATACAAAAGATCTCACTGCTTTAAAATCCCCAAAAGGAAATAACTATTTTTCATCAAAAAACTCAAATAAAGCTTTTTGGATATACGCTCAAACAAGACACTTGATGTTTAATAGGCGTTTTATTACTCAAATTTTAGATGTTAAATTAAAAGAAAATAGTGAAGTTGTTGTTTTAAAAGATGCTTTAGAGTTTGATGTAGATGAAAATACCTTAATAGAAGAGTTAATCCATGTTAGATTTAACAAAGATGAGATAGAGTTTATAAAAAATAATTCAGTAGGTTTTAGAGTAAGCTTAGACTTTAAGGAGGTATTTTATGAGTGAGTTGTTTGAGTTTATTTTAGAAAATGAAGTTACTTATTATTCATCCAAAGATAGTGATTTTACTCTAAATAATAATATTTACAAAGCAGCTAGTATCTATACAAAAGAGTTGTCAAAAGATAGTTTAAATGATGATGCGGTAATTATAGCTAGTAAGGATATTTATCCTATAAATTTATTTAAATTTTTTAATCCTAGTGTAAATGTTTATGTAAGAATCTTAGATGAAAAAGGCTTACAGCAATTTGTAGGACGCATAAAAGATGTGGAGTTTAGTTTAAATGACAGCACTGCATCTTTACGCCTTGCAACTCTTGGTGGGCTTATGAAAAGCAAAATTCCAACTAGAACATATAGTAGGAACTGCTCTTTTGAGTGCTTTGATAAAAACTGCTCTTTAAATAAAGATGATTTTAAAATCACTATTTTAGGAAGCGAGTGTGAGATAGCAAAAGATTTTATGAGTATAAAATCAAGCCTTATAGAAAAAAAGCCAGTTGGTTATTTTACAGGTGGATATGCTGAGTTTAACCGTCAAAGAAGCTATATAACAAAATCTAGCAAGGATACAATTTTTCTGATGTTTCCACTAGGGAATTTGGATAAATCAAGTGTGATAAATTGCTACGCTGGGTGTGATAAGCTTTTATCAACTTGTAAAAATAAGTTTAATAATGGTGTAAGTTTTGGTGGGTTTGCTTTTGTTCCAAGTAAAAACCCAATAACAGATGGATATTAAAAAAGATTTAAAAAGATTTTAAATATGTAAATCTTTAGAAGTTTAAAAAAGGAGAAAGATTATGTTTTATGCTATTATTGCAGCAATTACCGCTGTAGCCTTAGTTGCTGTTTATTTGATGATGCCAACACCAACTATGGATAATGCATCATCTGCTGGACTAGATGATTTTAATTACCCAACAAATGATAATGGTAGGGTTGTGCCTGAAGTTTTTGGGACTTGCCATATAAGGGGTAATGTAATATGGTATGGAGATCTAAGAAGTTCTGAGATAAGGAGTTAAAATGGGTAAAGGTGGAGGTGGTGGCTCTCAAGTCATCGGATATGCTTATTTTTTAGGCTTAGCATACGCACTATGTTCAAAAGTAGATGAGCTTTTAGAGTTTCGTTTAAATGGTGATACGGCTGCAAAACCAAATTTAAAAGGTTGTGGAAGTTTTGAGGCTATAACAGGCAAAGAACAACCAACTCATGGAAGTGGAAATTCTAAATCAAGAGTTTATTTTTATGATGGAACTCAAAACACTTCTGATAGCTATTTAACAAAGCAAACAGGAGAAAACATCGCATATAAAAATACCGCTTACTTTGTAATAAATGGCTTTATTGGGGATAATGTTAGAAGTGCTCCAAACTACTCAGCTGTAGTTAAAAGAACAAATCTTACTGGTTGGAACTATGTAGGTGTAAGTGATGAGATAAATGGTGATGCTAATCCAGCATCTGTTTTATGGTATATGCTTACAAAACTTATCGGTCTTGATGAAAAAGTGCTTGATAAAGACTCATTTTTAGAGGCAAATAAAACACTTTTAAATGAGGGTCTTGGGATAAGCTTTATTATGAGTAAGCCACAAGAGGCAAAAGAGTGGGTGCAAGAAATATTAAGAACAATTGACGGGGCTTTATGTATAAATCCAGCAACAGGAAGATTAACTCTTAGACTTTTAAGGGATGATTATGATCAAAAAAACTTAAAGCTCATCAATGAAAGCAATATGAATAATCTAAAATTTAAAAGAAAGGCTTGGGATGAGACATACTCAAGAGTAACTGTTAAATATACCAGCAGGGGTAGTTTTTCAGCCGCTAGTGTGAGTGCCATAAACTCAGCTACAAGGCAAACTCTAGGATTTGAAAGAGCTTATAGTGTTGAATATATGAGCATAAGCAGTGCAGCAAATGCAAATAAAGTCTTAACTAGACTTATGAGAAAGCTAAGCTATCCTTTGGCAAATTTAAGATTTGATTTAAGCTCTTATGAGTTTAAAAACCTTATGGTTGGGGATGTGCTACTTTTTTCTAATAGTGCTTTAGGCGTAATTGATATGCCAATTAGAATACTAAATTTAGGAAGTGATAAAGAAGGAAGTATCAGTGTTGAGGCGTGTGAGGATGTATTTGCCTTAAAAAATATCACAATTACAAGCGTTCAAGAAGACCTATATAAGCCAATTGATTTAAGAATTGATGAGCTAGAATATTTTAGTGCGGTTGAAAGCACCGTAGAAATGGGTGATGAAATGGGAGTTTTACCAGTTGTGGCAAAGCCAGGTGGGTTTGTGCAAAAAATAAGAGTAAGAGATGGCTTAAGTGGAAAAAGCGTTGATGTAAAGCCTTTTAGTGTTGCAAGGCTTAGCCAGAACTTCGAGATATCTCCTGAAATGGGTGATGAGATTAGCTTTTTAGTAGATGAGATCACGCCTTTATGGAAAGTATCAGCTACTAGGGCTGGGTGGCAAAGGATAAAATTTACTTGCTTAATAGATAATGAGTTTATAAATTTCCAGCATAGAGAGGATTTAGGTGATGGAAAATGGCGTGTTAAGACCTTAATGCGTGGGCTTAGTGGAACAAAGATATCAAGGCATTTAAAAGGGGCTTTAGTTTGGTTTGCTCCAGTTGATGCAAATGATCTTATAACCTTACCGCTAGTTGCTCCAAATACAACGCTATTTTTTGAGGCTTCAAACTTTGCTGTTAAAAGTGAAATTAAAAAGCTTGAGTTTAGCCATTCTCAAAACGCAAAAAAACCTTATCCTATATCAAATTTAAAAGCCCTTAGAGACGGCAAAAAAGTAGTTTTAGAGTGGAAAAACCGTGTTAGATTACATGGTGCAAACTACAGAAATGCTGATAATATCATAGCAGGAGTTGATGAGGGTTTAAATGAAAACAGGGTGATAATTAAATGGTTTGTTAATGAAAAAGAGTTTGTTTTTGAGACAAAAGGTGAAAGATTTGAAGCAGAGGTGCCACTTAGAACTACATTTTATCTATGGCAAATGGCGTATAAAGGTGGCTTTTTAAGCGATTGCGAGCAAATAACGGCGTAAGATATATTAAAACTTAAGGGGGCAAGACCCCCACTTCTTCATCATGCAAGAAAATTATAACTCGTATTTTATAGTTTTCTTAAAAAATTATTTTTAATAAGGAGTTTTCTATGAGTAATTATAGTATTACTTCTTCTTCATGCATAAACAAGGCGAGTAAAACTACTCTAAAAGCCCCATTTGGCTGGATAGGTGGCAAGAGTCGTTTAGCTAGGGATATTGTAACTTTGATGCCAAATCATACTAGCTATATAGAGGTATTTGGTGGTGCGTTATCTGTATTTTATGCAAAAGAAAAAAGCAAAATTGAAATTATAAACGATATCAATAGTGAGCTTATAAATTTGCATAGGGTTATAAAATCTAATCCACAAAGTTTAGCCATCGAGCTTAACTCTATGCTAAAAAGCAGAGAGATTTTTGAAGATATTAAATTTAAAAGAGTTAAACCTAAAAATAATATACAAAAAGCAGCGTTTTATTTTTATCTAATAAGCCTAAGCTTTGGTTCTAAAAAAGAGCACTTTGCAATGTGCAAGAAAAATAGAAGCGCTAAAAATATTTATAGAGATTTTAATGCCTACTCAAAACGATTAAAACATGCAGTAATTGAGAATTTAAGCTATGAAAAACTCATAAAAGAGCATGATTACAAAGATGCCTTATTTTATTTAGACCCACCATATGCAGGAACAGAAAGCTATTATAAAACAGGCTTTAATATAAATAACCATAAAAATTTAGCTGATATTTTAAAAAAAATTAGTGGTAAATTTATGCTAAGCTATAATGATTGTGAAGTAGTTAGAGATCTATACAAGAACTTTAATATCAAGGAGTTAAAAACAACTTACAGTCTAAACGCAAACTCTAAAAATAGAACTACAAGTGAGCTTTTAATAATGAATTTTTAAAAAGAATTTAAAGGGTGATTAATCACCCTTTAATAATCAAGGTTTATTTTACCATGTTTTAGATATATGGTTTTATCTTTTAAAGTTCCAATCACGTAATAAAAAACCTGAGTACCACTGCTTGAATTTCTTATATAGCCTATTTTATCCCCTATTATGACGGCTGTATCATCATAAACCTCTTCTGCTATAAAAAGCCTTTTTATAGTTTCAATACATTTTTTTTTAAACTTATATATATCATCTTTTCTCCTTTTTAATATAAGATCATTATAACTCTACGAAGCTCTGCTTTGGCTGTGTGTAGGCTATTTTTATTATAAAAAATACTATTTATACTTTTTTTATTTAAATATGGTAAATTTTACATTACATTTTATAAAGGATTAGAATATGACAATGGATGAAATAAATGAAAGGCTTAAAGATATAATCTCAAATAAGCCCAAATTTAGGGGCAAAATCGTAAAAGATAAAGATGTGGCAACTACTTTAGGGCTTGATCCAAACAACTACGCACAGCTTAAATTTAGAAATTCACCACCATATAAAGATATAATGGACTTTTTAGCAAAAGAGGACATTTCTATTAAT
Source organism: Campylobacter corcagiensis (assembly GCF_013201645.1). Lineage (NCBI taxonomy): Bacteria > Pseudomonadati > Campylobacterota > Epsilonproteobacteria > Campylobacterales > Campylobacteraceae > Campylobacter > Campylobacter corcagiensis. Next base: position 649,641 of record NZ_CP053842.1, on the reverse strand, counting down.
TTATTCTTTTATGGCGTGGAGGCTGGAGATAATCAGAGTTTTAAAACTCTAAGAATGTTTGATATAAATGCCTCTTTGGGCGGTGGAGCTAATAATAGTGATGAAGAGTTTGAAGAGGTGGTTATGAGTGATAAGATTTTAGAGCGTAGAATGTTAAATATCTTGGAAAAATAGACATCATAACGGCAATTGGCGAGAGCATGGAGCCATATATAATGGACGGCGATAGCTGTTTTATAGCAGTAGGGGCTGAATTTAAAGATGGTGAGATTTATGCTGTAAATACACTCTTATGATAAAGGAGTGCTATAAGCAAGATAATGAACTTTTTTTAGTGTCTTACAACCCTACATACACACCAGTAAGATATCTTATATATGAGTGTAAAATCGTTGGTATGTTTGTTGGAATTATAAGAGGTAGAGGGAAGTTAAAAGTTACTATAAAGCATCTTTAATCATAAAATTTAAAGTCTTTTTTTGCATTTAAAATGGGAAATTTTGCTGCTAAGCTTAAGCGTTTAAAATTGAAAATTCCCATTTTATATACAAATCCGTCCCATTTTAAATGCGAGAATACATTTTTAATGTCTTCAGGCTTATCAAATTTATTTTTCTCTCTATATTCAATTATAGCCTTAGCTTTACCCTCACCTATACCTTTTAAAGTCATAAGCTCCTCTTTTGATGCTGTATTTATATTAACAGCTCCAAATAACATTGAAAAACTAAATACTAAAAATAGTAGTAACTTTTTCATAAATTCTCCTTAAAATTAAATAAATTTTATTCTATTAAAGGATACTTAATATATTGTAAATTAGTTTAATTTAATTGTTAAATTATTTTTATAGAAATTCTTAATTTATTAAAAGATGAATTTAGAGAGCTTAAAAATGATAAATTTTACAATGCTATAAAAGGGGGTTTCAAAAATCTAAAAAATAGATGAAAGTAAATTAATGAAATTTTAGATTTTTAGTATTGACAGCTAACTTGTACTATTTATAGTATTTTTTATATATTAGATTCTATGATGTATGCCAATAAAAATAAGAGTCTATACTAACAATCCTTTCTTTTTGAATAAATTTATAAATATATTATGCCAATAATCCTTTTTCTATTTAAATTCAGACTCTTTTTTAATTTTTACTATGCTACTAGTAAACGTAATTCAAAATTTACTTATACACCATTAAATTTAGTAAGTCTTTTTTGTAAAACTCCAAAAACTAAGGGCACTATTTATATATCTCATGTAAATTTATTTTTACCGTGATTAACTCTAAAATGTTTATCATATACTATATCTACTAGTCCATCATAACCACTCCAACCATCAAGTATAAATAATACTTTTAGAATCATTTTGCGTCTTATAATACCTTTTAACGTGGAATGATACTATTTAAGTATTTACTTTACTATCTTAAAAATACTTTTCCTTCTGCTTGAAGTTATGAGTTTTAGAGAGGTAAAAAGTAGCTTTTATCTAGCTATATATATTTGTTTCATAAGTATTATAATGCCAGTTTAGAGCCACAAATAATATCCCTCAAAGATACATAATGGCATTTACCACATTCCCCTTATCAGGAAAATTCCTAAAAGAGCTTGATGATATAGCATAAAAACCATCATCTTTACCATAATCAGCCATATCTTGAATAAATCTACTAACTCCATTTAAATCTTGGATTGTATCTGTAAATAAAACTACCCTATCACCCATAACAGCTCCTAAAATTTAAAAAATTATAGCATATTATTATTTTAATATGGATACTAAAATTTAAAGGTGGTGTTAAATTCCAAGTACTACAAAAGCAAATTTAACCACTAAAATAAAGTTAAAGTAGTTTTTTGAGTTAAAAGATTTATAAGTATTGATTTAAAATAATAATACCAGTTAGTTCATATTGGTATTGAATTAAATTCTTAACTTCCTAGATAGGATTTAAAAACTTAAAAAACAGTATTAAACCAACAAAGATTTACAAGTATTAATTTAAAGCGGTAAAAGCTATAAGATTTATTCTACTAGGCTATACACCAAATTTACTTAATTATCCTAATATATTAAAGCAAATTTAAACTATCATAAGATTTAAAAATAGTATAGCTTTATAAACTTATATAAGTTAAAATAGCTTAATTCTACAAACAAACATTCTCTATAAGACTTGTTACAACTAGTAAATAGGTAAGATTATATTTTATTATGTTATTTTTATTAAGGGGTGTTGGTTTTAATGAATTTTAGTAATGTATAATAACGAAGTCCGCAAAGACCTACTTTCCCACATCTCAGTAAGAGAGAGTATCATCAGCGATGAGTTGCTTAGCTTCTTGGTTCGGGATGGGTCAAGGCGTTTCCAACTCTCTATAATCACGGACAATCGTTAAATTAAAGATCTAAGATATAAACTCTACAGTCTAAAAATAAAACTGTAGTCAAATCTCTAATTTAACGATTGGAGTTGTTAAAAGTCAAAAGTTTTATTTTATAAAACTATTTTACTTTGGATAAAGATTTATCCTTAACAAGGAAGTAATGCTTAAAACTATATGATATTTATAATCTCATAATAGCTATTTTTTTAACTATTTTTGATTTTAGGCTAGGAAGGTGAGTAAAATACAAGGGAGCTACCTTATAGGTAGTGACCACAGTGTTTTACGAAACCTGACAACACATAAAACAAAAAGAGTAAAAAATAAAAATAAGATAAGCAAACGAGCTATTAGTACTGGTCAGCTAAATGACTTACATCACTTACACACCCAGCCTATCAAACTAGTAGTCTACTAGAGCTCTTAAAAGAAGATTAATCTTGGAGTTGGCTTCGAGCTTAGATGCTTTCAGCTCTTATCACATCCCAACTTAGCTACTCTGCGATGCTCTTGGCAGAACAACAGATACACCAGTGGTTGGTTCAACCCGGTCCTCTCGTACTAGGGTCAACTCTCCTCAATCTTCTTACGCCCACGGCAGATAGGGACCGAACTGTCTCACGACGTTCTGAACCCAGCTCGCGTACCGCTTTAAATGGCGAACAGCCATACCCTTGGGACCTGCTCCAGCCCCAGGATGCGATGAGCCGACATCGAGGTGCCAAACCTCCCCGTCGATGTGAGCTCTTGGGGGAGATCAGCCTGTTATCCCCGGGGTACCTTTTATCCTTTGAGCGATGGCCCTTCCACACAGAACCACCGGATCACTAAGACCGACTTTCGTCTCTGCTTGGCTTGTTGGCCTCGCAGTTAAGCTAGTTTATGCCTTTATACTCTACAAACGATTTCCAACCGTTTTGAACTAACCTTTGTAAGCCTCCGTTATTATTTGGGAGGCGACCGCCCCAGTCAAACTACCCACCAGACATTGTCCTACATATGGATAACATATGCTAGTTAGCTACCCGAATAAAGAAGAGTGGTATCTCAACAATGGCTCATAATAAACTGGCGTCTATTAATCAAAGCCTCCCACCTATCCTGCACATCTTTATCCAAGTAGCAGTGTCAAGCTATAGTAAAGGTCCACGGGGTCTTTCCGTCTTGCCGCGGGTAGGAGGAATTTTCACCTCCACTACAATTTCACTGGATCCCTCTTTGAGACAGCTCCCATCTCGTTACGCCATTCATGCAGGTCGGTATTTAACCGACAAGGAATTTCGCTACCTTAGGACCGTTATAGTTACGGCCGCCGTTTACTCGGGCTTCGATCAAGAGCTTCGCTAATGCTAACCCCATCAATTAACCTTCGAGCACCGGGCAGGCGTCACACCCTATACATCCACTTACGTGTTAGCAGAGTGCTGTGTTTTTGGTAAACAGTCGGGAGGGACTCTTTGTTGTAACCTCTAGGGCTTGCACCCTGGTAGGCACACCTTATACCGAAGATACGGTGCTATTTTGCAGAGTTCCTTAAAGAGAGTTCTTCCACGCGCCTTAGAATACTCATCCCACCCACCTGTGTCGGTTTACGGTACGGGCAATTATTACTAAACTTAGAAACTTTTCTTGGCTCGACAGTATCATGGGTTCTTCTCGCTCTCCGAAGAGTTTGAAAAGCCTTTAAAGTTTCGGATAAAGAGTTACGGATTTGCCTATAACTCAACCTACACTCTTAGACTAACTATTCCATCAGTTAGCCCCACTAACTCTAAGCGTCCTTCCATCGCACATAATAATTGGTATTGGAATATTAACCAATTTTCCATCGCATACCCCTTTCGGACTTTGCTTAGGACCCGACTAACCCTACGATGACGAGCATCGCGTAGGAAACCTTGGGTTTTCGGCGATCAGGATTCTCACCTGATTTAACGCTACTCATGCCTGCATGCTCACTTGTATTTGCTCCAACGCTCCTTACCGGTACATCTTCAACGCTAAATACAACGCTCTCCTACCACTTAGTAAAACTAAGTCTACGACTTCGGTACTTATTTTAGCCCCGTTATATTTTCCGCGCAAAATCACTAGACCAGTGAGCTATTACGCTATCTTTAAAGGATGGCTGCTTCTAAGCCAACCTCCTGGTTGTTTAAGTAACTTCACATCGTTTTCCACTTAAATAAGATTTTGGGACCTTAGTCGGTAGTCTGGGTTGTTCCCCTCTTGACGACGGATTTTATCACTCGCCGCCTGACTGCTATGATTACACTATAGGTATTCGGAGTTTGATAGGGTTTGGTACATTGGTGTATGCCCTAGCCCATTCAGTGCTCTACCCCCTATAGTTACTACATAACGCTATACCTCAATATATTTCGGAGAGAACCAGCTATCACGAAGTTTGATTGGCCTTTCACCCCTATCCACAAGTCATCCCAAGACTTTTCAACGTCAGCGGGTTCGGTCCTCCGCCGGCTCTTACACCGGTTTCAACCTGCTCATGGATAGATCACTTCGTTTCGGGTCTGCAATATCTGACTAAACGCCCTATTAAGACTTGCTTTCGCTACGGCTCCGGATTTCCTTAACCTTGCCAGATATCACAACTCGCAGGCTCATTATGCAAAAGGCAGTCCATCACACGTCATAAAGAATCGTGCTCTGAATGATTGTAAGCCAATGGTTTCAGGTTCTATTTCACTCCGCTCACCGCGGTTCTTTTCACCTTTCCCTCACGGTACTTGTACACTATCGGTTTGGTAGTAGTATTTAGGGTTGGAAAGTGGTCTTCCCAGCTTCAAACAAGGTTTCACGTGCCTCGTTCTACTCAGGATACTGCTAAGTAAAAAAGAGTTTTCATATACGGGAGTATCACCCTCTATGCTTAAACTTTCCAGATTATTCTATTAACTCTTTTTAGTCTTTATTGCAGTCCTACAACCCCACTAGTAAACTAGTGGTTTGCCCTATTACGCGTTCGCTCGCCGCTACTAGCGTAATCTCTATTGATTTCTTTTCCTGTGGGTACTAAGATGTTTCAATTCCCCACGTTTGCTCCATAACAATGGTAGTATATATCACTATATACTGGGTTGCCCCATTCGGAAATTCCCAGATCAAAGCTTCTTGACAGCTCCCTGAGACTTATCGCAGTCTAGTACGTCCTTCATCGCCTCTACCAACCAAGGCATCCGCCATTGGCTCTTAGTAGCTTACCTTTTTTAACTTCGCAGAGTAGCAAAGCTACTCTTTGCGACAAGGAGTGTAAACACTCCCTTGACCCACCTAAATCTAAATTAAGGTAGATTTACTATGTCGCTTACGAAGTATTAGAATCATTTTATTATGTTGATATTCTAATTCGCATTACTTCCTTGTTAAAGATAAAGTTAAATTTATAAAGATTTGAAATTTAATGATTTATACTATATAGTTCTTATAGATCATATTATAGTGTATCTATTATTACATAGTATCTTTAAATTATATCTTTATGTTTAAATTTAAAACTACTGAAGTTTTAAATATGCTTTATAATATTTAAACTAACTATTTAAGACGGAAAGAGATTAATGATGATATAAAGATAAGTTTTAACTCTTTATATATCCGTGATTCAATCTTTAACAAATAGATCTTGATAACAGTTAAAATCTATATGTTTGCTTTTATAATAGTTAGATTAAAGCTTTAACAAGTTCCTGTAAAATTGTTTTATTTTATAAAACTTGTTTGTGACTTTTAACAATTGTACTTTAAAGATCGTTTAGGTAAAGACCTAATCTTAAAATTTGGGTAAATTTTAAGATTAAATCTCTACTATTTAGTATTAAACTATAAATTTAAGACAAGCTATTAACTCAATTATTTTAATGGTGGAGAATAACGGGATCGAACCGATGACCTCCTGCGTGCAAGGCAGGCGCTCTCCCAGCTGAGCTAATTCCCCATCTTTATATATTTTTTTACATTTACAATACAGATATATCTTAATTTCATAAATGCTACTGGTTTAGTATTTATATCTATTTTTTAAGAAATTAGACAATAACCTTAGTCAACCTTTAAAATCTAAATAAGCTTTCAATTGATCATTTAATTGTAACTTTCTTATAGATATCTTGTGAGAGAGTATCTATATTGTACTCTAGAAAGGAGGTGATCCAACCGCAGGTTCTCCTACGGTTACCTTGTTACGACTTCACCCCAGTCGCTGATTCCACTGTGGAAGGTAGCTAATTTAGCATCCCTGCTTCGAGTGAAATCAACTCCCATGGTGTGACGGGCGGTGAGTACAAGACCCGGGAACGTATTCACCGTAGCATGGCTGATCTACGATTACTAGCGATTCCGGCTTCATGGGGTCGAGTTGCAGACCCCAATCCGAACTGGGACATATTTTATAGATTTGCTCCATCTTACGATATTGCGTCTTACTGTATATGCCATTGTAGCACGTGTGTCGCCCCGGACATAAGGGCCATGATGACTTGACGTCGTCCACACCTTCCTCCTACTTGCGTAGGCAGTCTGTTTAGAGAACTCAGCCGAACTGTTAGCAACTAAACACGTGGGTTGCGCTCGTTGCGGGACTTAACCCAACATCTCACGACACGAGCTGACGACAGCCGTGCAGCACCTGTCTTAACATTTCTGCAAGCAGACACTCTTCCATCTCTGGATGATTTGTTAGATATCAAGTCCGGGTAAGGTTCTTCGCGTATCTTCGAATTAAACCACATGCTCCACCGCTTGTGCGGGTCCCCGTCTATTCCTTTGAGTTTTAATCTTGCGACCGTACTCCCCAGGCGGTATACTTAATGCGTTAGCTGCATTACTGCTTTGACTTGCAAAGCAACAACTAGTATACATCGTTTAGGGCGTGGACTACCAGGGTATCTAATCCTGTTTGCTACCCACGCTTTCACGCCTCAGCGTCAGTTAGGTTCTAGTAGATCGCCTTCGCAATAAGTATTCCTCTTAACCTCTACGGATTTTACCCCTACGCTAAGAATTCCATCTACCTCTCCCCTACTCTAGACTACCAGTTTCCTGTGCAGTTTAATGGTTAAGCCATTAGATTTCACACAAGACTTGATAATCCGCCTACGCGTCCTTTACGCCCAGTGATTCCGAGTAACGCTTGCACCCCCCGTATTACCGCGGCTGCTGGCACGGAGTTAGCCGGTGCTTATTCGTTAGGTACCGTCATTATTCTTTCCTAACAAAAGGAGTTTACGCTCCGAAAAGTGTCATCCTCCACGCGGTATTGCTGCGTCAGGGTTTCCCCCATTGCGCAATATTCCTTACTGCTGCCTCCCGTAGGAGTTTGGACCGTGTCTCAGTTCCAATGTGACTGATCATCCTCTCAGACCAGTTACGCGTCATAGCCTTGGTAAGCCATTACCTTACCAACTAGCTGATACGATATAGTCTCATCTTACACCGAAAAAACTTTCCCAACTTAACTTATGATAAGTTGGAGTATAGAGTATTAGCAGTCATTTCTAACTGTTGTTCTCTAGTGTAAGGCAGATTAACTATATATTACTCACCCGTGCGCCACTAATTCATCCTAGCAAGCTAGGACTTCATCGTTCGACTTGCATGTATTAGGCATACCGCCAGCGTTCACTCTGAGCCAGGATCAAACTCTCCATAAAAATATGAAACTTTAGTATTTTTATATTACTATTATGGTATATAAAAACTAAAGAGTGTTTGTTTTTATTTAAGTTTAATCTTTAAAACTTTAATAGCTTAAATCTACTATGGAATTTATAGTAAAAATAAGATTTTAAAATATTTATTAATTTATAATTTTACTCTTAATTGATATAGTAAGTTAATTACTTGCTTATATCTAAGGTTCTCCATATTTTATATAGATATCTTAAAGTTATCTATATACGATAGAAAAGACTATAAAGAGTATATAAATAAATGGCTCAATCGATCACTTATTTAGATTTCAAAGATTGACTTTGATTTATAGTTTAACATTATTAAATTTAAAAAACATACTTTTATAAAAAGACTGTTTAACTTAGCTTGATAAAATTATTATTTAAGCTCTTTAAAAAGGCTTCCTTTAAAAGCGAAATGAAATTATACAAGAGTAAAGCTTAAATATAGCTGAAAGTTGGGGAGAAATTTCAAATTTATTGAAATTTCTTTGATTTAAATTGTTCTGTCAGCTGGTTTTATACATCTATTTGGCTGTCCAGGAGTATTTTCACAACCTGGAAACCATATAATTCTTGCATACCCAGTTTCAGGAGTTATGGTTATAACTGCTTGATTTCCAGCATCCTTAGATGGCCCATCATTTACCAATGTAATATTGCAATTAGAATTAATCATTCTATCAACAGAATTTTTTGCTCCACCTCCCTTAGTTGTTGATATTGAACGATATGGCACTCCTTTATTATCAAAAGATATATTACCGCCACCTTTAGTGCTTGCAGAACACCCTCCAGATAAAAAAATCTCTTTTACACCAAATTTTGAACTTAAATTATATTTATCAAGTGTATTTGTTTTTTCACTATTAGACATACCGCTCCAACCAGATGTCATATATTTATTAGGACTTAAAGGATCCCTAGCTATCTCATCTTTACTATTAAGATTTCCACTAACAGTTATATCCTTGTAAACACTATATCGCCATTTATCTGTATCATCATCTCCAACCCTGTTAAAAGATATAGTCCATCTTTTTTTATACCAATTTGAGTCAGTAGGATCATAAACATCATCACTTAGTGCTAAATGTTGCGTATATCTTATATGAGATACCACCTGATCTGCGGCCTCAAGAAGAGCATTTCTATCAAATCTTGGCATAAGAATAGCTGCCAAAATACCAACAACAACTATAACTACAACAAGCTCAATCATCGTAAAAGCTTTTTTTAATTTACACATAAATTAACCCTCTTTTGAAATTTAAGTAAAATTATAGCATAAAATCACAAAAGATAGAATTTCACAACAGTATTTCCAAATTTAACTATATCTATTTCATGCTTTGAAATACCAATATTTTCACTACTTAAAATGTATCTTCCACCGCTTTGGATCCCATAAAATTTTAGCCTTACTCTAAGTTCTGAATCTAATGTTATAACGCTATTTATATCTTTACTTTTTAACTCATTAGCCAAATCTTTTGCAATATCAAATTTATATATAAAGTGCCTACTAGGTTCATTTTTAAAAACAATCGGGTACAAAATTTGACTGTTTATTATAAAAAAAGAGTGAATAGCTAAAAATATCAAAGTTAGCAGTCCAAAAAAGTTATGTTTTTTTCTAAATTTTGGAAGTCTTATACGCTGCGAGCTAAAAAAAACTTTAACAATAAGCGGAACAGCTATTGTAGCAAATGGTAAAAATTTCTCTATATCAAATCTTTGCCTAAAAGACAAAATAAGGCTTAACAAAAATGCAGTAATAACTATAAACCAAAGAAGGCTCTTTCTTTCCTTAATCCAAATTCTATAAACAGCATATATAAAAAACAAAAATCCAAAAAGAGAAAAAACAGCTGCATAAATTCCAACAGCATCTAAAAAATACCCTCTTGGTTTACCATGTATGTCGTAGTTATAAAATATAATTGATATCATTAAAAGAACAATTGCAACAATGGCTAAATTTCTTTTTTTATCATATATAGCATAAAATAAAACGCCAAGATATAAAATGCCAAAAGCAGAGTCAACAAATAAAGCAATAGTCAAAACCATATATGATATAAAAGATCTTTTGCTCTCATATAAATACAAAAAAAGCAGAGTAAAAAATAAAATTATGCCAGCTTCATTTACCACAATCGCACTTACCATAGTTCCAGGCAAAAACATATAAATGCTTACACATAGCAATCTATCGCCTTTTCTTTTTAGGATAAGCTTTGAATATCTATACATTATGATACAGTTGATTAAATGTATCAAAAGAAAAGGTAAACGCACAGCAAAGTCATTTTGCCCAAAGAGATGACAAGATAAATTTGCTAAAAAGCTTACTAAATTTTCAGAGTTAAAAAAAATCTGAGCCTCATAATGACTTATGCTTAAATTTGAGATTGCAAACAAAAGGCAGACTAAATTGATCAGAAATATCAAGACAAATAGAAAATTCTCATCTCTTAACACTTAAAAGTCCTGAAAAAATAAGAGAAATCACAACTAAAATTCCAATAGATATAAGAAAAATTTTCCAGCCATATCCAGAATAAATGAAGCTTGGAACTACACTTCCAAGAGAACCACCAAGATAATAAATGCTCACATAAAGCCCATTTGCTATACCTTTATGAGTGTCGTTTATTCTATTTATATATCCAGATGCAATGCTATGACCTATAAAATTTCCAAAACACACAACAAGCATCGCACAAAATATAATCCAAAAGCTATCAAATTCAAGAAAAAAAAGCCCAAATATAAAAACTATAGCACCAAAAAACATCGCTTTTGGGGCATTTCCAAAAAACGAAACTATCCTGTTAGAATTAAAAGCTACTAAAACACCTATAAAATACCCAAAATAAATGAGTCCTGTTTTTGTCCCGCTAAAATTTCCGCCAAGTTTATTTAACTCAAATGGTAAGAAATTTAAAACAGCTGTAAAGCTAAAAAACAGACAAAATATATAAGCAACTATAAGGGCATTTGATCTAAATTTTAAGATCTTAAATATATCGCCAAGCTTTGGTTTTACAGGACTTACACTTACTTTACTTGAAATTTTAGTAAGCATAAAAGCAGACATTAACAAAACAACTCCTAAAATAGCAAAAAATACCCGCCAAGAGTTAAAGATATCATAACTAAGTCCTGATAAAAACCGCCCTATAAATCCACCAAGTATTGTTATTCCTATGTAAACGCCTATTGCACTTGCGATATTTTCTTTGGAGGTATTAGTTGAGATATAGCTCATTATGCCAGTTAAAGCAGCTGGAGCGATGAGACCTTGAAGCCCTCTAATGTTTAGCAAAAAATAGTAGTCATTACAAAAAGCAAACATAAGCTCTAATACGCCAAAAGCAAAAAAGGCAAAAACTAAAATTTTCTTTATGCTAAATTTTTCTAAAATATAGCCATAAACGATACTAGCAATTGCTAGTGGCACAAGAATAGAAGTGGTAAAAAGGCTTGCTTCAAATTTAGAAATTCCTAAAATTTCCATAAAAACAGGCTGTATAGGCTGAACACCATACATCACACAAAGCGTAAGTCCAGCACAAAAATACATTATGTAAATTTCAGCCTTCTTACTCATATTAACTCCTAAATTTCAACCTTCTCCCAAAAAAATTCAATCCAATCATTTGCTTCTTTTACGCTAAAATCAGGTTTTAATAAAGCGTGTTTTTTGTAAAAAAGAGTTGCTACTTTAAACTGAGCATGTGGAAATTTCTCCTTTAAAACCCTTAAAATTTCAACCATACTCTCACCACTATCTATGATATCATCAATGAGTAAAATTCTTTTATAACCGTTTAAATTTGGAATATTAAAAACATCAATAGTATCAAGCTTTTGAGTGTCATCATAATGGATTGAATTTATAGGAAAAAGGTTTCTACTACCAAGAGCAACTGTTATAAAATGCCCTAAAGTAAGCCCCCCTCTAACAACTGGTACAAACGCATCTGGTGCGTAACTATCTTTAACAAGTCTTGCTAAATTCTTAGCATCTTTACTAAATTCTTCATAACCATAATAAATCATTTTTTACCTTATAATAAAAGATATTAGGCTAATAGCAGCTAAAAAAACTACGCCAATATTTAAAAATTCAAACTCACGCTTTACAAGCCTAACAAAAAAGTAAGCAACAAAACCAAAAGCAAGCCCTGTCGTGATAGAGTAAGTTAGCGGCATAAGCATAACTATAAAAAATGATGCAACGCAGATAGCTGAGTCTTTAAAGTTAATATTTACAAGCTCGCTAAACATCATAACTCCTACCATTATAAGAACAGGATATACAGCATTTCCAGGTATAGCTCCAAAAAGCGGAAGCATAAAAAGAGTTAAAATAAAAAACGCAGCTGTAACAACTGCTGTAAGTCCAGTTCTACCACCTTCTTCAACTCCACTTGCACTCTCAGCAAAAGCTGTAACAGTAGATACTCCAAGAAGTGAACCAGTCGTAGAAGCAAAAGCATCAACGCCTAAAGTTTTTTCAAATTTTTTCATACCATCTTTAGCATCAAAAAGCTTAGCTCTATTGCCTACTCCAGATAGAGTTCCAAGTGAATCAAAAAGCTGAGTAATAAAAAATGTCACAATAGCTGGAATCAAAGCCAAACTAAAAGCTCCAACTATATCAAGTTCTAAAAATATCGGTGAAATAGATGCTGGTAGAGAGAAAAATTTATCAGGCTTTGGTGAAATTCCAAAACTCCACGCAACAATTGAAGTAATTAACACCGCAATAATAAAAGCTCCTTTTACTCTAAGAGCCCAAAAAAGCACAACCATAGCAAGTCCAAAAAGACCCAGTAAGGTGTTATGATCACTGAAATTTCCAAGCCCAACCAAAGTTGCTTCGTTATGAACTATAATTCCCATCTCTTTTAAGCCTATAAAGCTGATAAATGCGCCTATTCCAGCACTTATTGCCCTTCTTAAATCAAGTGGAATGCTTTTAAGTATCCAGATACGAAAATTTGTAAGAGATAAAACTAAAAATATCGCCCCACTAAGAAATACCACACCAAGAGCTGTTTGCCACGGAATTTTCATACCAGCTACAAGCCCAAAAGTAAAGTAAGCATTAAGTCCCATTCCAACGCTTAAAGCAATTGGCGTGTTAGAAAAAAATCCATTTAACCCAGTTGCAAGAATCGTAACAAGAGCAGTTGCTGTAAGAAGTGCTTCTATTGGCATTCCAGTATTGCCCATTATGATGGCATTTACAGGTATGATATACATCATAGTTAGAAATGTCGTAAGTCCAGCGTTAAATTCTTGCTTAACGCTACTATTCATCTGTTTTAGTTTAAAAAATTTCTCCATCTTAGTAAACCTTTAATTCATTATACAAGCTATCTCGCTCAACTGGAGTTAGTCCTGCAGTTTTTATTAAATCAATAAAATCTTTCATTGTTAAGCCATTTTTACTTGCTGCACCAGCACTGCTTTGAATGGTCTCTTTTTCTATCGTTCCATCTAAATCATCACAGCCAAATTCTTGTGCTACAAGAGCTAAATTTATAGTTGAAGTTGCCCAGTAGGATTTAATGTGAGTGATATTATCAAGCATAAGTCTTGATACGGCAAAAGTTTTTAAAATTTCAACCGACCCTAGAAATTTCTTAACCTTTAAGTAGTTATTATTACGCTGATAAACTAGCGGTATAAAGGCATTAAACCCACCTTTGCCGTTTTTAATAGCCATATCTTGAACATCTCTAAGTCTTAGCATATGATCAACTCTATGCTTTCTTTCTTCAATGTGTCCAAAAAGCATCGTAGCGTTACTTTCACGCCCTCTTTGATGCCAAAGAGAGTGAATTTTTAGCCACTCATCACTTTTAACCTTGCCATTACATACTTTTTTTCTAATGGCTTCATCAAAAATTTCAGCCCCACCACCAGGCATAGAGTCAACCCCATACTCTATCATTTTATCAAGTATTTCTTCATAACTAAAGCCATTGTTTTTAGCTAAAAAATCAACCTCAGCTGCGGTCATTGCTTTTATATGAAGGTGTGGATATTTATCTTTTATCATCTTAAAAATTTCCAAATACCACTGCCAACTTACATTTGGGTTGTGAGCTGAGACAATGTGAATTTCTTTAGTGTCTCTTTTTACAGTATCATCAACTATAGCCATTATCTCATCATGGCTCATTGTGTAAGATTTAGCATTTTTACGATGAGCTGAAAAAGCACAAAAAAGGCAAACATCCTTACAAAAATTTGTAGGATTTATGTGGCGATTTGCGTTAAAGTAAACTTTATCACCATTTAACTCACGCCTTTTTGCGTTTGCAAATTTTCCAAGTGTAAAAAGATCAAGCTCGTAAAGCTTAAGCCCATCTTCATAGCTTAAACGCTCTTTGTTTTTTAACTTTTCTAAAATTTCCATATATAAGCCTTAAATTTCTAAATTTGGTAATTATATACAGTTATGACTTTAAAAAAGCTTTTTAATCCAAATTTATTAAAATTTCAACTGTTAATTTTAACAATATATAATTAAAGCTTTTAAATTTTCATAAAGGATATAAGAATGTGTGGGATAGTTGGATATATCGGAAGCAAAGAGAAAAAATCTATCATACTTAGCGGACTTAAAGAGCTTGAATACAGAGGCTATGACAGTTCAGGCATTGCTACAATGTCAGGTGAAAAGATTGATTGCTTTAAAGCTGTTGGCAAGCTATCAAATTTAGAAGAAAAAACTAAAAATTTCACTTCAGATGGCTTTGGCGTTGCTATAGGTCATACTAGATGGGCAACTCATGGAAAGCCGACCGAAATCAACGCTCACCCACATCTTGGCGAGTATAGTTTTGTAACTCATAATGGAATCATAGAAAATTATCAAGAGATAAAAGATGAGTTAGAAAAAGATGGTGTTAATTTTTTAAGTCAAACAGATACTGAAGTTATAGTTCATCTTTTTGAGAAATTTAACGAAGAGTTAAAAGATCCATTTAAGGCTTTTGAAAAAACTATATCAAAACTAGTTGGAAGTTATGCTATTTTAATCATCTCAAAAGCTGCTGGTGATACAATATTTTTTGCTAAAAATGCTGTTCCGATGATAATTGGACAAGATGATAATGGCGAAGTTTTCTTTAGCTCATCAGATGCACCACTTATTGGGTATGTCAAAGATGTTGTTTATTTAGATGACAAGATGTATGGTTATGCCAAAAAAGGTGTTGTAGAAATTTATAAAAATCACAAAACCATAAAACCACAAAAACATGCTCTACCAACAGATAGAAGCTATGCCCAAAAAGAGGGATTTAGGTTTTTTATGGAAAAAGAAATTTATGAACAAAGTACAGTAGCAACTGAAACCATGATGGGAAGAGTTAAAAATGGCACTATAAAATTTGATGAAATTTCACCTGAAATATTTGATGGCATAGACGAAATAGTTCTTTGTGCATGTGGAACTAGCTACCATGCTGCTTTAACTGCAAGCTATCTTTTTGAAAGGGTAGCAAAAATTCGCACAAAAGTAGAAATAGCAAGTGAATTTAGATATAAAGAGCCATTTTTAAACAAAAACTCACTTTTCATAGTTGTATCTCAAAGTGGCGAAACAGCCGATACACTTGAAGCTCTAAAAATAGCTAAAGATGCTGGACTTAAAACATTAGCTATTTGCAATGTTGATAATAGCTCAATGGTAAGACTAGCTGGAAATGTTATACTAACAAGAGCTGGCATAGAAAAAGGCGTAGCTTCAACAAAAGCCTTTACTACGCAGGTTATGACTCTTTGGATGGTAGTTTTATATCTAGCAAATTTAAGAAAAATTTTATCAAATGATGAGTTAAAAAATGAGACAAAAGCACTTCTAAATTTACCAAAAGTCCTAGAAGTTGATCCAAAACTCCATGAAAAAATCCGCCGCATAAGTAAGCACTACTTGCACGGACATGGATTTTTCTTTATTGGAAGAGATGTGTTTTATCCTTTAGCACTAGAAGGGGCTTTAAAACTAAAAGAGATAAGCTATCTTCATGCTGAAGGATACGCAAGTGGCGAGATGAAACATGGTCCTATTGCATTAGTTGATGAAGGGCTTTTTACTATTGCACTACTTCCAAAAAACACCCTTTATGAAAAAACAAAAAGCAATGTCGAAGAGATAGCTGCTAGAGATGGCTTTGTTTTAGCTATAAGTCCGCTTGAATTTGAACTAAGCGATGATTTTATCAAAACTAGTGAACAAGAGCATTTTATGAGTGAGTTTTTTGAGATGATGGTTGTGTTGCAGCTTTTTGCGCTTGAAATTTCAATAAGACTTGGAAATGATGTTGATATGCCTAGAAATTTAGCAAAGAGTGTGACAGTTGAGTAGAATTTAT
Organism: Campylobacter corcagiensis; assembly: GCF_013201645.1. NCBI lineage: Bacteria > Pseudomonadati > Campylobacterota > Epsilonproteobacteria > Campylobacterales > Campylobacteraceae > Campylobacter > Campylobacter corcagiensis. The sequence goes on along the minus strand of NZ_CP053842.1, from coordinate 633,153 downwards.
GAAGATGATTTTATCTATATAGAAAAAGAAAACTCTCAAATTCCTTGGGTAAAGATTTTTACCCAAAAGGATTTTAAAGAGTTAAGCCATTGTGATGAATTTACGCTAGATAGGCTATTTAAAGCCTCAATGATAGTTGAAAAAACTATGCTTAGCTTTTATAAACCAGATAAGATAAATCATGCAAGTTTTGCAAATTATGTTCCAAAAGTACACATTCATGTAATGGCTAGATTTAAAAACGATAACTTTTTCCCAGAGTCAGTGTGGGGTAAAAAACAAAGAGATACCAACTTAAATTTGCCTAGCTTTGATAAATTTACAGAAATTTTAAAGAAAAATTTAGAAATTTTGTTTACTTATACCTAGTAAAATGGTGATTATTTCAATAAAAGGAAAGAAAATGAAAAAATTACTATTTTCAGCAGTTGCATGTTCGTTTTTACTAGTAGGAGCTGCAAATGCTAAAGATTACGCAGTTGATCCTACTCATACTAATGTCGGGTTTAAAATAAAACATCTTCAAATTAGCAATGTTAGAGGTAGCTTTGATGATTTTGAAGGAAAAATAGACTTTGATCCTGAGACAAAGGAGTTAAAGAAATTTGAAGCAATAGTTAAGGTTGCATCTATTAACACAAAAAATGAAGGAAGAGATGACCATTTAAGAAATCCAGACTACTTTGAAGTAGAAAAATATCCAGAAATGAAATTTGTAATGAAAGAGTTTGTAAAAGAAGATGATGGTGAAGAAGGCGTTGTAAAAGGCGATCTAACAATAAAAGATGTAACTTTACCAGTTGAATTTGAGTATGACTTTGGTGGCGTTATTAAAAATGAAAAAGTTGATAAAATCGGCTTTACACTAGAAGGCGAAATCGATAGAACTAAATTTAATGTTGGCGAAGAAAGCATTGGTATTGGTAGCGAAGTAGATATCACAATAGAAGTAGAAGCAGACGCAATATAAACCAAAAGGTAGCAATTTGCTACCTTTATTTGCTAAATTTATAAGGAATTTAGATGTCATATGATAAAGAGATTGAAACTCTAAAAAAAGAGATAGAAGATCTTAAAACCGCTCAAGAAGAACGCATAAAAAATCTTGAAAGTTTGCTTGATTTACAGCTAAAAAATAGCCAAAATATAGAATCAATAAATAAAAACATCAAAACAATATCAAGAAGGCTTAGTCCAGCAGATAGAAAAAGGCTTAGATACCTTAGAAACAGAAAGATAACTCAAACAGTTGGTGTTGTGCTTCTTTTTACAATATCAGTACTGCTTATGATAATCGTAGTTTTTAATATATATAGTAAGATTTAACCTAATAATTAATATAACTAATGAGCCATAAATTTCTAAAAACTATCTTTTTTATAGCTACTGCATCTTTGGTTTTGTACTTTTTAATTGGGTACTTAAACAGTAAAAACATAGATGAGTCTAAAGATTTTTTAGACAGTAGTGCTAAGGTTTTATTAAATTCAGCCAAAGAAGATAGATTAAACGCTCTTGCTATGTCAACTCTCATCTCTCATAATAAAGCCCTCAAGGAGTGTATGTCAAGTAAAAATTTGGATGATTGCAAAAACATACTAAACAACCATGTAAACACACTTAAAGAAATTCCACTTTATAAAAATGTGAAAATTCACCTACACTCAAATGATATATTAAGTCTAGTTAGAAGCTGGGATTCTAATCTAACAGGCGATGATTTAAGTAGCTTTAGGCATTCACTTAAAATGGTTAAAAATAGCAAAAAGCCGATTTCTGGTATTGAGATTGGAAGATGTGGGGTTTATACAAGAGGAATTTCTCCTATTATTAAAGATGAAGAGTTTCTTGGCTCAGTAGAGGTTATGCTTGATTTTTCATATTTAAATGAGAGTATGAAAAAATCCGGTGTAAATCTTTTTATCCTTATTCCAAAGAGATTTAAAACTGACTGCTTTAGTGATAAACTCTCCTTGGTAAAGGGTTATATTTTACTAAATGAAATGAATGTAGATCTAAATTTTGTTAATATGCTAAATGAGATAGACTTAAATAAAAGCTACACAAAAATAGGAAGTAATCACTTCTATTCTATGAAATTTTTTGATTTGAATGAGGAATTTATAGGCTATATAATCCTTCACATTAACTATCCGATATTATCAAGTAGCAACTCTTTATAAAGTGGAATTTTATAAGTAAATTTAGAGCCTTTTTGATATACACTATCTACAGAGTAGTTTATAGCATATTTCTGACAAATCTTAAGAACTATATTAAGCCCTAAACCAAAACCTCCCCTAGTAGTATCTTCTTTTTGAAATCTACTCCAAATTTTAGCACTATCTTTTATACCTATACCAAAATCTTCCACGCTAAAACTAGCACTATTTTTATCCTTAACAAGTTCTACTTTAATAATACTATTTGGATGAGAGTACTTTAAGGCATTTGAAAGATTGTTATCAACCAATCTTGTAGCCTCAACCTTACTCATATAAATTTCCAATCCATCTGCTATAAATTCTTCTATACTGATTTTTTTAACATTTGCTATTGTGCTTGAAAAGCGTATTCTATCCCTTAAAAACTCACTAAAATTTATAATCTCTTTTGGAAAATTTACTCTTTCATTTTTGATAAAATACTCAACATCTTCATATGCAACCTTCATCTGTCTTAAAGCTCCCTTTATACGATGAGTGTGCTTATCTCTAAATTCCAGCATCTCTAAATTTATACTTGCTACTCCAAGTGGAGTTTTAAGCTCGTGCATAGCATCATTAAAGAAGGTATTTAACATCTGATTTTTTTCTAAAAATGGCAAAGTAACACTTTTATAAGTTAGTTTTGTGACATAAAATACAACAATGATAGTACAAAGAAATGTTATAAAACTTATAAATTTAAGCTTTGAATAATTTACATTTTTAGCAACTATTAAAAAATAGAGATCATCACCATAAAAAGCATAATCTTTATAGTAGATAAAATTTCTCTCTTTTAAAACCTTAAAGTTGAAATTTGATGGCAAAAATGTCAAATTTGAACTTATTATTTTATAGTTTTTATCAAGGATAGCTTGTTCATATACTAAGCTTGTGCTTTTAGGGTTGGCTTTTATCTCTTCCATTCTAGCTTTAAGCAAATTTACACTATCTTTAGCAGTGCCATCTTTTGTAATTGTTAATATCATAAAACCTTGAAAAACAAATATTATAACTATGGCAAGAGAGACGAGTATTGGAACTTTTAAACTCCTAAGCATTTATTTTATACCCTAAACCGCGTTTTGAAATAATAAAATTTTTACTAGTTTTTTGACGAATTTTCATAATATGCATTCTAATATCTACACTATTTGTCCCTAGATTGCCAACTTCAGATATTATCTCATCAATGCCTACAAAACTACCTTTTCTCAAAAGCAAGTACTCCAAAATTTCCATCTCACCAGTAGTTAAATTTATAGTTTTATCTTTGAATTTTATATCTTTAGAAGCTGTATTAAACTCATAAATTTTATCTATAAAAACTATGCTTTTATCGCCAACTGAGTAGTATTTTCTCATAAGTTCTGCAACTCTAAATTTCATCTCAGCAAGCTCAAATGGCTTTTTAAGGTACTCATTACACCCAAGTTCATACCCAATAGCCATATCATCTATGTCAATTAATGAAGTCATTATCATTATAGGAGTTGTAATATTTAAACTTTTTACATATTTCATAACTTCATGTCCTGAAATTTCAGGTACTTTTATATCAAAAATAAAAAGATGATAAACATTTAAAGCTATTTTATCACAAGCTTCAAGACCGTTACTTGCCGTATCTACATCATATCCAAGACTTTGTAAATACTCGCTAATACTCTCTTTATAAGCAAAATCATCTTCTAAAAGTAAAATTTTCAACTATTTAACTCCTTAAATTTAGCCACTTTTACGTGGCTAATTACATTATATATGCTTGTCCTGCATACACAAAGAAAAACCTAAGGCAAACAACCCCCACTAAAAGTACTATAGAGTTTAGTACGATATAAACAGGTCTATATGCGTGATTTTTAAGTGCAGTAGCTGCTATTAAAACAGGAACTAAAAGCCCTATACCAACAGAACCAATCCAGAACAAACTAGCATACTCTTTAGTTAGCACAGAAACTACCACCTCTCTTGTGCTTCCACCTTCAAACCAAAGCCCAAGAAAAAGAATAATAAGCATAGGTATCTCAAAAATAATAACTCTTAAATCTATAACTAAGAGATATTTTACACTATCTTTATTTAGAGAGCCTTTAAAAAAAATCATTCCTACCAAAATAGTCATCGCAATACCACTTGAAAAACCTGATAGTAAAAAAAGTAGTGGAAGTATTGGGGTATTCCAAAGTGCTACTTTATTAGCAGCTCCAAGTAAAAAACCTGTATATAACCCAACAATAAGAGCTAATATAAATATGAAAATTTCAACCGCCTTTGAGAAAGATGCAAATCTACGAATAAGCTTAGTAATAGGTCTTAAATACCTAATTATTGAACTACTTCTATCAATATCTTCTTCAAAAATCATTACTGCAAACAAATATGAAAAAGGTGTAAAAACAAGTAAAGCTATAACACCCCAACTCATTACTGATAAAAGGTTGTATTTTATTAAAATCCAGTAAAAACTAAAAGGTTTACTAAGTTCAAGTATTAATAAACCAAGACCAATAGTTATGGCTATAGGAGCTGTTATAGCACCAGCTTTTACCATAGCATCCCAAATGGAACTAGTATTGCTTTGATGTCGGTTCCACTTAACTATAAGAGCAATCATTACAGCACCAGCTGCAAGTCCAGCCAAAAAGAGATAAATCGCAATGTGCCAACCCCAATTTAGATGCTCATATTGAGCCATACTTCCCCACATATTATTCATGATTTCCCCCTTTATAGTTTCTAACAAAACCTAAATTTGGCTTAGTTTTTAAATGCTCTTTTGGTAGTTCTAAAGAGTGCGTTGATGCATATTTAACTACATCGCTATTAGGATCATTTAAATCCCCAAAAATTAAAGCATCAGTTGGACACACACTTACACAAGCTGGTATTTCTCCACCTCTTGTCTCAAAACAAAATGTGCATTTTTCTATGTTGCCACTTTTTGGATCTACAAACCTAGCATCATATGGACAGGCTAAGATGCAGTATTTACAGCCAACACAGGTTGTAGGATCGACTAAAGTTATGCCTTCTGCAGTTTTAAAACTAGCATGAGTTGGACAAACTTCAACACAAGGCGCATCATCACACATCACGCAACTATGCCTTTCATAGTTTAGCTTAAGTTTTGGAAATTTACCCTTCAAATCAGCTCTTACTTGAAGTCTATATCTATCATCAGCAACACCGTGTTCATTTCTACAGGCAACTGAACAGGCTTGGCAACCTATACATAAATTTTCATCATGAATCATTGCAAATTTTTTCATCTTTAGTCCTTTAAATTTTAACTAACTCAACGCCAACATTTGTGACCATTGTTCCACAAACAGGACCATCAGCTGGATTTAATATTTTACTTTGATTAAAACCAACTCCATTTGTCCTTTTTAGTCCACTACTTATATGCCCAAAACCATGATAAACAAATAAAGCATCTTCTCTAATGCCTTCTGTAAACATAATCTTAGCCCTTCCCTCTCCAAATTTATTTCTTACTAAAACTCTTTGACCATCTTTTAAGCCCTGCTTTTTAGCAGTATTTGGATGTATCCAAATAGGAGCTTCACTCATCATATCATTTAAAACTTTGATATTTTGAGTATGTCCATTTGTATGTATTGGTGTTTTGCCACTCATAAGACACAAATCATATCCATCATAGCAATCCATATCTTTAGTATGTAAACAGCCCTCTCCAGGAAGAGCTTCTTCTACCTGGGCACAAAATAGCTCTATTTTGCCACTTGGAGTTTTAAATTTCATCAAAGAACTCATATTTCCATTTTCATCTACAAACTGCGAAGCATTTGGATATTTTTCTACAAATTTAGAGATAAACTTTGGCTCTCTATAGTATACTTTTGGCACTTTCCAACCTACATATCCATCTTTTTCTAAAGACGCTATTAACTCAGCATTGCCTTTGGCTTGTTGCATTCTATACTCAGCAACTGTGTTCCAACTATAGTCTTTATCTATATTTAAACGCCTAGCAAGCTCTCTAAATAGCTCATATCCACCCATTGTTCCACCAACTGGTTCAACAACTTTATTTCTCATATAAAACCCAGGTGCCGTTCCACTTTTATCTTGAATGCCCTCATCTCTCTCAAGATAGGTAGCAACAGGTAGTATCACATCAGCAAAATGTGCAAAGTCACTCTCATAAATGTCAATAGCTAACACAAAATCAAGCTCTTTAATAGCCTTTATCGCATCCACCTCTCCTGCTACATTTATAAGATAATTAAACCTAGTACTTACCCAGCCTTTTACCGGGTAGGGTTTTTGGCTTAATATAGCAGGAACTATATCCATTAAAACACCATGTTTTCGTGGAATAAATTTATGCCTATGTCCATCTTCGCCACATCCATCTATCCTTGGAGTTTTTGGAACCTTAAATACACTATTTGGATTGGCAAGTACTGGAAAAAGCTCTTCACCGCATAAAGTGTTAAATGTTTTTGAGTTTTTACCAAAATAAATGCCACCTTCTTTTTCAAAATTACCCATTAAAGCATTTGCTATACAAATTGCCCTTGTTCTTTGATATTCTGCCCTTGTAGTAGTAGTTTTATGCCCCCAGTCAATTATAACCTTTGGAGAGGCTTTATAAATTTCATCAGCTACTCTCTCAACTGTATCGGCTGAAATTCCTGTATGACTCTCTTGCCACTTTGGAGTGCTATCCTTTACAGCCATTTTTAATTCTTCAAGTCCAACAGTATATTTTTCTACAAATTTCTTATCATATTTGCCATCTCTTAACCAGACATGAATCAGTGCCATTAAAAATGCTAAATCAGTTCCAGGTCTAATAGGCAACCACTCATCAGCTTTTGCTGCAACTCCACTAAATCTTGGCTCTAAAACTAAAAGCTTGGTGGATTTATCATTTGCAAATTTAGCCAACTTTTTAGTATCAGAAATTACAATTCCCTCAAAAAGATTATGTCCAAAATTTACTATATATTTTGCATTAGCAAAATCTCTTTTTGGTGAACTACCAAATGTATGCGGAACGGCAATTTTTTCTGTAATAGGACAGCATGACCAGTGAGAGTAAATATTTGAACTACCATAAGCACAGGCAAGATTTACTAGTTGAGTGTGACTTTCGCCCGATTTGGATGTAAATACAACCGCTTGTGGACCGTATTTATCTTTTATCTCATTTAATTTTTTAGCACAAAAATCAAGTGCTTCATCCCAACTTGCTTCTTTCCACTTACCACTACCTCTTTTACCATCTCTTATTAAAGGTTTAACAAGTCTTTGATCATCATATAGCTGATTTACACCTGCTCCACCTCTTGCACAAACTGATGTCTTATTTGAGCTAAATTTTGAATTTCCTTGTATAAAAACACATTTACCATCTACAACTTTTGCTTCAATTGGGCATCTAGTTGAACACATCTCACACACACTAGCAACTCCTTTTTCATTGCTACCTTTAAAAATTTCACTACTTTTGGCATTTAGCTTTAAAGTAGCTAAAGTGCCAACCCCAGCACTTGTTTTTAAAAAACTTCGTCTATTCATCTTTTACCTCCTGTGTGGTTATAAATGAAGTATATATGTATTATGTAAAATTTATGTAAAGTTTTACTATTAAGTTTGGGTTAATTTTAGATGTGTATAATTTTTAATATTTTTTTAATATACAATTTGAGGAGGAAAAAATGAGAGAAGTTACCGTATTTATAGGCACAAATAAAGATGGCGTTGATCATATAGAAAATCTCAAAAACCAAGTTTTGGAACTTTTTGCAATAGCAAAAGAGGAAAAAAAAGATGATATTTATTACAAATATAACACAGAAACTGGTGAGTTTTTAAGGTACTCTTTTAGTAAATTTGAGCTTTTTCCAACACAATCTAACACTCTTCAAATCAAAGGACCTATTCTTTTTGTTGAAAAAATCCACAATGACAACAAAAGTGTAGATAGTTTTTTAGAAGATAATAAAAGACGCTATTTACTTGAGTATCTTGAGCAACTTCAAAGCTCTAAAAATATAGAATTTATAAATGAAGCTAAGATAAAAACCCAAGCTATTTTAAAAAACTATAAAAATATTCTTGCTGATCTTCAAGAAGAGGTCGCTAAATTTGAAAGCTTTATAGAAGATAAGAATTTCTTTGAAGATAAAAAAGAAACACTTATGTATGAAGTTAAAAAGCTAAATTTTGACACTCTTATGGATAAATTTATGCTATTTTTTAAGGGCATAAGAGGTGGTAAAAGTAAGAAAAACTATGAAGCACTAATTGATCAAAAAGATGAAGCTTGTGACCAAAAAAATGAAAAAAATTTAGATAATTTAGAAAAATATGACACTCAAAAAAATGACATAACTAGTGATAAAAAAGTACTCTGTGATACAGATACAAAACTATGTTCAGTTAAGGAAATAAAAGAGCCTACTTTAGACACAAAAGAAGAGTCAAAAGCCTAGACAATTTACCGAGTAAAAACTCGGTAAATCTTACATTTTAATCATTTATTAAAATTAAACTAAAGCGTTATATAGTTCAAACAGTTGAAACATTCATAAATATTTAAGTTTTTATTAAACTTTAATATTTAAAAAGTTAAAATTGCACCGAAATTTTTATATTAAGGTTTTTATATGAAAAAATTACTTTTATTAACCATTGGCTTGTCATTTTTACTTGCAGATCAAATTTATGAATTAAATGTAGAAAATATGAGTTGTGGCGGATGTGCAAAAAATATACAAAAGCTTTCAAACACAGTTGCAACGGTTGTTGATATGAGCTTTGATATAGACACAAAAGATCTAAATTTAACCATAAAAGATGAAGATGACATCCAAAAAGTGCTAGAACTTATCAAAGAAAAAGGATATAAAGCAAAACTTAAAAATTAAATTCATCATGAAAAAAGTCATATTTTGTCTGTTTTTAATAAATTTTTGTTTTAGTGAAGAGATTATTTTAGATGAGATAGTTGTAGCCTCAAAAGAGGATAAAAAACCCTTTAACTCATCAACTTTTTTAGATAGAAAAAGTATAAATTTAATAACTTCAAAAGATGGCTCAATAACGGAACTCCTAAAAACAAACCCAAATATAACTTTTAATAAAAACGCTAGAAATAGCACAGAAAGTGGCGAAATTTCTCCAAAAGATATAAGCATAAATGGAGCAAGCCATTATCAAAATAACTTTTTAGTTGATAATTTAAATTTCAACGATGATATAAATCCAACAGGGAATAAAACTTTATTTAAAAGTGTTTGGAGAGGTCCAGCTCTTGGCACTCAAGCTATAAATTTAAACGCTGATTTATTACAAAGTATCGAGGTTTTTGATAACGCCGTATCTGCAAAATATGGGGATTTTCAAGGTGGAGTCATAAAGGCAAAAACAAAAGATCCAAGCAGAAATTTTAGTGGAATTATAAGTTATGGCTACACAAATGGAAATTTAGAAAAAACTTTTATAGATGAAAAAGTTAAGAAAAACTATGAAAATAGTCGTGGTTGGATGGATAAAAGTGATTTTTCTAAGAATAAATTTAGATTTGGCATTCAGGGTTATGCTAGTGAGAATTTTGGGCTTTTGTTTGACTATACAAGAAATAGCTCACTAATAAAACACAAGACAAAAAGCTCTATTTTAGATCCAAAAATTGCAAATTTTCCAAATGAAAAACGAATCAATGAAAATTACTTTTTAAAAGCCATTTTAAATGCAAGTGAAAATTTTACTTTAAAACCGAGTTTTTTATATGCTAGGCAAAAAAGCGTAGGATTTATTGAAGATGATATAAACTCAAAAATGGATAATATCTTTGGCGGATATGCTTTAAATTTAGACGCTGATTTGGCTTTAAATGGAGTTTTCATAGAGCAAAACCTAAATTATAGTGAGTTTGAAAGCTCTCGTTATTTTGATTTTAAAGATGGGCTTTATATTTACAAAAAATCAAATTTAAAAAACTGGGGTGCTGGTAAAACATCTACTTATGGCGGACTTGGCGATATTAAGCAAGTTCAAAAAACTTTTAATTATAAGCTTGATTTAAGCTTTGATGAAAAAAATATAGGCAAAACTTCACATAAATTTATAACTGGCTTTGAATACATCCATAAAACTGGCTCTCACAAAACCCTAACTCCTGTAAAAGAGTATAATTTTACAAAACTTCCAAATAATTACAGATGTAAAAATGGCAATTTAACTTGCATTAATGATGATAGTTTTGATGGATTTGGGCAGTTTGCAAACTCGCTTTGGTACTATGGCGATGTGGATAATAAAATAAAAATGAGTCAAATTTCACTTTATTTAGAAGATGAGATAAATTATGATAAATTTACCATTCGTCCTGGTATCAGAATCCAAAGAGATTCTCTTACAAAAGATTTTTATAAAGCTTTTAGATTTGTAAGCCAGTATGAATTTATAAATGAAAATTTTATAGGATTTGGCTTAAATAGATACTATGGGCGAAATATATTTGCAAACAAACTTTACAACGATACTTTCATCCATCAAAAAGATTTAACCAGAAATCATCCAGATGATGAGTGGAAATTTATATCAAATAATACAAATAGCTATCTTACAACTAGATTAAAACTTCCATATGATGATGAGTTTAGTCTATTTTACAAGGGCGAAATTGATAATTTTAGTCTTAATTTAAAATATATAAAAAGAAAAAGTAAAGATGAAATCGTAGCAAAAAGTAGATCAAAAGCTGGACTTGGTGCATTAAATGGCTTTGATAAAGAGTATGCAATTTACTCAAATGATGGAAAAACAAATAGCGATATTTACACTTTTAGCATTAAAAATAAAGAGCCATTTATCATTTTAAACACAAAAAATAACTTTGAATTATCATTTAGCCACACAAAAAGAAAAAGAAATTTTAACGACTACACCGATAAAGATATTGATAAAAATGTGCTTTATAATGGCGATGTTATAAAAAGTGGCGATTTGCCTGTGGTGGATTATTACTTTCCAAACTCGCTTAAATTTAGTCATAACACTAAAATTTCAGACTTTACTATCTCAAATTTCATCACTTATAATGACAAAAGTAGCGCTTTAATCAGAGGATTTAATAGAGATAAAAAAATGATATCATATGAAAAAGTTGATATTTCATCTTTTTGGACATGGGATATGAGGATAAATTATTCTAAAAATTTAAATAAAAATGTAAATTTCTTTGCAAATTTAGATATAAATAATATCTTAAATAAAAAATACGCAGTAAATAAAAATGTGTTTGGTAGTGAAATTTATGATGTTTTCGATCCAGGACGAAATATCTGGCTTGAAGCTGGACTTAGGTGGTAGTTTTATAGTTAAAAAAGTATAAATCCTTTTATTTGCTTTAAATTTGATTTTACTAAATTTCTATATTATTTTTCAAATTTAACTTATTAATTTAATGGAAAAATAGTAAAATTAGAAACTAGAATCTACTCAAACTTACTATAATTTAAGATGAAATATTAGGTAAGTATGAGTAGAATTTATGATAAAGGCTAAAAGAGTGTTTGATGCGGTTAATATAAAGCTCTCTAAGGCTTCCTATGGCTTTCTTATACTGCTCAAATCGTGCGTGGTTTTAACTCTTTAATCTTTATCTGTTAAGTATCCTTTTGGTGCATTTGCCATTGCTTTTTACCCCTAAAACTATTAATATTTTTTAAAATATTAATAGTTCGTGTCTAGGGCTGTAGCTTGGTGCAAAGTGTTGGATTTTAACTTGATACTTTCTAAATTCTGATACTTTAGTAAGTCTTTGTTTTACCCTAATAAATTTCCTTAAAAAATTAAATGGTTCAAGACAACTTAAGCTGATTTTCTTTCAAGAATTTTAGTAAAACTTGATATAAATCTTTGCCATATATTTGATGTTATATCTAAATTTACACTCTTTTCTACTTCGCTCATTAAGAGACTACACTACTAGGAAATGTGGTAGAAAACTATCTCTTTTAAAACTAAAATTTACTTAATATAAGATTACTTTTGCCCCGTCTACTTGCAGTTAACAAGCTTTAAATAAGCAAAAAGTAGCTTTCATCTATTTACACTAAATTTATTTATCTCTTTACACTCTTTCATCATTAAATTTCTAATTTGTTTTAGAAATTTATTTATACTAGAAATTTTAGTTATTAATGCTATGTTTGAAGTCTCTTTGATCTTAACAAAATTAGCAAAGCGTTTTTTGCAAAGCAAAAACAGTTTAAAATTTCTTTAAAGTAAGCCTTTGAAATTCAAAAACGGATAATATACCTGTTTTTCATCCTTGTAACCATACTTTAAATCCCCCTTGCTAGAGCTTAGGTTGTCTTTAGCCATAAAAGATATGGCACTTTTAAGTGAAAAACTAAAGATGAGAGTTAGTAAGTTAAAAAAGGAGAGAGCATGAGAATTTATATAGCAACGCCGTATGAGGCGATTTTAAGAAATGGCTACACTACGCTTAGAGTTAAGAGTGAAGCTACTTTAGGCATTAGTAGAGCTAGGGCTTTGTTTAGTTCTAGTTGTGAGCTTTTTAGCCCTGTGCTTGAGTGGGGAAGTAGGCATAAAGATATGCCTAGAGTTGAAGTGATGAAGCTTTGCTTTAAGGCTCTTGATAGTTGCGATTTACTCTTTATACCTACGCTTTTACACACTACTGATAGCAAGGGGATATATGATGAGTGGGTAAGAGCTAAAGCAAATGGGAAAATGATACTTTTTGAAAGTGCCAAAGTAGCATCACTTTTTGAAAGTAAGCTAGTGTGCGATGAGCTTTGATAGAGCTAAAAGCTTAGAGCAAAACATAGCTTTAATCAAACAAGCAAGAGTTAAAAAGCAGATAAAAACCAAAAATATCGAACACAAAGAGATACTTAAGCTTTTAGATCTAGCTATAGATAGGTGTTTAGAGTGTGAGAGTTATGAAGTTTTAGAGCATTTAGTAAAGATAAGAGATGGAAGAGTTAAGTAGCGAGATTTTAGCTAGTATTGATGAGCTAAAAAACAGCAGTGATGATTTGCTAGTAGATAAGCTTTATGATACAGGCTTTGATGCGTTTTGTTTTGTGATAGAAAAGCCTAGAGCGTTAAATTTTCTTAAACGCCTTGAGCTTAGCACTAAGCTACGCCTAACAAATCGCAACAAAAGCATATGTGAGTACACTGATAAAAAATTTGGGCTTAAAGGTATAGAAAATCTCACTGGAAGTATAAAGCACCCTTACCGCAAACGCTATATAAATTTTAAGCGTTATGGTAAGAGCTTAACAAATACTCTTATCATGATAGAAAACAGCCCTGAACTAAATGAGCTGTGCAGAAAACGCAAAAAAGCGTATGGATCATATGTGATGATAGTTTTTGCTGGGCTTTATCAGCCTAGTCGTGAGCTACTTCCAGCTACGCTTAGAACGCTTAGAGCTTTTCTTAAACGCTTTAATACTTGGTGGGTTGATATAGCTAAGGATATAAAGGCTGATGATGAGAGCCTTAAAAAAGAGAAATTTAAAGATGTGCTTAAAAACATAAGCAAAGATGATACCATCATCCAGTGTGGAGATAGTAAAAATGGCATAACTTTATATGCAAATAACTGCATAGGAGATATAAAAAAAGTTCTTATTTATGATAAATTTAGCAAAGAGAGTATTTATCATAAACAAGCACTTTTAGCACCTCTTAAAAAGTGGAGGCGTATAGAGATGCGAGTAAATTTAAAAAAGCGTTTTAGCAAGGTAAGCAAGGGTGAGATAGACTACTATAACACTTTACTTGATGATATAGCACTAAGGTATAGTTGGCGAGTGCTTTGGGGCACACCAACTCATACACTTGATAAGCAGATGGCTTATTTTGCTGATGGTAGGCGGATATTTAGCAGTGGAGTAAAACTTAAGGAGTGGGTAGCATGAGAATTTATACAGTAAATGAAGTAGCAGATATATTAAGAGTAAGTATAGAAAGTGTAAGACGGTATATAAAAAGTGGTGCTTTAGAGGCTTTTAAGTATCCTGGTGGGCGTGTGTGGATGATAGAAGAAAGAGCTATTAAGAATTTTTTAGAAAAAAGTAAAGTGTAGTTTTAAAAGCTAGGCTAAGCTAAATTTTGATAAAATCACTGTTTTAAAGGAAAAAGATGCAAAATATTGAGTTGTTTGATTTATATGTTGGCAAAGTTCTTACAAAGCTTTATGAAAGTTTTCCTATAAAGTGTGAAATTTACTATAAAAGCGACTTTTTAGAAGTGGATGAGAATATAATGCGAGGTACTTTGATATGGCTAAAAGATAGCGAGTTTATAAAATACGATGCTATTATGCCAAATTCTGATTTAGTAACAGGTGCGATTTTAAGCTTAAAAGGGCTTGAGCTTTTAAAGCAAAAACCAAAAACTTTTCAAAAAAGCTTAGGCGAGAGTTTAAAAGTTTTAGCAAATAAAGGGCTTGATAGTGCAATTTCTAAGATAAGTAATGACATTTTAAGTTATAGCTATATATTTTTTTCAAAACTTGGATAAAAGAAATTTTAAAACGCTAAATCTTAATCTCCACAAAATTGTGGGCATTAAAAAATACAATTAAAAGGGTAAATATGACAAGCGAAGAGTTAAAAAGCTTTTGTAAAGAGTTTGAAATAAGCAAAAATTTGCTTATGCTTTTTTCAAAAGATAGATTAAATGAGTATAAAAGCAATCAATCTCATATCAATAACTTTTTACTTATGCAGATTTTGGCTCCAAAACTCGGCATTTTAGAGATAGTTACAAGAAATAAAATAGCTTTAATTTTAAGCTTAAATGATAGTAAATTTATATCAAAACAGACTTTTGGGTATTGGGCTAAGGTCATAAATGATAAAAAAATTCATAATTTTATAGTTGATTTAGCAAAGATTGATTTTAGAAAATATTCTAAATTTAATAAAAAATACGAGTTTAGAAACTATCAAAAGGTAAAAGTTGTTTATTCGCTTTTGGTTACTATTCGAAACAGAGCTTTTCACTTTGAAAATTTACTAAAAACAAAAGGTGCTAAACCACGAATTACAACGATATTAAATGACATTGTTATAGGAGTTGACCCTGATAAATTAGAAAGCTTTTGTGATGATGTTTTAGAATGTTTTGAAAGTGGATTGAGCAGGTATTTAAAAAATGGGGCACAAGGAGCCCCTTTAATTTCAAAGTAATTATAGCTTAAATTTATTAAATTTATATAAAAGGATAAAAATGACAGCTGATGAGTTAAAGGCATTTTGTAAGGAAATGGGGCTAACATATAAGGAGTTAGCGGAATTGATAGGATATGGCGAAGGTGCTATCAAATCGGCAGTAAGCACGAACAATATTAGCAAGCCGATGGAACACGCTATAAATATGTATGTTGAAATTTTAAAACTTAAAAACGAGCTAGACGAAGCAAAAAAAGCAAAAGATATCTTAAAGTCTTGGCTAAAAAGCTAAAATTTAACCAAGTTAATTTTGACTTGGTTAAAAATACAACCTTATTTTACACATTTAATAAAAAATACAACCAAAACTATTGACATTAAGTAAAAATTAGTATATAATACTCTTATCAAAAGTAAAAATAACAACTTTTGAAATAAAATCAAGGAGTATCAGATGTTAAGATTGTTGCAACTTTTAGCATTAGTTTTACAAATCCTTTACTGGATTTTAAGACTTTTCGGATTTATTTAAAATCCGCCCCTTTAAAAAGGGGCTAAAAAATCTTATCTGATACCCTTGATAATTATATCATAAGGAGAGTAAAAATGTGGTTAGATGTTTTGATGAGTGTAGTGTTTATAGTTACTTGCGTTTGGATTTATAAAAGTAAAAAGGGTATAAAATGAGTGCTTTAGTTACTATAAATAATATAGAAGTTGAGTTTATAAATAGTGGTGATGAAATTTTCATCACATCTTTACAAGTTGCCGAAGTTTTTGAAAAGAGACACGCTGATACCATAAGGGCAATTGAGAACTTACCAGACGACGATTTCCGACGACGCAATTTTGCGTTTACGGAGCGAACAGCTAAATTTGGGGCAGTTGTTAGAAGTGAACCGTATTACAACCTAACAAAAGATGGTTTTTCTTTGCTTGTTATGGGTTTTACTGGGGAAAAGGCATATAAATTTAAAGTTGCTTACATAAATGCCTTTAACAAAATGGAAGCTATGCTAAGAGAAAAAAGTGAGCCTTTAAGCGAGATTGACCTACTTATTCATCAAGCTAAAATTTTAAAAGAAAACCAACAAAAATTAAAAAGCCTTGAAGTTAAAACCGATGGTTTAGAAAAAGAACAGTTAAAAACTAAGCACAATATTAACCGCCTTTTAAACAATGATAATTATATGACTGTGATAGCTTATGCTAACTTAAAAGGCATACCAGCTAAAAAGTATAACGCCTCAGCTCTAGGCAGAAAAGCTACCAACCTCAGCAAAAAGCTAAATTTAGCTATGGGAGCAGTTATAGACCCAAGATTTGACAGTATTAAAACTTATAATGTAGAGATCTTAAGTGAAGTGTTTAGGAGTATAGTATGAAAGAGCTTAAACTTATAGATTTAGTTCGTCTCAGCAGAGAACTAGAGACTTTGTATTTTGTAGCAAAGCATACAAAAGGTGAGCGAAAGCAAATTTTACTAGGAATTTACTACCGCCTTTATGATTTAGTGTCCAAACTACAAAGTAGCAAAGTCTTAAAATATGAAGAGCTTTTAAGCTAGTAGATTAAATTTAGTAAATTTTGATAAAATCAGTGTTTTAAAGGAGAGATGATGACAAATGATAGATTTATAAAGCTTTGTGAAAAATATGCAAAAGATGAGAGTATTACACTTCATTCAGACAATAAAAAAGCTATATATCCACTCTATAGTAAATTTAAAAAATTTTGCCAAGAAGAGTTAAGAAATGAAGATGATGAAAGTAGTGTTTATGACTGGCTTATAAGTAATAAATACGACAAAGATATTACTACAAATAACCCAAAAGTAAATTTTATAGGTCACGACCCAATAGATGGCTTTAAAATCTTAGTATCGGGGATACTGAAAGACAAGATAAACCCAAAAACAGAGATAAAAAGAGGTAATGAAAAAGAACTAATCAAAGAAATAAGTTCAATTATTAAAGGCATAGTGGGGTATGATGTATTTTATCATGAGGGGGGTAGTCATATAGTGTTTCAAGACAAAATAGGAAAAGACCTATATGTCATAGAGTGGCATTTTGATCCAAATTATGAAAAAGATGAGAATTTGATAAAAAAAGTATGCAAAGAGCTAAATTTAACTTATAAACAACTTGGCGAGATGATAGGGTATGGCGATGAAGCAATTAGTAAAGCTTCAAGAACTGGTAATATATCAACGGCTATGTCTAAGGCTTTAGAGCTTTATTTAGAAAATTTAAAATTAAAAGATAGATTAAAAACACTTGATACTTTATCAGATATTATAAAAGAACTTTCAAAATAGGCGTATATTTTACGCTTATTTTGATACAAAAAACAAATAATTTACTTAAATAACTTGACATTTATCGTATAATTTTGGTATAATACTCTTATCAAAACGGAAATAATACGTTTTGAAATAAAAAAAGAAAGGGTCAAGATGAAAACTTTAGATATTTTAATCAAAATCGCAGTTTTGGTTTATCTAATCTCTAAAATCCTTAAAGTTTGGATTTAGAGCTAGGGGCAAAAGCCCTTAGTGTTTTGTCTTGACCTTGTAAAATTATAGCATAAAGGAGTTAAAATGAGTGAAGTTTTAGAAATTTTAGAAGTTATAGAAGTGGTTTTATTAGTTTATATCGCTTTAAAAGTTACAAGGGGCTAAAATGAGCTATATAAAAACTTGAGATAAAATCCAAGCAGGGAAACCCCTGCTCTTAGCGAACTTCAATAAAGTAAGTAAAATTACTTACTTATCTACATTCGGAACGATGTTGGAATTATACATTTTCATTACTTAAATTTTGCTTTTTTAAGAGATAATTTATTATCCTATAAGAAAACATATATCTTTTTATTAGTATAATTTTATCTTTGTAAAGTTCTGATTTTTTGACAAATCTTTCATCAAAAAGCCTCTTTAGATCATTGTAACAATGAAATTTCATCTTTTGGCTCTCACAAATTTTATTATATACAAAAAGCGAAGCTATAAAGTCATTAATTGTTATATTTTTCATTTTGTGGATTTTGTATATTATCCTTTAAATTGGATAGTAAAGAGTTATTATGTGCAGACCCATTTCTTAAACATCTGACATTAAATAAGCTATTTTCAATTTTTCTAAAATTTCTATTGGGATATCTACTATAAAAAAACTTCATAAATTCTATTAAGTGACCAAATTGAATAACTTCTATAAAATTCCATATTGCCAAATCCATACCATATTTACTTAAAATAAATTGATTTGTAGATATTAAGTCTCTACCACTATTAATATTGTTATTTGTTTTGTTTATTTCTCTACATATAAAGTTGTAAGTATAGCTATTTGATGTTAGAAAATTAGATACAATATCATATCCATCATTATTACTTAAATTAAAGTCTCTCATTAATTTTGTCTTTAATGCATGCTCTATATCAAGAGTTAGCCTTATTACGAATCTTCTAAAATGCATATCTATTGTAGACAAATCAACCAAATGAGCAAAATCTAGATTACAGTATGGTAAAGTCTTGTTATTGGTGTCTTTTTCTTTAAATGTATTGCAGTATGCCTTAACTTTAAACAAATAACTATGATTTTGCAAAAATTTATAAGCTTCACTCTGTGAAAATATAACAAATTTTATACCCTTAGTCTTAAGTTTATTTATCTGCCTTTGGATGCTAAGTTTTGGCTTATTATTTACTGCCATTTTACCTCTTTTTTTGGATAATTATATCTTACAATTATTATAATTTACTAAAAAATCCGCCCACCACTGCATCAAATTTCGCTTTTGTTCTAGTCTTAAGCTTCTATCATAAGCTGATTTTACTTCATTTGCTGTTTTATGAGCTAGGCATTGTTCTATAACTTCGCTTGTGGCTTTGTGCTTGTGCTGATACTCATAGCAAAGTGTAGAAAATATAGATCTAAAACCATGAGCTACCATCTCATCTTTTGAGTATCCCATACGGCGAAGTGCTGTATTTACTGTGCCATCACTCATTGGGCGAGTTTTTGAGAGTTGGCTAGGAAAAAGATACTGGCTTTTAAAATCTATCTTTTTAAACTCTTTTAAAATCTCTACTGTTTGGTTAGCAAGTGGGATTATATGTTCACTTCTAGCTTTCATTTTATCAGCTGGTATAGTCCAAATTTTAGCTTCTAGGTCTATCTCACTCCATTTAGCTGTTCTTATATTAAATGGACGATTTGCTGTTAGTAAGCTAAGCTTTAGGGCTATTTTTGTGCGGATATCGCCTTTATATGCTTTGATAGCTTCTACTAAGTCCCTAACTTCATCTATGCTTGTAAGGGCTGGATAGTTTTTTGTTTTGTGAGTTTTAAAAACCATATCACTTTTGATACTTTGTATCTGATTTGTTATGATAAGACCTCTCATATGAGCGTATCTAAAGACCTCTTTTAAAATGGTGAGTGTTCTTTGCAGGGTATCAAATTTAGCATTTATTTCAAGCGGCTTAAGTGTTTTGATAACCTCATCAGCCGTTATGCTTTTTATATCTTTGTCTCCTAGTTCCTTGTAAACATAAAGCTCCATATGAGAGTGGCAACGCTTGAAGTGCTTTTGAGTAACCCTACCCTCTTTTAGATTAAGACACTCTGTGGCTATCTCTTTTAATGTCACTATTTTTGGCTTTTCCATTGGATCTATGCCTTTTTCTACTGCTTGTTTTATATCTAAGGCTTTTTTTCTAGCTTCTAATAAGCTTATGTTTGGGTAATTTCCGATATTAAAGGTGCGGTATTTATGTGTGATAGGGCTTTTAAAGCGAACTATAAAATACTTACGCCCATGTGGTTCTACCATAAGAGCTAGGTTATTAGCATCTGTGTAACGCTGTCTTTTTTCCTTTGGCTTTAAGCCTTTTATCTTTGTATCAGTTAATGCCATTATTTAGCCTTTTAGAGTTAAATTTTGGTACAAAAAATATATAAATTTAGCCTTGTACCAAATCTTGCACCAAAAAAATATTAACTACTTAATATTTTTAAAGTTTTACAATGATAACTTAAGTTGGCTAAAAATAGCTTGAAATTGCCTAAAATATGAGTGTTTAAGTTAGTTAAAATATGTTTATGGATATTTAAGTTATATAAAATTGGTGGAGGTGTGCGGGGTCGAACCGCAGTCCAAAAGCAAAAGACCAAAGCCTCTACATGCTTAGCAAAAGTGAAAATTTCATCTAAAAAGGCTCACTTTTCAAAAACCAAAATCTTAGACTAAGACTAAAATTTCACTTAAATGTTCGTCAAACATCTAAACTACACTATCAAAATGACCACTAAAACTTTCTAGATAGTATCAAAAGTTAGTGGGCTCAACTGAACTTACGCTACTTTTGCGTAAGCAGGAGCGAATTTAACGTTATTTGCGTTTAATTTTAATTTGAGCTTTTAACGCTTTGCTCAAAGCGACATGCCACCGTGACCACTCTACTCCTGTCGAAGCCAAGTCACCCCCATGATAAAAGTGGCGAATTATACTAAATTTAGCAATTTTTGTCAAATTTTAGATTCTTATGGTAAAATACCATCCTATTTATATAAACAAAGGAAAAGCATGAAAAAAACTCTTATTTTGTCACTATTTTTGGCTTACAATCTATATGCAAACACAGATGATTTAACATCATCTTCTGAAAGAAACTACTTTGGAAATAATGATGAGAAAAAAGATATGCAAATGTCAGAAGAGGACTACAAAAAAGCATTAGATACATACACTCAAAAATGCAATGACAATGATGCTAAAAGCTGTGCAAGCTTAGCTTATCTTTACGATAATGGTCTTGGCACCAAAGCAAACAAGGAAAATTCTATAAAACTATATGAAAAAGCATGCGAACTAAAAGATGCTAAGAGCTGCTCATACTTAGGTTTTGTATATGATAATGGCTTAGGAATAGCCCAAAATAAATCAAAAGCTGTAGAACTATATACAAAAGGGTGTGAACTAAAAGATCCTCAAGGATGTTCAAATTTAGGAATTTCATACTATAGAGGGGACGGTGTAGAGGTTAATATGACTAAATCTTTTGAGTGGTTTACAAAAGGATGTGAGCTTGACCATGGCTTTTCTTGCACAAATTTAGGCTATATGTATGAGTATGGCGATGGGGTACAAAAAAATATCGAAGAGTCGATGAAATTCTACGAAAAAGCATGCGAACTTGAAGATGGTATGGGGTGTTCAAATTTAGGTACTTTTTATGTAAATGGTACAAATATCCTTCCTGATTTTGACAAAGCAGCTGAACTTTTTATTAAGGCGTGTGAATTTGGATACAAGGAAGGTTGCGAGTTTGATACAAGACTTAGAGAAGCAAGATTAGATGGAGAAATTCAATAATAAAATGGATAGAGTAGTAGAGATACAAAGTGTTAACTTTGAAAATGAGTATGAGATAAATCTTAGACCTACAAGTTTTGAAGACTATGTAGGGCAAAGTAAAACTAAGCAAAATCTTAAAATTTTTATCAAAGCTGCCAAAAAAAGGGGCGAGTGCTTAGATCATACTCTTTTTTATGGTCCTCCAGGTCTTGGAAAAACTACTCTTGCTCACATTATTGCAAATGAAATGAACACAAACATTAAAATAACTGCTGCTCCGATGATAGAAAAAGCTGGGGATTTAGCAGCTATTTTAACAAATTTAGATGAAGGCGATGTTTTATTTATAGATGAAATTCACCGTCTTAGCTCTGCGATAGAGGAGATTTTATATCCTGCGATGGAGGATTTTAGACTTGATATTATCATTGGCTCTGGTCCTGCTGCACAAACTATAAAAATAGATATTCCAAAATTTACTTTAATAGGTGCTACAACAAGAGCTGGTATGATATCAGCTCCTTTAAGAGATCGCTTTGGTATATCATTTAGGCTTCAGTTTTATTCAGATGAAGAGCTTTCTCAAATCATCCAAAAAGCCAGTGTAAAACTAGAAAAAACTATCCAAAAAAACGCTAGTTTAGAAATAGCAAAAAGAAGTCGTGGAACTCCTAGGATAGCACTTAGATTATTAAAGAGAATTCGCGACTTTGCAGATGTATATAATGAGTCTGAAATAAGTCAAAATCGTGCCAAATCATCACTAAATGAGCTAGGTGTAAATGAACTTGGTTTTGATGAGATGGATATTGGTTATCTTGATATCTTATTTGACGCAAAAGGTCGCCCATTAGGGCTTTCTACAATAGCAGCAGCTTTAAGTGAAGATGAAGGAACTATAGAAGATGTTATCGAGCCATATCTACTAGCAAATGGCTATATAGAACGAACTTCAAAAGGAAGGATTGCTAGCTATAAAGCTCACGAAGCTCTTAAAATTCCATTTCAAAAAGGACTATTCGATGAAAAAAACTAGTAAATACTTTTTTATTGGCTTTATACTTTTAGTTTTTTGTGCAGTTATTTATCTATTTACCCCATTTTGGATACCAATGAGTGTTGGAATTTTACTTGCAGTATCAACTTCAAGCCTTAATCACACCTTTAGAGAACTAACTGGAAATAAAAATATCCTTTCAGCAACTCTTACAACAGTAGCTTTAATAATACTATTTTTAGCACCATTTTTATACGCTGCAACAAAACTAGTTATATATGGTGCAAATTTCGATACTGCTTATATCGGTAAAGTTGTTGAATATGTTAGAAATTTTGACATATCTTTGCCTGGAGCTTTTTCATCTTGGGAGTCTAGGATTAAGGATTTTATCTCTTCTATTAACTTAACTCCAATCTTCAAAGAAGGGGCTACTTATCTATCAAACATCGGCAAATCAAGTGCAAATTTTATGATAGAGCTGGTTTTAATAATTGTTTTTTACTTCTTTGCAAATATCTATGGCAGGTCGCTAATTACCTTTATAAAAGAGACAACTCCAGTTGAAACTGAGTATATAGATAAAATTTCAGGCGAAGTAAGTAATACAATGGCAGTTGTGCTTTACTCAACTATCGCAACTTCAGTACTTCAAGGACTTTTATTTGGTATAATGATAGCTTTTTTTGGCTACGATGGTTTACTATTTGGTATAGTTTATGCTTTTGCTTCGATGATACCAATTGTTGGCGGGACACTTGTTTATATGCCAATAGCTATTTATGAATTTGCAATGGGTAATAAATTTGCTGGAATTTTTATTTTTATTTACTCTGTTGTGATGATTTCAACTGTAGCTGATAACTTTGTAAAACCATTTATAATTAAATTTATAAATTCAAAGCTTGTTAAACACCCTGCAAATATAAATGAACTTCTTATATTTTTTGCAATGATGGCAGGACTTTCTACCTTTGGCTTTTGGGGCTTGATACTAGGTCCAGCAATAGTTACGCTATTTGTTGCTTGCCTAAATGCTTACAGAATAATAGAAAAAGATGATCTTTTAGAGCGTAAAAATAAAGATATAATACTTGATGATACAGAGGCTGATATTAAATAATAATTGCAATCAAGATGACTTAAAAGCTATAAAATTTTTTATGACTTCTAGTTACTCAAAAAGAAAATTTTGATTTTTAAAAGCTAGATTATCATTTAAACTTTAAATTTACTTTTATATTGCAATACAAAAGTAAAAATTTAGCGGGGAAGCCCGCTAAATTTGGCTTATTTTACACTTGCCATTTTGCGTCTTATAAACGCTATTTGGTTTTGAAGTGGTAGATGTTTAGGACATTGATCTTCACATCCAAGAAGACTCATACAACCAAAAATACCACTATCATCACCTACTAACTCATAAAAGTCCTCATCAGTTCTTTCATCAAGTGGATCCACCCTAAATCTTGCTATTCTATTTAGTCCAACAGCACCTATAAAATCATTTCTCATAATAGCCGTTCCACATGCTGCAACGCAGATACCACACTCTATACATCTATCAAGTTCAAATGTTTTTTGAGCAAGTTCAGGATCAACCTTTTCTTCTTGCTTTGATATATCGGTAACTTTTGTAGTGTGTATCCAGCTCTCAACTCTACTATTCATAGCTGCCATCCACTCGCCCGTATTTACACTTAGATCCTTTATAAGCTTAAAAACAGGAAGTGGCATTAGCTCTATAACGCCATCTTCGTAATCTTTAGTAAGAGTTCTACAAGCAAGCTGAGGTTTACCATTTACTAACATAGCACAACTTCCACAAATTCCCGCTCTACACACAAAATCAAAACTCAAATCAGGGTCAAAATTTTCCCTGATTTGATTTAATGCCACAAACAAAGTCATACCAGAAGTCTCTTCTAGCTCATAAGTGTTAAAATGTGGCTTTGAAATTTTACTTAGCGGATTATATTTAAACGCTTTTATTGTTATTTTTCTACTCATTTCCAACTCCTACTCTTTGGTTTGGTGCTTTAAATTTTGGTTGAAGTTCATAATGCATCAACGCATCTTGAATCTCATATCTGCCTTTACCTTCAGCCTTCAAACGCTCTTTTGTCTCATCAACTTCTTTTTGGCGTTTCGCACTATCAGCATGTTCTATAATATTCCCCTTTGCTCCATATCCTCTAAACGCTGGTGGCATCTCCATTTTCATAATATCAAGTGGCTCATAAGTTAGCGTTGGCATAGTATCACCATCTTTCCAACTAGCTAGAGTTCTTTTTAACCAGTTTGCATCATCTCTTTTTGGATAATCCTCTCTGTAATGAGCTCCTCTACTCTCTGTTCTATCAAGGGCACCTTTTGCTACACAAAGTGCAAGTTTTAGCATTTTTGGTACACGATAAGCCTCTTCAAGCTCTGGATTACCAAATCTTTCCTTGTTTGAAATTTTGATATTTAAAGACTCCTTATAAAGCTCTTCTAGCTCTTTTACAGCTTTTTCTAGCCCTTCGCCTGTTCTAAATATCGCAACATGTTCCCACATAATATCCTTCATTTTATTTTTAATCTCAAAGATATTATATTTACCATCTGAATTTATAAGCTTGGTTATATAGTCATTTTCTTTATCAACAAAACTTTGAATAAATTTTGTATCTATATCGATCTCATTTTCAAGGCAGAAATCCGCCATATAATCGCCCACTATCATACCAGCTACAACAGTTTCTGCAACTGAGTTTCCACCAAGTCTATTAAAGCCATGCATATCCCAACAAGCTGCTTCGCCTGAACTAAATAGACCCTTTAGAGTAGGACTCTCGCCAGTTGGTTTTGTTTTGATTCCACCCATTGAGTAGTGCTGCATTGGAAGAATTGGTGCCCAACCCTTACCTATACCGTTTTCATCAAGTTCTGTATCGGCTGGATCTATACCATTAAATATCTGACAAATTTCTTGGACATCTCTTAAATTTTTCTCTATATGTTCACGACCTAATATAGAAATATCAAGCCAAACATGCTCACCATATGGGCTTTTTACACCTTTTCCCTTTCTAATGTGCTCCATTATTCTTCTTGAAACAACGTCTCTACTTGCAAGCTCTTTTTTCTCAGGTTCATAATCAGGCATAAAGCGATGTCCATCCACATCTCTTAAAATTCCACCATCACCCCTACAACCTTCAGTTAGAAGTATACCACTAGGAACAATTGGAGTTGGGTGAAACTGAACTGCTTCCATATTTCCAAGCTGTGCAACACCTGTTTCAAGTGCAATCGCAGCCCCAATACCTTCGCAGATCACAGCATTTGTAGTATGCTTATAGATTCTTCCATACCCACCAGTTGCTATCATTGTAGCCCTTGCCACAAAAGCATCAAGTTCACCTGTAATCAGGTCTCTAACTATAGCACCATAACATCTGCCATCTTTATGAATTAAAGCAATTGCTTCTTTTCTATCTCTAATATCAACACCAAGCTGTGCACATCTGTTTGCCACACCAAAAAGCATAGTATGCCCTGTAGCATCAGCTGTATAGCAAGTTCGCCATTTTTTAGTACCACCAAAGTCTCTTGAGTGGATAAGTCCGTGAACCTCTTCGCTTTCTGTTATGGTGGTTTTTTGTGCATTTATAATAGCACTTCTATCACCTTTTGTAATTCTAGTCCAAGGAACACCCCAACTTGCTAACTCACGAATCGCTTTTGGTGCTGTTTGACAAAACATTCTAGCAACTTCTTGATCACAGCCCCAGTCACTTCCCTTTACAGTATCTGCAAAGTGAACATCTTCATTATCACCTTCGCTCATTTTAGAATTACCTAAACTTGCTTGCATACCACCTTGAGCAGCAGCTGAGTGAGACCTTCTTACTGGACACATGCTTAAAACTATGGTTTTATTACCTTTTTCGGCAGTTGCAACAGCTGATCTAAGCCCAGCTAAACCACCACCAATAATTAGTGCATCTGAATATATAATGTTCATTAAATCTCCTTTACTTCGCTAACCAAACAATATCAGCAATAACTGAGAATGCAAACAAAGCTCCCCAGATGATAAAGTTAATTTTTTTAATCTTTGCTCTTTTTTCTATCATCTCATCTTTTTTACTACCTTCTATACTATACCATTTCATTATAAGTCTATAAGTACCAATACTTGCGTGAGTTACGGTAACTATAAGAAGTAAAAGGTAAAAAAGGTGTAAATTTGCAAATCTTGCAATTGATAGATTAGCTGTGATAGGCTCACTAAAGATAATAGTAATAATATGAGCACTAGCTGTGAAAAATAGTAAAAAGCCTGTTATGAACTGAAACCACCAAAGAGTAGTATCAAGATGACCAAAGCGGATTTTATGAGCCTTAAAAGCTTGATAAGCTCTGTAATTAGCAGGAAATTTTCTCATACCTAAAAAAGCATGAACCATAAAAATAACCAAAATAACAAAAGCTATAAAATTTGTTATCCAAGTCATGCCAAACGGCTCAGCAAAACTCACGACTCCCTCAAATGCTCTTTTTCCAAATACAATCGATCCAGTAAAAAGCATATGACAAACCATAAACGCGGCTAAAATCAGTCCCGTTAAACTCTGTGCTTTATCTTGACAGGCTGGTAAACGACTCTTTTTGCCCTCAACTGACTTGCCAAGAAAGCCTTCAATTCTTGCTTCCATGAAAACTCCTCAAAAGTTATTTTGCACTTCTATTGCAGATTTATTAATTATATATAAATTTTGCTTGTTAATAACTTAAATTCAGCTTTTTTTAATAGCTATCTTTTTGTGATAAATTAAATATATAACAACTCCAGATAGCAGCATTAAAAGCGATAAAATCTGTCCCATGCTTAAGTTTAAAGGTGTATAAACTCCCATATGCACATCAGGTTGTCTAAATATTTCACTTATAAAACGCATAATAGCATAAAGTATCGCATATAAAGCAATCAGTTCTCCCTCAAATTTCTTATGTTTTCTATAAAAAAACAAAATTATAAAAATAACAATACCTTCTAAAAATGCCTCATATAGTTGGCTAGGATGTCTTAAAACACCATCAACTAAAATGCCCCAAGGAACGCTCGTTGGCTCTCCAAAAAGCTCTTGATTTAAAAAATTTCCTACTCTTCCAAAAACATAACCAAGCGGAACGCTTAAAGCCACCAAATCAAGTAAAGACCAAAAATTTGCTCTATGCTTTTTACAAAACCAAATCGTAGAAATAACAAAACCAACAACAGCCCCGTGATAACTCATGCCCGAAATTCCAACAAACTCACCATTATAAAAGGGGTTAAAAATTTGCCATGGATGAGTTAGATAATAAATTTGATCATTTGTATAAATCATCAAATACCCAAGCCTTGCACCTAAAATCACGCCTATCTCAACCCATATAAAATAGCTATCTAAAAAACTATCTGAGTAGAAAAGATTATCACGCTTTACAAACCACTTAGCCATAAAAAGAGCCACCAGTAGAGCTAAAATATACATAATCCCATACCAATGAACTTTAAACCCAAAAACTGAAAACGCAACAGGGTCAAAGTGAGTATAAATTTCGTTCCACCAGCTCATTTTAGCTCCTAAATTTCATCAAATTTTAAGTCCGAGAGTTACTTTTATCATCTTTAAATAATCATCTAAAAACCAACCTAAAGATTTATAATAGTTAGTTTTACTTTTTGATTTTAAAATTTCAGCTAACGCTCTAAAGCTTTCCATAAAATACTCACTTAAATACCTTCCCAAAAACATATGGTTTTTCTCATCATGAACTTTAAATATCGCCCCAAGCAGAGCTAGCATATTTGATGCATGGCTTGCATTTAGTGTAGAAAATGGCTTTTGATAGCGGCTTTTATCATAAAAAAGCTGGATATCTATTTCATTTATAAGCTTATAATAACTCATCTCAAAATATTGCTTTAAATTTTCAAAATCCTCTTTAACATCATCATAACTCTCATTTTTTGCCAACTCCCAAAACTCATGAGCTTTTTTGTTCTCATCTGTTTCATTTACTATAATCCACTTTGGTGGAAGCTTTTGAAAATTCTCTTTTGGTGTAACTTCTTTAAAATTTGCACTCAAAATAAGTGCTATCATAGAGTAAATATCTCTAACTTTCAACCTAACTCCTTTGCTGTTTTTAAAATTTCAATACCGTGTTTTTGTCTTAAGGATTGAAGTGTATTATTAAGCTTTAAAGCACTTTCATCACTAAAAAGCGTTTTTACTTTAGTATCTAAAAATCCCCCTACGCCGACGCTTATATGAGTAATACTTAGAGTTTTTCTAATATCAGCTTCTCTAAAAAGCTCACTCATAACTCTATCAAGTAAATTTTCACTAAAGCTCTCTTTAAGACTAAAGCTTTTTGTATGTGTTTCACGCCCTATATATCGAAGTCTAAACTCAAATTTAGTAGGGGTTTTACCAAATTTATAGATACTAAAACTTAGATATCTACAAAGTACAAAAATTCGCCTTTGTATCTCATTTCTATCCATAATGGCTTCAAATGTTCTACCATATGAGATGCTTTTACGCTCCTTATTTAGCTCAAGCTCTCTTGAGGCTCCAATTATATTTTCATAAATTTTAAGACCGTTTTTACCCATTTTTTCAAAGACAAATTTAGCCTCAAATGCATCTTTTATGGTAAAAATTCCATGCTTTTTAAGGTAGTTTTGGCTTGATTTGCCAACAAATGGAAATTTAGCTATATCAACATCGCCAAGCTTGTCTTTAATCTCATTAACTTTTATCATCCCAACACCAAATGGCTTTACAAGATCAGTTGTAAGCTTAGCTATAAATTTTGCCTCACTTAAACCTATACTACAAGGTAAATTTAGTTTTTCTAAAATTTTAGATTGTAAATTTTTAGCGAAATTTAGAGGGTCATTTTTAGCCTCAATCCCTTTTAAATCCATAAAAAACTCATCTATACTAAACGCTTCAATATCTGGTGTAAAACTATATAAAAATTTATATAATTTTTGTGAAAGCTCTTTATAAAACCCATGGTCTGCTTTTACTAAAATTAAATCTTTACATAAATTTTGTGCCTTTTTTAAAGGCATAGCTGATTTTACACCAAATTTTCTAGCTTCATAACTTGGGCTTAAAACTACCCCACCAAGGCTCTCTTCATCACCAAAAATAGCACTCCCTCCACCACCAACTACAGCTACATTTTTGCCAATTAAACTAGGATCTTTTATCCTAGCAGCAGAAACAAAAAAGCAGTCAAGATCAAGGTGTAAAATCATATGAAATTTACAACATTTAACCCAAAACCACTAAGACCAGCAAATTCCTGGTCTTTATTTTCTGTAATCAAAGATATATCTTTAATACCAAATTTAGATAAAATTTGAGCCCCTATTCCGTAGTCTTTAATAGCCCCGCTTTCATTTACTTCACTATCAAAAAATATCAAAATTCCACCATCTTTTTCTAAAATTTGAGTAGCTCTTTTAAACTCTTGAAATTTATGACTACTCAAAAAATCATAATCACTTGTAATTTTGTGAAATTTAACATTTGTTTTACTCTTAATATCACCAAAGATATAAGCTTTATGGAATTTGCCATTGTGATCTTTTATATCATAAAATTTAGCATCTTTTTGAGCTAAAATTCCACTTTTTAACTCACTAAATTCAACTAAAGTCTCAGTTTTAAGGCGGTATTTAACAAGATCTGCAACACTTATCATATTTAAATTAAATTTAGCACAAAATTTATCTAAATCATCACGCCTTGCCATAGTGCCATCTTCATTTACTATCTCGCAAATCACGCTAACTGGCACAAGCCCAGCTAATTTACACAGATCAATACTTGCTTCTGTGTGACCAATACGCTCTAAAACTCCGCCATCTTTTGCAATGAGTGGAAAAATATGCCCAGGAGCAACAAAATCATCTTTTGTAGTGGTAGAAAAATTTGTAATTAATTTTATCGTCATATCACGCTCAACTGCACTAACTCCTGTTGTTGCATCTTTTGCATCAACAGTTATAGTAAAAGCGGTTTCGTGATTTGAAGTGTTATTTTTAACCATCGGTTCAAATCCAAGTTTTTTAGCGATTTCCTTACTGACAGGAGTACATAAAACACCCTTTGCGTGAGTAATAGCAAAATTTACTTTTTCTACACTACTAAAAGCTCCAGCAAAAACTAAATCACCTTCATTTTCTCTTGACTCATCATCAACTACAACTATCATCTTGCCATTTTTAATATCATCAATAGCTTTTTCAATACTTACCAAATTTGCCAAAACTTTCCTTTAAATATATCTTTTATATCCAGCTTTTATCTTTTCATATAGATTACTAAATGGAACTCCATTAACTCTAACACACCCAATTGTCGTAATGAAATTTGTATCCCCACTCCATCTAGGAACTAAGTGATAATGCACATGCTGTGCAATCCCAGCTCCAGCTGCACTTCCTAAATTCATACCTATATTTACTCCATTTGCACCTATTTGGCTTTTTAAAACACTAACTCCAATACGCACAAATTTACTCATCTCTTGCCAAATTTCAGGCTTTAAATTCTCAATATTATCACTATGCTCATAAGGTATAACCATAAATGCTCCTGGACTATACGGGTATAAATTCATTATCCCAAAGCAAAATTTAGCACGGAATAAAACTCCGTTTTTATCGTCATTTTCAGGGCTTTTTGCTGCTCTACAAAAAACACAACCCTCTTCTTTAGAACCAAAATACTCACTTCGCCATGGTGCACAAAGATAATCTAACTTTTCCAAAACTACTCTCCAAATTTAAGCTTTTCAACCGCTTTTTTAACATCATCTTGACGCATTAAACTCTCACCAACTAAAAACGCATCAACGCCGATTTTGTTTAGTTCTACAACTTGATCGTGAGTATAGATGCCACTTTCTGCTACGATGATTTTACCATTTGGTATAAGCGGTATAAGCTTTTGACTTAAATCCATATGCATAGTAAAATCATTTAAATCTCTGTGATTTATACCTATTATATCAGCCCCAGCAAAGATAGCTTTTGTGATATCTTCTTTATCATGAGTTTCAAACAAAGCCTCCATTCCAAGCCTTCTTGCAAAATCCAAAAGCTCTTTAAGACGCTTTTTATCCAAAGCTTTTGCTATTAATAGTATAAAATCAGCCCCATAAACAGCAGCTTCTAAAACCTGATACTCATCAACTATAAAATCTTTTCTTAAAATCGGCGTTTTTGTATAACGGCGAATTTGCGGAATAAATTCAAGATCGCCTTTAAAATAGTGCGGTTCTGTTAAAACTGAAAATGCATCGGCTCCGCCTTTTTCATACTCTACAGCGATACTTACTGGCTCAAAATCCTCTCTTATAACACCTCTACTAGGACTTGCTTTTTTAACCTCAGCTATGATTTTATATGGATTATCAGGTGTACTTTTTAAGGCATTTTTAACATCTCGTGGAGCATAAGGATTTGCAGATAAACTCCTTCCTAAAGTATCAAAAGAAATATCACTTTTTCTTTTTTCTAAGTCAAATCTCGTTTTTTCTATAATTTCATCAAGTATCATTTTATATCCTTTAAACACTCATCTATCTTTTTAATATGTTCTTTTGACTCATTGCTATCCCAGTAGTCACTAAATTCTAAATCTATGGCATCTATAGTTTTTTTAGCTTTTTCACACTCGCCAAGCTTATAGTATCCCCAAGCTAAAGAGTCAAGATAATAAGGCGAATTTGGTTCATCTTTTAAGGCGTTTTTTACAAATTCAACGCCCTTTTTAGCATCAATATCATGATCTATCAAAAGATATCCATAGTAATTTTGATATATTCCTTTGCTATTTTCATCAACTGAAGCTTTAAAACACTCATTTACATCTTTTAAAATTTCACTATTGATACTACCTACATTTTTCTCATAAATCATCATAGCCTTTAAAGATAAAAACTCCTTATCATTTGAGGCATTATAGCTCTCATCAGCTTTTTTTATCGCCTTATCGTACTCTTTTATATAAGCATAAAGTTCAACTAAAAGTTTATCGTTGTATGAGTATTTTTCTAAAAGTTCTATGACTTTTTCATAGTTTTTCTCATATATATAAAAGCCTAAAACCTCATCCATATATTTGTTATCATTGGTTAGTTTATAAAGCTCTTCATCCATTGCTAAAATCATAGGAAAATTTCTATTTTGTTTATAAATATCAAGAAGAACTGAGCATATCTCAGTGCTACATCCTTTCATAAGGCGGTGTTTTTCTAGCTTTGATGTTGCTAAGTTAACATCATCAAACCTAACAAGTAAAATATTTGCTACTCTTAGTAAATTTATATCACTATCATCTAACTCATAAGCTTTTAAATGATAATCTAGTGCCTTTTTATACTCTCCTAAATCATCCATTATCATCCCAGCAACCGAGTAGCTCATAGCGCTATCTGGTTCAAGCTCGACTAGTTTTTTAGCACTAATTAAAGCTTCGTTTTTATTACCGTTTTCTACAAGATAAGCACTTTTTATCTTTAAAAACCCAGCATCATTATCAAGCAAATCGCTAGCCATATCTATGAGTTTTCCTAAATTTTCTGTTTTATACACATATGCTATTTTTATGGCTTCTTTTAAATACTCACTATTTTTTGTATTTTCATATAGCCTAGTGTAGCTTTTTATAGAAGCATTTGGGTTTGTGTTATAAACCGTAAGGGCTTTTAAAATCTCAAAAGTCTCTTCATCTTTATCAAAGGCGTTGAGATTAAGAGCTAAAAAGCATGTTATTAAAGCTATAATTAGCGTTTTACACCTATACATTCTCTCTCCAATTCTTTAAAATTATGCTTAAAATAGTCCCAAAAAGGAAATGTCATACACTGCTTTGGACGGTAGTCATAAATAGAGCAATTAAGTGCTTTTTGATCAAAAAAACAGCACGCATATCCATCTTTAAATTTAAGCTCTTTTATGCTATATCTTAAGCCAAATTTATCTAAATATCTATCTTTAAAAGCATCTGGGCTAATTTTAAGAAATTTAGATAAATTTACTATTTCACTCTCATCTATCCAGATATAACCACTATCGCCAATACAGCACTTTCCAGCACATCTTTCACACGCTTTTGGATCAAAACCATAATCAAATCCACTCTTTTTTATCAAATCACACATTTTATCTAAATTTCCTTAAAATCCATACTTTGTAAATTTGCACTTTTAAAAATTTCACTTGCTTGTTTTGTATAGCCATTTTCATCGCTTAAATAAAAAGCTGGTTCTATTTCACAAAGCGAACGAGAGTTTTTTTTAGCTTCAATAAGTGCAACTTTAGCGCTTTTCCCAACCTTTGGATGTATAAATTTAAGCCTTGTTAGGCGAAGTTTACACATATGAAAAAGCACGATTATATCCATAAGTTGCTTTGCATCATAGCAAAGAACTAAATTTCCATTTGGCTTAAGATGAGCGTTTGAGTTTATTATCAAACTCTCTAAACTTAAATTTTTTGAATATCTACTTATGCTTAGATGAGAATTTTGACTTTTTATAACTCCATCGTGATAATAAGGCGGGTTTGAGATAATCGTATCAAACCTTTTATCGCTTTTAAAAGAGTTAAAATCGCCTTCTAAAATTTCACACTCAATGCCATTCATCTGGCTATTTTCTTTACAAAGCATTATATTTTCTTTTTGGATATCCATAAGCGTTAAATTTGCATCTTTTAGATCTCTTTTTAAAAGAAGTCCTAAAACCCCACACCCAGTGCCAATCTCTAAAATTTCGCCCTTCAAATTTAAACTAAGAGCGAAATCATATAGCATTAAAGTATCGCTATTGTAGCGATAGCCATCCTTAAGCTGGTAGAGTATCATTAATGTGACTTATGATAGTATTTGCGTGATTAAGAGCAAAAACTATCGAAGCACCACTTCTTGTAGCAAGATCGCCGCCGATATAAAGCCCTTTTATATTAGTCTGGCAGTTTTCATCTACTAGTGGAATGTTTTTTTCACCCATTTCTACTCTTGAACCTTTTAAAAACTCAACAGGCGTAGTTCCGCCTATTGCATAAATTATCCTATCATATACGAATTCTCTACCATCTTTAAAGTGAACTAACGGCTTACCCTCTTCGTTTTCAATGCTCTCAACATCTGTTGACATTCTAAGAATTATTTTGCCATATTTTTCAGCAGTTTTTACATCTTTTAGGTTTATGTCATTTAATCTTGAAAATTTATCCCTTCTATAAGATAGTGTTACAGTATTATTTCTTGAAAGCGTTAAAGCATACTCAACAGCTGAGTTTCCACCACCTACTACAAGTATTTTCTCACCACTTCCACACTTATCAAGGTTGAAATTTACAACAGGATTTAATGATCTAGGAATTTCATAAAGTGGCTTATTTGGTTTGCCCATTCTACCGATTGCGATGATGACATTTTTAGCATGATACTCACCTTTTGAAGTGTGGATATGAAAAATTTCACCCTCTTTTGTAACTTTTTCTACTTCCATATTAAAAACAGCTTCGATGCCATTTGTATCAAGCAAAGTATCAAAGTAGTTTAGCACATCTTCTTTTGAAGCAGTCTCAAATTTAACCGCACCCCTAGTATTACTATCATGGCCCTTGTACTCTTTATCAACTCTTTTGTTATCTTTATAAAAAGTCCTTATTGTTTGTGAGTGGTTTGTCCCTTTTTCTAAAAGCAAAACCTTATCAATCCCTGCTATTTTTGCCTCAACAACACTTGCTAAACCACAAGGTCCACCACCTATAACAGCTACATCGTATAAATTTTTCATCAAACTACCTTTACGAAATATTTTTTATAGTGTATTATAATGGTTTTTTTAAAATAATCACATATTTAGGGGCAAAAATATGATAAATTTACTGCTTAAAACTAAAAATTCACAAAAAGAGCTGCTAAATTTAACTCCAGAAAAAAAAGAGAGTCTTATCTTAGATATAGCTGATGAAATAGAGTTAAAAAAAACTGAAATTTTAAAAGCAAATTTAAAAGATATAGAATTTGCAAAATCAAAAAATCTAAGCTTTGCTATGATAGAACGCCTTAAGCTTGATGATAAAAAACTGGGTAGCATCATCTCTTCACTTAGGCAAACTGCTGTTTTAAAAGATCCAGTCGGACGAGTCATTGATGGTTGGGTAAACCACGCTGGGCTTAAATTTCAAAAAGTTGCTATCCCAATAGGCGTAGTTTGCGTAATATACGAAAGTCGTCCAAATGTAACCACTGAAGTTGCTGGACTTTGTCTAAAAAGTGCAAATTCTTGCGTACTAAAAGGTGGAAGTGAGAGTGTAAATTCAAATTTAGCTCTGATTTCTTGTATACACTCTGTTTTAGAAAAGTATGAAATCGATAAAAGCGTGGTTACATATCTAGCAAATTTTAGCCATGAAGATACGGCTAAACTTATAAAATTTGATAAATTTATAGATGTAATAATCCCTCGTGGTGGTTCAAATTTGGTGAAATTTATAAGCGAAAACTCAACCATACCTGTTATAAAGCACGATAAAGGCGTGTGTCATATATTTGTCGATAAAAGTGCTAAGCAAGAAAATGCTCTTAAAATTTGCCAAAATGCGAAATTTCAAAAACCAAGTGCATGTAATGCAGTAGAAACGATACTAGTTCACTCAGATATAGCTAATGAATTTGTGCCAAATTTGGGGGCTAAATTTCAATCTTTAGGGGCTAAAATTTATGGGTGTCAAAAGGTGGCTGAAATTTTAAAATGTGAAATTGCTACGAACGAAAACTATGAAAATGAGTATCTTGATTTAGCGGTAAATGTCAAAATCGTAAAAGATTTAGATGAAGCTTTAGAGCATATAAAGCACTTTGGCTCAGATCATAGCGAAGCGATAATTAGCGAGGATTTTTCTAATATTGAGAGATTTTTAAACGAACTTGATTCGGCTTGTTTGTATGCAAATGCTTCTACTAGATTTAGCGATGGATATGAGTTTGGTTTTGGCGCTGAGGTTGGTATAAGCACAAATCGCTTGCACGCTAGAGGACCATTTGGACTTGAAGGGCTTACAACTTATAAATATAAAATCATTGGAAATGGGCAAATAAGAGAGTAAAATTTAGCTTAATGTGAAAAATTATTTTCTTTATATGGATGAATCGTAGCTTATCAAGTTTTTATAAATGAGATGATTTTAGTTTTTGATGTGAGTGCAAATTTAGTCCTTTCACTTCCTAAAAGTTAGGAGTAAAGCCTAAATTTATAAGCTCATTTTTGCCAACCTCATCGCCTAAATAATCAAATGTCTGGTAAAGATATTTTAAGTTTTTTAGACCTTTTTGGGTGGCTTTTTTGGTTAAATTTAGGATTTTTTCTCTGTGGGCTTTATACTTTTGTGAATTTAATAAATTTATAACTTCTTTTGAAGGTGAATTTTTAACATTTAAAGATAAATTTTCATCTCTAAAAATTTGAGTAAAACTAAACCAAATATCATCTCCAAGGCTTTCATTTACCACACTTCCAGTATCTAATAAATACTCAAATACCTTAAATTTATCGCTATTAAAAGCAACTCTTAAAAGGGTTAAATCTTGGTAATAAAAAACGGCGTTTTTATCTAAACCTTGGCTAAAAAGTGAGTTTAAAATTTTTATAGTTTCATTTTCGCTAATTTCTTTGTTTAAAACGATGCTGGGTGCGTAAATCTCAAAATCAAACACCCTTTTATCGGCACATAAAAGCATCTCTTCAATTAAAATGTTATTACCGTTTTTTAAATTTATAAAAAACGGCGTTTTTGAGTTGCTACTCTGTTTAAAACTCAGATTTTTATCACTTCCTAAAATTTTTAAAACTAAACTCTCATCGTTATTTAAGATTGCTAAATTTAAATCATCCACGCTAAATTTTTCACCGCTTTTTTTAAACTCAAATTTAGAACAATTTAGATCTTTAAAATACACATCGTAAAGCTCATTGTAAGAATTTGCGTTTAAATTTAAAAATAAAAAACTAATAAAAAACGCTAAATTTAGTAAATTTTTCATCTTAAAGTATTATTTTTATATTTTATAAACTAACACAAAATAATAAATCTCTAATCAAACCCCAAGTATAGCTATAAGCCGAGTTCTGTTAAAAGTGACTATTTATCTAGGCTAAATTTCACAAATTAGCTCAAGCGAAGGGTTTTAATCTAAGACAAAACCGTCCCTTCTTGCTACAGGCTGGGTTTACAAGCCACTTATGTTGCCATAAATGCTGGTAGGCTCTTACCCTACCCTTTCACCTTTTCCGCTTAGCGGTAGTTTGCTTTCTGTTGCACTTTCCCTTAGGTCGCCCTAGTCATCCGTTAGATGAAGCCCCGTCTTAGTGTAGCTCGGACTTTCCTCGTTTTCACGCAGTCACTCACCATACTTGGAAAAGCGATTTTATCATATTAAGCTTAACATTTATATAAAAAGTAGAGATAAAAGAACCATAAAAAGAACAGGCGGAGTTATTATAAAGCCAAATTTCATATACTGTTTTACACCTATCTTTACGCCGTCTTTTTCTAACGCAAAAAGCCACAGCAAAGTAGCCAAAGAACCAAATGGCGTAAGTTTTGTACCGATATTACAGCCGATTATGTTTGCATATATCATAAGATTGCTCGCATCTATGTGATCTAAAGAGATATTTAACATTAAAATAGTTGGAAGATTATTCATAAAAGCACTCATAAACGCAGCTATAAAGCCAACGCCAAGAACTTGAAAAAGTTCACTCTTATAAGAGATATACTCTAAAATTTTATCTAATCCCACCATAAGACCAGCATTTTTTAGTCCATAAACCACCACAAAAAGCCCAATACTAAACCAAACTATCTGCCACGGTGCTTCTTTTATAACTTGAGATGGTTTTAAAACTTCAAATTTAGCCCCCAAAATCATAAAAATAAAAGCCCCACTCAAAGCAAAAATAGATAGTGGTAAATTTAAAATATCACTTAAAAAATAACTGCACATTAAAAAAATCAAAAAAACCCATGAAATTTTAAAAAATTTCTTACTTTTAAGAGCGTGACTAGATGGTTTTAAAAGTGAAGTGTCGATGCTTTTTGGAATATCTTTATAAAGTATAAATAAAAGCAAAGAGGTTGATATAAAAACACTAACAAAAAATGGCAAAATCATATCAAGAAAGTACTTCCCAAAGCTTATTTGAAAATACCCAGCCGCCATTATGTTTGTAAGGTTTGAAAAAACAAACAAAAGCGAAGCACTATCAGCGATAAAGCCACTTGCTAGCAAAAACGCGACCATTGTGCGTAAATTTAGCTTTAAAATTTTCATTTTGGATAGGATAATTGGCGTTAGTATCAAAGCAGCACCGTCATTTGCAAAAAATGCTGAAACGATAGATCCAAGAAGTATAGTGTATATAAACATTAGCCTACCGCTACCATTTGAGAATTTTGCCATTTTTATAGCACACCACTCAAAAAAGCCGTTTTTTTCTAAGATAAGAGATACCATTATAATACCGATAAATGAAAGCGTTGCATCCCAAACTATGCTTATTATCTCAAGCGTATCTTGAAAACTTACCACCCCAAAGCTAAGTGCCAAAACCGCCCCAAAAACAGCGCTCGTACCGATTTTTAGATTGTATGGTTTAAAGATAATAAGCCAAAGAGTAAGAATAAATATAAAAAGTGAAATAAAAATGTCCAAATTTAGCTCTTTGTTATGAAATTTAGTGATTATAATTTAATATTTTTACAAAAATTTAGTAAATAAAAGCAATCAAAATTTAAGATATAAAGCTAAATTTTAGCTTTATATCAAACTTAAATTTAGCCTTTCAACTCGTTTCCAAGCCCTAAAACATCTCTTGCTGTTAGTCTTGAGTTTTTTATACAGTCATTCATCGCTACGCCTTTATAAGCGTTTGAGTTTAGATATAGTCCATTTACTCTTTTTGCTTCTTTCATTATCTCTTGAACATTTTCTACATGCCCTAAACCGTAGTTTGGAATGCCCTTTTCATGGCGTTTTACATAAACACTTTTTGGCTCATCTATTACTCCCATTGTGTTTCTTACGCCAAGTTTTGCAAATTCTGTTAAGATTTCATCACTTTTCAAAGCTAAATCTTTATCTCTTTGTCCGCCTATCATAACTCTTAAAATGTCGCTATTTTCAGGGGCTCTATCATAAAATATCGAACTATCCCAAACTATGCCAAGTATTGGCTGTTTTGATGAAGTAGTCGTTAAAAGACCAAAGCCTCTTAAATCATGAGAGATGTTTTCATATCCAAGCCCTACAACTGATATTGGCGTATACTCTATAGCATTTAGCCTACGAACCGCATCAGGCAGAATTTCGCCTAATAAATTTGCTGCATCATAAGCAGGAGTTGAAACGATGAGTTTATCAAACTCAAATTCACCATTTACTACAAATTTATCACCCTTTTTTTCTACGCTTTTTACTTCATATCCTAGTTTTATATCAGCTTTTGATTTTTCTGCTAAGGCCTTTACAAAGCTTTCACATCCGCCTTTAAAGCTCATAAGTACGCCAGTTGGAGCAGCACTTTTGCTTTTCATCGCAATCATTGCCTTAATAAGACCCCCAAATTTTTGCTCCATCATGACTATCTTATCAAATGACGCTCTTATGGCTATTTTATCAGGAGTTGAGCCATAAACACCTGCTACCATTGGATCTAGA
This sequence comes from Campylobacter corcagiensis, assembly GCF_013201645.1. Taxonomy (NCBI): domain Bacteria; kingdom Pseudomonadati; phylum Campylobacterota; class Epsilonproteobacteria; order Campylobacterales; family Campylobacteraceae; genus Campylobacter; species Campylobacter corcagiensis. The sequence goes on along the minus strand of NZ_CP053842.1, from coordinate 592,580 downwards.
AAAGTATCTGTTAGCTCTTTTCCCACGCGGCGATAACCAAATTCTTTTAAAGTCTCTTCTTTATCATCTTTTTTTTGTGGAATAAAATACTCACAAGCTACTCTTAGCTTTCCAAGCGGACTCATAATGCCACTTAACATAAAGTCTTTAACGCCTTCTGGCATCTTATAAAGCTTATCTTTATAAATAAATCTAACTCTAGCGTTGTCGTTGCTTTTTAAAAGCATATTATCAAGCCCAGCAAGACGCACAAGTTCGGTAGTATCAGGGCGGTTTGAAAGATAGCCATTACTTGCTTCTTCTACCAAAAAGCCATTTTCATTATGTGTTCTCATCTTGCCGCCAACTACTTTTTCACGCTCCAAAACAGTGACTTTATGCTTTCCTTCACCAAAAAAATTTATATAAAACGCAGTAGTTAAGCCGCTTAATCCACCGCCGATTATTCCAATATCCATATATTTTCCTTGTTTAAAAATGTTTCAATTATACCAAAATTTCTCTAGTATGTAGAATTTCTTCAAGTAAGGTTGTGGCATAGCAACCCTTATCAAGCCCAAAGCTAAGCGTGAAGTGAGCGTTTTCTTCATCATATTTATACTCTAAATTCTTTGCATATTCCCACGCAAAGCGGTTTGTCCCGTTTTGTTTATAGTCTTGAGTGCTAGAGTAAATCCCACTTGCAAACTCAGCAGCTAAGCCTACACTTTTAAGAGCTTTTGAGCCAAAAAGTAGTCCAGTTACTGTGATATTTCGGTTTATAAAACGCCTAGTTTCACTCTCTAAATCCTCACATAAAAAAACCTTACCAAATGGATAGTGACTAAGCGTATCACCTGGTAAAATTTTAAAGAAATTTGGTTCATTTTTTATGGATTTTACCACTTTAATATCCTTAAAAAGCGGATAAATTTCAGACACTTTATCTGCTTTTAAATCCCTAAAAGCCTTGCTTAAAGCCACTCTTTTACTAAGCCAAATGTTAAAAACTTCGCTTTGATAAGCTGAGATTAAAAGATCTTTTGTTTTTGGGTTTTTTATGTTTAAATTTCCTTCTAAAATTTCACGACCTTGTTTAGCGTTATCAGCGTATTTGCCAAAACGCTGATACCCAAAGTAATTTGCAAAGCCCATCTCATCTATCTTTTTACAAACTTCACTGAGTTTTAAAGCATCAACTTTGCTAACTTTTTTAAGCCTTATAAAAAAGTTATTTCCCTTAAGATGACCAATTCTTAGTTTGTTGTTGTGCACTGTAGTGCTTAGAATTTTCATCTTTTCATGGCTAAAATTTTCTAAACTACTTTCAAATTTCTTTGGCATTGAGATAAATTGAGTAGTCATTCCTTGCCTATCTTTAAGCCCAGCATAACCAAAATCACGCATCTTTACGCCCGTTACACCACTTAAAATCTTAATAGCATCAAATGTCGTAAGATCTTTTTTTTGAATGTTTATTATAAGATGCTCACCGTTTCCACTAAATTCATAAAGAGGCACTTCCCTAACGACAAAATCATCGCTATTTTTACTAAAATGAGCATTTATCGGCGAGTGATCTAACGAAAAAACGCCCTTAAAAATGCCAACTTCTTGATTTTGTTTTATATCTTCCATTTACAACTTCCCCAAAAATAGTTAATTTTACTCTTGCTTTGTTTGCTTCATTTATAACTCTAAATTTATCTTTTTTATCAAAACTAAATAAAATTTCATACTCTTCGCCACTTAAAAACTCAAATTTGTCTAAATTTTTAAGAAATTTTATATCTTTATTTCCAACAAATTTAGGCAAATCACTTGCTAAACCATCGCTTATATCCATGGCTGATTTTATAAATTTAGCTGTTTTATAAAAAAATTTATCTCTTAGTTTTACATCTCTAAAGCGAGAATTTTTGCTTATTTTAGCTCCTCTTTGTAAAGCTCTAAGCCCTTTTAAACTCCCTCCCAAACTCCCTGTAAAGGCTAAAAGCTCACCTTTTTTAGGATTTCTAAATATAGGATTTTTAGAGTAAGAGATGATACTCACGCTCACGCCAAGAAGCTTTGAACTAACAGTATCGCCGCCGATAATTTCCACGCCATATTTTTCACAAGCAAATTTTATGCCGTTTTTTAGCTCTTTTATATCATTTAAACTCATGCTTTTTGGTATCAAAAGCCCAAGTAAGGCGTATTTTGGCACAGCATTCATCACGATAGCATCGCTTATATTTATGATAATTGCCTTGCGCCCTATCTCAAAAAGGCTAAGCCAGCCCTTTTTAAAGTGAGTATCTTCTATAAAAATATCCTTACTATAAACAAGATCGCCTATAACAGCACCATCATCGCCTATAAATTTGCTTTTAAATTGTGAAATAATATATTTTTCTTTATCCATTTTTAATATTTTACAATTAAATTTGTTAAAATCTCTTTATAAGCTGAAATTTGCTAAAATTGTCTATTTTAAATTTAAGGGCTAGGTATGTTAGAGGTTGAAATTTTTAGGTTTGAAGCTGGGCTTGATTATGCGAGTTATTATAAACCATATCTATATGAAAAGTGGAATTTTAAGAATTTAAAAGAGCTTTTAGATGATATCAAAAAAGGCGATCCTTACTTTAAATTTGACGGTGTAGAGTGGGTAAAACTTAATCATCACTTAGTAAATTTAGAAGAAAATCTGGATGAAATTTTAGCCCTTACAGGAGACATAATCAAAATATCACCACTTTATAAAAAAAGGTCGGTAAAAGACTTGATAATCGATGATAGCGATTTTTTAAAAGCTTTTGATAAATTTAGTGAATTTAAAAGCGAAAAAGAGTTTTACAAAAGCTTAAAGCCACTATTTTACTCAAATAGAGTTCTTAAATTTAAAGAGGATTTCATAGGAAATTCCGCTTTTGTTTTTGCTAAGCATTTAATAGATAAATTTCCTTCTAAAAAGGATGAAATTTTAGAGATTATAAAAGATGAAATTCATTACTACATAACGCCAAAATTTGTTTTTAACGATCCTTTTAATACAAATGAATGTGTAAATTTCCTAAGAAAAGAGCTAAATTTAAGTCAGATAAAAGAAAGCGAAAAATTTATATCGGGCTTTGAAAAGATAAAAAGTGATAAATTTAAAGGCTTTAAGATAGCTGTTTATAACGATGAAGAACTAGTAAATTTGGTTAAAAATATCGGGGCTGAAGTTGTCAAATTTGATCTAAATGACCACTATAGCGGGGCTAGGATTTATGAATTTGACAAAGATGTGGCTCTATTTTTAGCTAGCGGTATAGTTTTTAACGCTTATGATGAAGGCTCGGATTTTTTAGTGGTAAATGACAAAGAGGCGTTTTTGCTTTTTGATGGCAAGGCCAAAGAGATAGAGAAATTTGCAAATAGATATTTATATAACTACTATATTTTAAGTGCTGATGAGCTAGTAAAACTTGCCAATGATGAAAAACCTAGCTTTGAAAATCACACTTTAAAGGTAGGATTAGTATAGTTAAACAGTAAGTTTTAGCTTTTTAAATTCTTGCTGAAAAATTAAAAATCCTTATAAATTTATGAAATTTTTCAGCAAAATCAAAATCACTTTTCCCATTTGCCTGTTTCAAAATTGGCTTTGATTAAAGGTGTGATTTGTTCGATAGTTAAGCCACTTTTAAACCAAGACTTTATTTGTTCTTTTTGCACATCTGGATACTGCGCATAATATAGCATTTTATCTAATCCTAAACCACTCTCAAAATCTTCTCTTATTTGTCTCATTTGATTACTATTAAATTCTTTTTCGGCATAAAATTTAACTTGCTCTAAAGTTAAACCATTTTGAAAACCTAGTCTGATTTCTCGCATTTCATAGTTACTAAATTCTTCTTTAGCATAAATTTGAACTTGTTCTAAGGTTAAGCCATTTTCAAAACCTAATCTGATTTGTTTCATTTGACCGTAATAAAATTCTTTTTTTGCATAAACTTGGACTTGTTCTATTGTTAAACCATTTTTAAAGCCTCGTTCTATTTCTTCAATTTGATCGTTATCAAATTCCTCTTTGGTATAAATTTGCTCTATTGTTAAACTATCTTCAAAATCTTCTTTGACTTTAAATTCACTTTTATCTAAACTACTCATAGATTTATCTTTTTTGCTATCTTTAGATCCAAGAAATTCTAAAATTTTATCAAACATTAAGCTTCCTTTATTGATTTATAGATATTATACAAAATTTATATTGATATTTAGCTTTTTAGCATCAAACTTAAATTTAATCTGCATTTAAATGTCCTTACTACCAAGGGAATTTGTATATCTAAATTTATTAATGAATGCAAACTTTGCGAATATATATTTATATAACTACTGTATATTAAGCCAATAAGCTAGTAAAACTTGCTAAAAACCTAGCTTTTAAAATCACTTTAAAGGTGGAAATATGAATGAAAAAGTTGTAATTGTAACTGGTGGAACAAGTGGCATAGGGGCTTATATATGTAAGCTTTTTAAAGAAAATCAAGCAAAAGTTATAGCAGTAGCTAGAAAATCTCCTAATGAGTGCTATGGCGAGTTTATGCCGTGCGATATAAGCGATGAAAACTCTGTAAAAGAACTAATCAAAACTATAAAAGATAGATACGGTAAAATCGACATTTTAATAAACAATGCCGGTATAACAGGCGAAAATTTACCTTGTGATGAGCTTGAAACAAGCGAGTTTGAAAGAGTTTTTAAACTAAATGTTATGGGGACTTTTTTGATGAGTAAATACAGTTTAAAAGTTATGAAAGAGCAAAATTTTGGTGTTATAATCAACATCTCATCAACTCTTGGCATGGTTGGAAGTCAAAATTTTGGTGCTTATGCGCCTTCAAAAGCTGCTATTATCGGTATGACTAAACAAAACGCCATAAACTACGCTAAATACGGCATAAGAGTAAATTCCATATCGCCTGGAACTGTGATGACGCAAACGGTTAGTGACATAAAAGATAGTATGGGCAACGAAGCGTTTGGGCGTATTTTTGACGCACCTCACCCACTTGGTGGAGTTGGTAGCCCCGAAGATGTGGCAAATGCTGCGTTTTTCCTAGCAAGTGATAAAGCAAAGTGGATAACAGGGGCAAATTTAGTCGTTGATGGCGGATATACCGCTCAATAAATTCATCTAAGGGGCTAAATTAGGAGTTATCTCAAATTTCTCTATAAACTCATCACTTACATTTATAAGGCCGCGTTTTCTTAAGCTATCTATGACGCTTTTTGTGCAATCAACCTCATCAGGCCAACCACGAGTGTAACCATCAAGTTGGCTTTTTTGGGTTGCATCTACACAAATTTGATCACCATCAATAAATAAATCACGAATAGCATCAGTATTATTTGTAAGTCTCCAAACGCTCATATAAGCGTTATTTACATCGTTTTTAGTATCAAAAAAGCATAAAATTTTAAAATGAGCTTTAAATTTTAAAAGCTTATCAAAAAGCTCTTTTATTAACCCCTTTTTTTCAACCGATATAAAAACGATAGGATTTTTTGTATCTGTATAATACTGCTTTAAATTTACAATGTTTTTATCAACACTTCTAAATTTATCTAAAAGCTCACTATCGCTTAAAATTTGAGGCTTTAAAGGCTCCAAATCAACCGTCGCATCAACAGCTAATTTACCACCAAAACAAGCATTTGGCGAAGCGTGATCAAGCTGGTCACAAACACCTTCACTTACGATAAGGCTCTTTGTAGTTATGCGATTAAGTGCATATCTTGCTATGGCATCATAATTGCTTAAATCTTTTGCATCTTTATCTACAAAAATGGCGTGTTTTACAAAACTCATCTGCCCAACGCCCCAAAATGCATGCATCATCTGCCTAGCATGAGCTGGATACCAAGCATTTATTTTAGCTAAGATAAGGTTGTGAAAAACACCATTTTCAGGCATTTTATAATCAATCAAATCTGGAGCTGTTACTTTAAAAAGTGGCAAGAAAATCCTCTCAGTTGCGTGCCCCATATATTTATCTTCAAGTGGTGGTTTACCAACAACTGTAGCGTGATAAATCGGGTCATCTTTATGAGTAATAGCACTAACTCTCATCACAGGAAATGGCAAAATCGGCGTATAAAAGCCCGTATGATCGCCAAATGGCCCTTCATCTTTTAACTCGTTAGGATCTACAAAACCCTCAATTACAAAATCACTATCATGAGGAATATAAATATCATTTGTTAAGCTTTTTACAAGTTTTGCAGGAGTTTTTCTAATAAAGCCGTATAAAAGTAGCTCAAAAATTCCATGTGGAAGTGGTGCTTGCCCACACCAAATATAAAGTGGATCGCCGCCAATTGCTACTGAAACGGGCATTTTTTTACCAGCTTTTTTATACTCATTAAAGAAATTTGCACCATCTTTGTGAATTTGCCAGTGCATTCCAAGTTCGTTTTTAGAGTAAATTTGAAGTCTATACATTCCTAAATTTTGAGTATCACCGTTTAAATCTTTGGTATAAACTTGCCCCATTGTTATAAACGCCCCGCCGTCTTTTTCCCAAGTTTTAAGATGTGGCATATCAAATAGATTCACGCTATCACCCAAAAACTGATGTTTTTGACACTCGCCAGGACCTTTTAGTTTTTTAGTAAAAGTTGTCCTAAGGCTAAATAAATACTTTAAAAAGTCTACTTTTTCTTTAAAATTTGCTGGTTTTTTTGGTTTTAGAAGTGATGAAATTTCATCAGCCACACTCTCTACGCTTCTACCAAGGACTAGTTCTAAGGCCTTAAAACTTCCAAAAGTGTTTGTTAAAACTGGTGGATAAATTTTACCATTTTTATCAGTTGGCTTTGTAAAAAGCAAGGCTTTGCTATCATCTTTTTTAACTTCTACATAGCTTATATGCCCTATTTCTAAGTCAATATCAACTGGCTCGTCAATGACTTTTAAAAGCCCAGCACTTCTAAATTTCTCTATCCACTCACGCATAACTTATCCTTTTAAACCATATCTTCAGCTCTTTTTAAAAGCTCTTTTGCACCTTTTAATATAAACTCTTTTGCAAGTTCTTCACCAGCTTTTTGATACTCTTTTTTATCTATAACCTTGCTTTGTTTTATAAACTCACTTCCATCAGGTAGCCCAACAACTGCATTTATTTTTACTGTTTCGCCACTAACTTCAGCATTTACTCCGATTGGAACTTGACAACCACCTTCTAAAACTCTTACAAAACCACGCTCTATTGTACTTTCAATCAAGGCTTTTTCATCCATTAAAAACTCAATTTTTTCTAAAACACTATCTTCATCAACAGCTTCAATGCCCAAAATTCCTTGACCCATTGCTGGTATCATCTTATCTTTATCAAAAGGAACTATAAATTTTGCTTCTAAATTTAACCTTTTAAGCCCTGCTGTAGCTAAAATAATAGCATCAAATTCACCTTCTTTTAGCTTTCTAAGGCGAGTATTTACATTTCCACGAAGGTTTTTGATTTCAAGATCTGGTCTAAGCATCAAAAGCTGCATTTTACGGCGAAGTGAAGTAGTTCCTATAATAGCACCCTTTGGAAGCTCATCAAAACTAGCAAATTTCTCACTAACAAAAGCATCTCTTTCATCTTCTCTTTTTGTCACAACAGCAAGCTTTAGCCCGTCAGGAAAAACCATTGGTACATCTTTTAAACTATGAACTGCTATATGGCTTTCGCCTCTAAGCATACTCTCTTCAAGCTCTTTAGTAAAAAGCCCCTTTCCGCCTATCTTTGCAAGCGGTGTATCAAGGATAATGTCACCTTTTGTTTTCATAGATTTTAACTCTACATTAATTCCGTGCTTTTTTTCTATTTCACTTTTAATAAACTCACTTTGCCACATAGCTAGAGCAGAACCCCTTGTAGCTATAACTAAATTTTTCATATTCTCTCCTTACTCAATCACTTCAACATCTATTATCTCTTCTTCTTTTTTCTTTGTGTGGGCAAAAGGCTCTTTAAATTCATCTTTTTTTTGTAAATTTGCATAATCACTACCTAAAAATCTCATAAGTAGCGATACGATAATTATAATAATCCCAACTGTATCAGAAAAAATTCCAGGAAGTAGTATCAAAAACCCACCAAAAACAGTGCCAAAATTTCCAAATACAGTCTGAGGCGTGATATTTCTAGCCTCTTTTAAAAAATCTAAAACTCCAAATTTCGATATCAAAATAAAGCCCACAACAAGACTTATAACAATCTCAGCAAAGAGCGCAAAAAAGCCATATTTCCAAACAAAAGCTATAACAAAAATGGTCTCAATAACCATATATGGAATAAAAAGATTATTTAGCTTAATAGTTCTTTGATGCACTCTTTTATCTCGCTTATAGAAATTTCTTTTTTTTCTAAACCATCTCTAGTAATAAGTTCAACTTTACTATCTTTTAGTCCCTTACCAACTATGATAGCATAAGGAAAACCTATAAGTTCAAACTTACTCATCTTTACACCAAATCGCTCATTTCTATCATCTAATATAACCTTTATGCCAAGATTTTTAGCAAATTCATAAATTTCTTCGCCAAATTTCATCTGCTCTTCATCTTTTATGCTTGAAACTATAATTATAAGCTCAAATGGCGCTAATTCTTTATTCCAAATCATTCCTTTTTCATCGTGTTTACTCTCAACAGCAACAGCAACTAGCCTGCTAACTCCTATACCATAACAACCCATGAAAAATGGTACGGATTTACCATTTCTATCTAAGAAATTTGCATTCATTGGAGCTGAGTATTTTTGTCCTAGTTTGAAAATATGCCCTACTTCGATTCCTTTTGTAATGCTTAATTTTCCACCACAAACCAAACACTCATCGCCACTTTGAACAGCTACTAAATCCTTAAATCTTGAGTCTTTAAAACTTAAAACATTAAAGCCGATAATGTGATAATCTTTTTCATTTGCTCCACAAATTAAGCCCCTTTCGCCTTTAAGCTCACTATCTATATAGAAATTTATATTTTCACCAAGCCCAGCAGGACCGCAATATCCAGCTACAATTCCAGCTTTTTCTATCTCATCAATACTAGCATCTTCAAGCTCTAAAGCCCCACACGCATTTAGTGCTTTTACCTCTTGAAGCTCATCACTTCCACGCACAAAAAAGACTACTATCTCACTTTTATCTTCATAAATAGCCTTTTTTATGACAGCTTTAATAGTGTAAAATTTATCAACTTTAAAGAAATTTGCCACCGCTTCTATGGTATTAATGTTAGGAGTGTGAAATTTACTCATCATATTAAACTCAGGTTTTTGAGCTTTGCTTGTTTTTTTAGAGCGTTTTGCAGCTTCGATATTTGCGGCATATGAGCATTTATCACAAACTATGATATCATCTTCGCCATTATCAGCTAAAACCATAAATTCTTTACTTCCACTTCCGCCAATCGCTCCACTATCAGCGTCCACTGCTCTAAAATTTAGCCCAAGACGGGTAAAAATTTTAGTATAAGTTTCATGCATCAAATCAAACTCTCGTGCTAAGTCTTCTTCATCTTCGTGGAAACTATAGCCATCTTTCATCAAAAACTCACGCCCTCTAAGTAATCCAAAGCGTGGTCTTGCTTCATCTCTAAATTTGGTATTTATGTGATAAAGATGGAGTGGAAGTTGCTTGTAGCTTGTGATTTTATTTCTAACCATCTCCACAGCACTCTCTTCATTTGTAGGGCTTAGGATAAATTCATTTTCTTTTCTATCTTTAAAGCGTAAAAGCTCTTTACCATAAGCACTATATCTGCCACTTTCTTTCCAAAAAGTAGATGGAGTTATGAAGTTAAATATAACTTCTTGTGCACCAGCTTTATCCATCTCATCTTTTACAACTGATTTTATATTATCAAGTACCATTTTTCCAAGTGGCATAAAGTTATAAAGCCCACTTCCCAACTGTTCTATAAAACCAGCTCTTATAAGATAAGCATGGCTTGGTAAAGTCGCATCTTTTGGTGTCTCTTTTGTTGTTGGTACAAATAGTTTACTAAATCTCACTTTTCTAATCCTTTAGAATACTCCATAAATTTATCCTCAATATCAAAAATTTCAATAATCGCTCCAAACGCAGCATCGCTGTCCTCGCCATTTGCTATCTCTTTTAAATTTACAGTTGGAGTGTGTAAAAATGCCTTAAAAACTTGATGTATAAGCTTTCTAGCTTCGTCTATATCGCTATGCTTTAAATAGCCCCTTGTTATGGCCTTTTTTATCTCTACTTCAGATACATCTTTAGCACTTTGTCTTAAGGCTTTGATAATAGGAGTTGTAGCAAGGCTCTTAAGCCATTTAAAAAATTCAGCCGTATATCTAGCAACAACAGAGTAAGCAATTTGAGCTTGTTCTTCCCTTAGGGCTAAATTTAGCTTAACAATCTCTTGTAAATCATCAACACTATAAACTTTTACAGATAAACTCTCTTTTATCTCTATGTCTCTTGGAACAGCTATATCAAAGAAATATCTTTGGAAATTTTGCTCTTTGATCAAAGAATCCACTATAACAGGTCCAGGTGCTGATGTAGCTGAAAATATAAGTGGGTATGAATTTATCATCTCTTTTAATTTACTAAATGGCTCATATCTAACACTGTCTTTATAGCAAGAGCCTAAATTTGAAATCATATCATTTGCTGATTTTTCACTTCTATTCACAACGATGATATTTGCCCCAGTAGATAAAAGATGCTTACATGCTAACTCACTCATATGACCAGCACCTACAACAACAGCAGTCACACCATTTAAATCTTCTAAAATTTCTCTAGCTTTAGATACTGCCACGCTTGAAACAGACACTGGATTTTTAGAAATTTCAGTTTTGTTTCTAACCTCAGCAGCACACCTAAAAGAGCACTCAACTACTCTTTTAAGATTATCACCAGCAAAATTTCTATCCAAAGCAAAACTCATAGCATCTTTTAACTGACCTGTGATTTGAGTTTCTCCGATAACTAAACTATCTAAAGAACTAGCTACAGAAAAAAGATGATGAACAGCACCATTTGAATGATATATATCAGCTCTATACTCTAGCTCATTTAGTGCTACACCACTTAAAATAGACATAACTTTTAAAATATAGCTTTGAGCAACTTCAAGGTTATTAACAAAAGCTAAAACTTCAACTCTATTACAAGTAGTTAAAAGCAAACACTCACTAACGCTTAAGTTAGAACATATTAATCTTAAGGCTTCTTCTTTTTTGCCATCATCAAAAGCAAGTCTCTCTCTAACTGAAATATCTGTATTTTTATGTGTAAAACTTATATTTAGATAGTGCACTAAAACTCCCTATCCACCATATTTTTCATAACCGCCACAAGACCATCGTTTTTATACTCATCTATTGCCAAAATTCCCTCTTTTGCTAAATTTTTTGCTTCGTTTATGGTTTTTTGCACTATATTATGCTCGTTAAATTTACTCTTTATCCATGAAATTTGACTATCATCTAACTCCTTAGCAAAGTAACTTTTTAAAATTTCCTTATCATTTTCATCTAAATTTTCATAAAGGTATATATATGGAAGAGTTGTTTTGCCATCTTTAAAATCACTCAAAGATGGCTTGCCAAGAGTATCAGAACTTTGTGTTATATCAAGAACATCATCAATTATTTGAAATGCTAAGCCTAAATTTTTACCATACTGTGCAAATTTGTCTGTATCAAGCCCAGCTAAAAACGCTCCACACTTTGCAGATGCCTCTATCAAAACAGCCGTTTTGTTATAAATCATATTTATATATTTATCTTTATTAGTATTAAAGCTTTTTGATAACTCCACATCCATAAGCTCACCTATACTTAGAAGTGATACTGCTTTTGAGATTTCCCTACAGATAAAACTATCAAATTTGGTAAGCTCATAGTAACCTTTTGAGTATAAAATATCGCCTAGCATGATGGCATTTTTAGAGCCATAAGTTGCGTTTACAGAAGCTTTACCACGCCTTGTACTACTCTCATCAATAACATCATCATGAAGCAAACTAGCAGAGTGAATAAGCTCTACAATAGCACAAAGTTTCAAACTCTCATCGCTAAGTGGAGCAATTTTTAAGATAAGTTTTGAGCGAAGTTTTTTACCAGAACTAATGCTTTGAAACATTTCACTAGCTTTATCATAACCAAAGCTAAATATAAGTTCTTTCATTATTTGATCTATTTTTTCTAACATATACTACTCATTTTTTGACAAAATATTGCTAGTAAGCTCTATATACAAATCGCTTAAGTCACGAATTTCAGTTACATTTAAGTTTGCCCAAACATCAAATCCGTTTAATTCGCAAAACTCACTCATCAAAGAGAAGCTATTTAATAAATTATCAAGCTCATCTTCTACTAAATTTCGGTTTGCGTTAAAAAGCACATCATAAAATTTATCTCTTGGAGTTCCATCAAAAATTTCCACAATATCAGCCTTTTTAAATTTTTGCCTTAGATTATATCTAAAAAATTGTTTAAATTTGATAAAAAGAACTTATTATATGCGAAAACAGCTCTTTTGGAGCAGTAAAATTTGGGAATTTTTCACTCTTATTTCCAAAGCCCCAAGTTACTTGAGCATAATCGATTTTAGCGTTAATGGCTGCTAATTCGTCCTTTAAACTATCGCCCACAAAAAGCACCATATCTTTGTTATCTTTATCAAAATTTAGCCCACTTAAAGCCTTAATCGTCTCAGTAGCTGTTAAAAGCATAGTTGGATCTGGTTTTTTAGGAATTTTCTCATTTGCACCGATTGTGTAATCAAAATAGTTTAAAATTTCACACTTTGCTAGTGTTTTAGTAGCGTTATCTACAGGTCCATTTGTCGCTAAGGCTATATAAATCCCCCTACTTTTAAGCTCGTTTAAAAGCTTTTTAACTCCACCATACACCACAGCTTCAAGTTCATAGTTTTTTATGTAAATTTCTTCAAATTTACTAGCAAGTTCTGGAGTTATTTTTACCTTTGGAAAAAACTCATCTATATAGTTAACTCCTGGTGTGTTTATAACCTCAACTATATAAGTTTTATCAAGCCCAGCGTCAAGCCCTACGATTTGACGCATTGTGTTTATGGTATTTGAAATCGCATCCTTGCTATCAATAAGCGTTCCATCCATATCAAATATCACAAGTTTCATTTTTTACCTTTTATACTATCTATTGTTGTTATTATAACAGCTATCCAGATAATAGCAAAGGAAACCAAACGAACTAAATTTATCTCTTCACCATAGACAAATATCCCAAAAATTATCGTTAGCGTTGGTGTTATATACTGTAAAAAACCAATCGTTGTTAAATTTAACTCATTTGTAGCAAAACTAAAAGTAATGAGTGGCAAAAGCGTAGCAAGTCCAGCACCAATTAGCAAAATTCCATTTAAATCAAAACTAAAATTTCCAACTCCTTTAAATTCTATATAAAATATATAAGCTAAAAATAGTGGCACCATGGCTAAAGTCTCTACAAAAAGACCTTCCAGTGCTGGAGCGTGGACTTTTTTCTTTATAAGTCCATAAATAGCAAAAGCTGCAGGCAAGGCAAGAGAGACAAATGGAAGAGCGCGGTTAGCAACTACTTGTATCATAATGGCTACAAAAACTAAAAATATAGCAAATTTTGTTGGTTTTGAGAGCTTTTCTTTAAGAAAAATAGCCCCTAAAAGCATGAAAAACAAAGGATTTATGAGTTGACCGATACTAGCTGCTAAAATTTGACCATTTGTAACAGCATAAATGTAAATTCCCCAGTTAAGAGTGACAAAAAATCCAGCCAAACTTAGAGTTTTAAAAATCTCTTTGTTTAGAAGAATCTTTTTAAGGCTTGTCATTTTTGAACTAAATTTTATAAAAATAAGCACAAAAATACTAGCAAAAACAACTCTATAAGCCAAAACTTCGCTTGAACTTCCTTGTATGGCTTTAAAATAAACAGGAAAAAGCCCCCACATAACAAAAGAAGCTATACCATAAAATAGTCCCTTATTCACTTAAGTCTATCTCCACAATAGTCGATTTTATCCCTTTTATACGCCCAATCTCTTCATTAGGAAGATTATCAAGATAAGCTTTTGCACTATTTTTTATACCGTTTTTACAATCTTCAAAACTAAGCCCTTGATAAACGCAGCCATAAAGTGCTGGTATATAAGCGTGAAAACCCGTATCACTCTCTTCGATAATGGCTTTAAATTTCATAAAATCTCCTTAAAAAATAAACCTGATTATATCTAAAATTTAATATTTTAGCACGGATGGAATTTTAATGTCTAAGATTTTTATTTAATTTGATTAGATATATAATAAATTTAAATAAAAAAATACAAAAACATATAATATTAAAAAAATGTAGTTATAGATAATATCTTTATTATCTATCTTAAAATCATGATTTCTATCATAAGCACTTAGTAGTGCATCAAGTGGATTTATAGATATGTTTTTGATAGGCTCTAATTTTACAACTTCACCCATAATTAACTCCTTTTATTTTTAATTTTATAGATTATTTGACGCACCCAAGATGCAACCACATATAAACTGCCTGCGAGAAAAAAACTAACTCCAGTTTGAAAAGTAATTATCATAATAAAAATTTTAAACCTATTATTTGTATGTATAGAAAAACGAGAAGTTGATATATCTCCTATAAAATAATGATAAAATACAGAAAAACCTAAATAACATAAAAACAGCATAGAAAAAATACCAAATTCTTTATTAAAAACTGGGGTATTTTCTTTCAATTTTTTTAAGAAAGTAATAAAAAAGCCTATAAAAAACATTAAAAATAACAATATACCCATTATCCACATCAAAGCTGTATAAAAAGCTACTACTTGTGGTAAAGAACTTGCTTCACTAAAAACCGATATATTTGGAAAATATCCAGCCATAAACTCTGTAAATTTTAGTAAAATTTCATCTCTTTCTAAAATATCTTTAGGCATTATAAAAACACTTAGTGAAGCAATAGCATAGATACTCATTACTGTATAAAATGCGTAATGTTTTTCATTTTTTTCTTTGCTATTTTTATATTCACTATTAGCCTTTGTCATTAACTCTTTTAGATCTTTTAAATTTGGCAATACAACTCCTTATTGATTAAAATATGATTTAAGAGTGAGTTATTCTCTCTTACATAAGTTACTTTATCAGTTGAAGTCATTTTTAGATATACTAGTTTCATCTTGTTTTATATAGAAAAATGCATTAGATAATTTATTTACCACCAAAATAGAATCTAAATTCTAGTTTGGCGTCTTACTTCAACTGACAATAATATTCTAATAGTTTTCAGAGTGTATTGAGTTATACAACTCTTCTGGTATGTTTACCATTCCAGCGCCATCTATCATAAATTTACCATCAACATTTATAACTTTGACATATATACGGTAATCAAGCCAATCTACCCCACTAAGCAAGATATAGCCATTTTTATTTGATACAACTTTATAATTTGAAGGACCGCCACCATTTCCATATATTATAGGGTGATCTCCTTTATAGTATTTACTAACAAGCATAGCTTCTTCTGGGATGAAATCTTTTTCTTCGTATGGACAATCATATTCAAGGCATATGCCTAGAATAAAAGCGTATTCATATCTTATAAGTTCATGCTTGAAGTATTTTGTTAAGTTTTTTTGAGCTCTTATATAATCGATTAATTCTTGATTGACTCCTTGTTTGTCATATTCAATTAAAAAATTAATAGCAATACTCTCTGGCGTATCTTTAGCATTTAGCGATAAAGATAAAAATAAAACAACCAACAAACTCTTAAATAGTTTCATATCTAGTCTCCACATAAAATAATTTTTGTATTTTTAATATTAGGATAGTTATCCACCTAAGGCTTTTAATTATCCTAAATTTTACTAATGCTTATCTAAAACCTAACTGAATATAAAAGTGCAGTATAAATAAATTTTATTTTTACCTTTTAACTTTTAGGTTATATTTGTTTATGATATACTTTTCTAATGAGTCTATCTCTTCTTCCCACTCATCTTTTGTTTTAGTTTTATCTGTAAAAATTCTATCTTCAAGATTTTGGAGTTTTTCAAAAAGCTCATCATTATTTATTTCATCGCTCCAATTATCATAAAAAAAGAGCTCATAGTGCCATATGCATTTCTAGCCCACTCTGATACAAGTTCAAACTCATCACCAGTCATAGTGTAATCCCATTCTGTAATTTTTTCCATTTTAAATCCTTTCTAATAGTGTGTTTCATTTTTACAACCTTGTTTTAACTTATATTACCTTAATATAAGTTAAAACAACTTTTGTGTTTTATATCATAGACAATTTTTTATTCAAATTTAATATTTATGCTTAAAGTTTAATAAAGGAGACTTAATGCCATATAACAAAAATAAGTCGTTGTAATGTAATCAAAAAATTGTATATTTACTTTCCACTAACCTACACAATTTTTCACAAAAATATACTAAACATTCTAAGTTTTATAATTACTACAAATAAGTTGGAAAGTTTTAAATTATAAAATTCAAAATAAAATAATAGCGTTATAATCTCTATCATTTAGATATTTGATTGATATATTATGTAACAGTCTCAAAAAGTATGAGTGATTTTTAAAATAATTAATTTTATGGAATTTGAGCTAGTAAAATGGTGACCCCTACGAGACTCGAACTCGTGTTGCCGGCGTGAGAGGCCGGCGTCCTAACCACTAGACGAAGGGGCCGTTAAACTGAAGCTTGAATTTTACTCAAAATTTACTTTATAAAAACTTAAAATATAAATATTTCTAATCCGAATTAAAAAACAAGTAGCTAGTACCAGATTGCTAATTTTAGTTTTTGTTTTATTAATTTATATTAAAGCTAAATTTAGACTAATCCTTAAAGCAAAGAAAGTTATTAAATAAAATCACTTTTCAAGTAAAAACTCAAATTTAAATCCTATTGGTTTACCATTTGAATATAAAACGCCTTCGTATAGCATATCACCAACACAAGCCGAAAATATAACATTTGCTTCGTAAATACCACCATTTTTGACAAATCTAGACTCTATCTTTCCCATGTTCATATTGACCCCTTTTAGTATGACACTTAAATTTTCATACTCACCTAGATTTTTAAGCCTTAAAGTGGTAGGTATCATCACTTTTAAAGGCTTTGGATTTAGTGAAATTTCCACATCTTTTTGACCAAATTTCACACTACAATCCTCGATATTTATATGGCAACTAAGATGAGCTCCAAGCTCTTTAGCGTTAAATTTTGAAGGCTTATTTATAAACCAAAAAAACTCTCCAGCTATTAATAAAAAAACTAAAACAGGTATAATTTTTTTCATTTTATCTCTTTGTGATACTTTTGTGATACTTTTAGCATTTATCTTTATCATGGTGTCCTGTGCAGGGTTCGAACCTGCGGCCCTCTGATTAAGAGTCAGATGCTCTACCAACTGAGCTAACAAGACAGATTTAAAGAAATGAAATTCTACTCTTAAATGTTTAAATTTAGCTGAAAATAGCCTAAATTTCTAAAATTCAGAGTCAAATTTATCTTTTTTATGCTTATCTTTTTTATAAGTTTTAACATTTTTAAGCTTTTCAAGTTGATTTGCCTCTTTTACAAGCACTTCCTTATCGCCACCAGCTATAACCGACTTAGCAAATGCTTCTAAAGCTTTGGTGTACGAACTATCTAAAAAAACGGGCTTTACTTTATTAAGCACAGTCAAATTCTTATTAATCCTTTCTCTAAATAGTTCTTCTTTGAAATCATCTCTTTTAAGTATCGCAATTGCTGATTTTACAAAACGCTCAAGTGCCCTTATATACTTAACTCTATCTTGTTTTTCACTTATTTTCATCATCTGCTCCGTCAAATTTTTACCAAATTATATCAAATTCCAAAACTGCCTTGATTTCAAAACTAAGTTTAAATATAGTTTATTAGTTTACTATATTTTAAAATCACTAAATATAAGCATTATAAAGATAAATTTATAAATTTACTAAAACACTTGACATTATTAAAAACTTAAGCTACAATTCAATTTATATTTTAAATTTAAGGATATTTATGGAAAAGCAAACTTTAGCTCTTCATTCAGGATATGATAGTTTGAGCGGATATGGCACTATGGCAGTTCCTATCTACTTTAACACGGCTTATAACTTTGGAACTGCTGATATGGCAGCAGATCGCTTCACACTTAAGGATTTAGGGTATATATACTCAAGACTATCAAACCCTACAACTGATGTATTTCAAAAAAGGCTTGCGGCTTTAGAAGGCGGATCAGCAGCAGTTGCAACTTCAAGTGGTCAAGCAGCAGTTTTTGCAACCATGGCCAATCTTGTAAAATCAGGCGATACAATACTTATGTCAGATAAAGTTTATGGTGGAACAGTAACACTTCTTACTTCAAGTCTTGCAAATTTTGGCGTTAAAACCAAAGTCTTTGATGCTGAAAACACTAATGAACTAGAAAGTCTTATAGATGATACTACAAAGGCTATTTTGTTTGAAACTCTATCTAACCCACAAATTTCTATAGCTGATGTGGATAGTATAGTTAGCATCGCAAATAAATACGACATTGTCACAGTAGCTGATAATACCGTCCTTAGCCCTGCTTTGTATAATCCAATAAAAGATGGCGTTGATGTGGTTATTCATAGTGCTAGCAAATACATTAGCGGTCAAGGATTAAGCATTGCTGGAGCGGTTGTATCTAGCCCAAAGCTAAATGAAAAACTAAAAAACAACTCTAGATATCCACTATATAATGAACCAGATGAGACTTATCATGGCTTAGTTTACTCAGACTTTACAGATAGCTTTGATATATTCTCACTTAGACTTGTTTTTAGGGTTTTAAGAGATTTTGGTATGACTATTTCACCTTTTAACTCATTTCAGTTAATTCAAGGACTTGAAACGCTTGATTTAAGGATGGAAAAACACTCTAAAAACGCTCTAGAAGTAGCAGAATTTTTAGCAAATCATCCAAAAGTAAAAAGCGTAACTTATCCAGGACTTAAAAACTCGAAAGGAAATAAAATCGCAAAAGAGAAATTTAAAGATGGCTTATCTAGTGGGCTTTTATGCTTTGAAGTTGAAAACTACGATATAGCAAAAGAGATCTCAGATAAAACTAAAATTTTCTCAGTTGTGGTAAATATCGGAGATAGCAAATCTATCATAACTCATCCAGCAAGTACAACTCACTCACAACTTAGCCAAAGTGAGCTAAAAACAGCTGGAATCAGTAGTGGGCTAATTCGTCTTAGTGTAGGTCTTGAAAGTGCTAAAGATCTTATAGCTGACTTAAAACAAGCACTTGATTAATGGCACTTCTTACAACTAAAGGTGTTTATGGGCTTTCGGCTATTTACGAGATAGCCAAGGCCAGTGAAATTTCACCAGTTACTATCAAAGAGATAAGTGACAACACTAAAATTTCAAGAGGTTATTTAGAACAAATCCTAAATCTACTCAAAAATGCTAAAATCATATCTAGCGTTAAGGGTAAAGGTGGTGGATACTATCTAAAAAAAACACTTGATGAGATAACTTTTTATGAAGTTTTTACTGCTCTTGAAAAAGAGGTGAGTATAGCAAATACTCAAGTTGAAAATTTAAGTATAAATATGCTTCTTGCTAAATTTGACTTAAAAATAAAAGATATATTAGACCTTCCGCTAAGTAAAATAGAAAAAGTAGAAAAGGAAAGTACTAAATACCTAAATTTCGTAATATAAAGGATACATAATGATAGCTGAAAATGTATTAGATTTAATAGGAAACACACCACTTGTTAAGATAAATAGCTTTTCAAAAGATGCAACAATACTAGCAAAGGCTGAATTTTTAAACCCAAGTGGTTCAGTTAAAGATAGAGCTTCAATCTTTATGATAAAAGATGCTTTTCAAAGAGGCGTTATTACAAAAAATAGTGTAATAATAGAGCCAACAAGTGGCAACACAGGTATAGGACTAGCTATGGTTTGTGCAGTTTATGGGCTTAAACTAATCCTTACAATGCCAAGTTCGATGAGTGTTGAAAGACAAAAGCTCATTAAAGCTTATGGTGCTAATATTGTACTAACTGACCCAGCACTTGGCATGAAAGGAGCAGTTGATGAGAGCATTAGACTTCGTGATGAACTAAACGGCTTTATCCCAAGTCAGTTTGACAATCCAGCAAATATCCAAGCACATAAAGAGACAACCGCAAAAGAGATTTTAGCTGAAGTAACTCCTGATATCTTTATAGCTGGTTTTGGAAGTGGCGGAACGATAAGTGGTGTGGGTGAAATTTTAAAAGCTAAAAATCCAAATATTAAAGTAATTGGAGTTGAACCAGCCTCATCTCCACTTCTTAGTAGTGGCGCAGCAGGAGCACATAAAATTCAAGGAATTGGAGCAAATTTCATTCCTAAAAATTTACATAAAAGCGTAGTAGATGAGTACTTTACAGTAAGCAATGAAGACGCTTTTAACTCAGCTAAACAATTAGCTAAAAAAGAGGGTTTGCTCGTTGGAATTTCAAGTGGAGCAAATGTTTATGCAGCTTCTGTCATAGCCAAAGAAAATCCTGGTAAAACAATAGTAACTATACTTTGTGATACAGGCGAGAGATATCTTTCTCTTTTTTAGTAGAAATTTAGCCCTTAATCGGGCTAAATTAAAAGCATAAATTTAGCCTAGAATTTGGTTTAAAACTATAGCAACTATAGCAAAAGGTGCTACAAATTTAAGTACAAAAAACCACACTTTAAAAACGCATTTACCCATATATGGCTCAAAATAACCCCTTACAAGCTCACTTCGCATAACATACCCAACAAATACTGCTGTTAATAAAGCCCCAAGCGGAAGAGTAACATTTGATGTTAAAAAATCAAGACAATCAAAAAAGCTCTTGCCAAAAAAAGTAAGTAAACCACTAAATTTAGCACTTATTGAAAGTATGGATAAACAGCCAAGTATAAACACTGCTAAACCTATATAAACCAAAGCCTTTTTTCTTGAAATTTTATACTCGCTTACAAGATAAAAAGTAAATGGTTCTATCATAGAAATGGCTGAAGTAATACCCGCAAAAAACAGACTTACAAAGAAAAGAAACGCTAGTAAATTTCCAACAATGCCAAAATTTGAAAAAAGCGTAAGAAGTGAAAAAAACACTAGCCCTACTCCTTGTTCTGTCGGATCGCCGTTAAATTCAAATATAAATGTAAAGACTATTAGCCCCATCATAAAAGCTATTAAGATATTTATAAGCACTATATAAAGTGAGCTAGCTATCGGATTTGTCTCATCACTCATAGAAGCAGCATAAGTCATAATACACCCAATTCCAACACAAAGAGTAAAAAATGATAATCCCAAAGCATCAAGCATAACGCTAAAATTTAGCTTAGAAAAATCCATATAAAAAAGAAATTTAGCCGCATCTTTAAAGCCATCAATAGTCGAAGAAAATATAAGCATCCCAAGAAGCATCACAAAAAGTAGCGGCATCATCCAGACATTTAGCTTTTCTATGCCATTTTTAACCCCTTTTGATACCACAAAAAGTGTAATAGCAAAACCTATAAAAAAGAAAAATATACTTCCTAAAATATCACCACTAACAAATCCTTCAAACATCGCCCTAGCACTATTGATATCTTTTGGCAAAGCTGTTAAACTAACAAAAATATATCTTATAACCCAGCCTAAAATCACAAGATAAAATGATAAAACTAAAATTCCACCTATGGTAAAAAAGCCTGCATTTTTCCAAATTTTACCTTTTTTTGGCGTTGGTGAGAGCGAAAGATAAGCATTGACAGGATCTTTACGGCTTAGTTTTCCCATCAAAATTTCAGCCAAAAATATAGCAAAACCGATAGTTAAAGTAATAAGCAAGTAAAGTAAAACAAAGGCAAAGCCACCATTTGTTCCTACCATAGTTGGAAATTTCCAAGCATTTCCTAAACCTACAGCCCCACCTGCGACACTTAAAACAAACCCTATTTTAGAAAAATGATCTTTCAAAATTTATCCTTATGAAAAGAAAATTTGATTTATCATGATAATTGCAACCGCAAGTGGCGCAACAGTTCTTAAAAGTATATACCAAATTTTAAACCCGATTTCACCTGTATAAGGTATAAAAAGCTCTTCTAAAGAAGATTTATTCATAATATATCCAACAAAAATAGCAATCAAAATACCACTAATTGGCATTAAAATATTAGATGTGAAATAATCCACACAATCAAAGAAACTCTTACCAAAAAATGTCAAATACTCACTAGTTGTTGCCTGATATGAAAATATACATAAAACCCCCATTATATAAACAAAAGCTAAAATTACGCTAAGTGCTTTTTTTCGGCTCATTTTAAAGGTGTTGATAAGATACAATGCACTTGGTTCTATCATAGAAACAGCACTTGTTAAAGCAGCAAAGAACAGGCTTACAAAAAACATAACAGCAAATATATTTCCAACTATGCCTAGTTTTGAAAAAAGTGTAGCAAGCGAGATAAAAACAAGACCAGGGCCCTGCTCTTTAGGATCTGCTCCAAATTCAAAAATAAATGTAAAAACAATAAGACCCATCATAACGCCGATTAAAATATTTATAAAAACAATAGACAAAGAGCTTTTTAAAATGTCAGTTTTATCAGGTAAGCTTGCAGCGTATGTTATAATCGTACCAACGCCAAGCGATAGCGTAAAAAATGCCAAACCTAAAGCTGCTAAAACTGAGTCTTTATTAAGGGCTGAAAAGTCAGGTTTTAGCATAAATTTAGCAGACTCGCTAAAACCACTCATAGAAAAAGAAAACAGAAGCATTATCACTAAAAATATAAAAAGTGCTGGCATCATCCAGACATTTAGTCTTTCAATGCCACCTACAATGCCTTTTGAAACTATCCAAAATGTCAGCAAAACAGAAACTGTATAATAAAAAAGTATAACTCCAAGATCACTTGTTAAAAGTGCACTAAATACCGCCCCACTCTCATCAACTGTGGTTGGCAAGTAGTAAACACTACTTACACAATACTTTAAAATCCAGCCCATTATAACGCTATAAAATGAAAATATAAGCACAGAACCAACTATACAAAATCCAGCTAAACTCCAAAATTTAGCGTTTTTTGGAGCAAGCATCTTGTAGGCGTTAACTGGGTCTTTACCACTTAGTTTACCAATAGAAATTTCGCCAAGAAATATAACAAAACTAACTAAAAATGTAAGCAAAAGATAAAGAATAATAAATGCCGAACCACCATTTGTTCCAACAAGGGTTGGAAATTTCCAAGCATTTCCTAGACCCACAGCACTACCCGCAACGGCTAAGATGAAGCCTATTTTACTAAATTTATCATTCAAATTTCAAGCCTTTTTATTAAATACATTTGACAATGTTACCATAAAAAAGCTTTTATTAATCAAAAATTAACTTAAATTTAGCCTAATTTTTAAAATTTGTTATTTTTTATCACTATTTCCTAAAAATATTAGGTCAAATTTAGTTTTTCTTTTTACAAGAGAACCTTTGGAATTTGAATTTTTTGTCAATCTTTCTATCTCAAGACGGAGATCTTCTATCTCTTTTTCATACTCTTCAATTCTCTGCTTTAGTTGAAAAACCACATCAACTCCAGCTAAATTTACCCCCATATCTCTAGTTAGAGTTAAAATAGCCCTTATCCTATCAACATCTCTTTGAGAGTAAAGTCTCATCCTACCAGCAGTTCTATCTGGTTCTATAAGCCCTTCTTTTTCATACTGCCTTAGTGTTTGAGGGTGAATTTCTAAATTCTTAGCAACTATACTTATCAAATATACCGGCTCGTCATATCCTTCCATTTTTTCTCCTTTATAGTTTTTCTTTAAGTATCTTTATAGTCTCATCATCAAGTGAGCTTATATCAGGAAGTATGATGTTTACATTTAGATACAAATCACCATAAATTTTGGTTTTTCTATTTTGAACACCATACCCTTTTAGGCGTATTTTTTGAGCGTTTTTACTATTTTCGCCTATTTTTATAGTGACATCTTTTTTTGGAGTTTTTACACTCATTTTACCACCAAATAGAGCTGTTTTTAGAGGAATATCAATTGTTTTATACAAATCATCACCTTTTCTTGTATACTCACTACTTGGTCTAACGCTTAAATTTAGTATAAGATCACCTCTTTGGTTTGAACGCTGTGAAACAGAGCCTTTTCCTCTAACCCTTAGCTTATCACCATCATCAACTCCAGCTGGAATTCTAATCTTAATACTCTTACCATTTAAACTTATCTCTTTTTCGCCACCTAAAATAGCATCTTCAAAGTCCATAGTAAGGTTAGCATTAATGTCTAAATCCTCGCTAAATCCACCAAATCCTTGACTAAAGCCCCCTGAAAAATTAAAGCCACTACCACCAAAAATATTCCTTAAAATTTCATTTAAATCGCCCATATCGCCAGCATTTCTTGCAAAATCACTAAAATTTTGACCACCAAACATAGAGTCCCCTCTAGTATCATACTGGCGTCTTTTTTCTTCATCACTTAAAATTTCATAAGCGGCATTTATCTCTTTAAATTTCTCTTCAGCATCTGGACTTTTATTTATATCAGGATGGTACTTTCTAGCAAGTTTTCTATAAGCCTTTTTTATATCATCGCTACTTGCTGATTTATCCACTCCCAAAGTCTCATATAAACTATCACTCATATTTTTTCCTTAATGTTTTTTAGTCGTATTATATCAAAAACTTTAGTCTATGTCAATCAACTTTGTTTAAAAATTTTTATTTACTTTGGTAAAAATTTATATTAATTATACATTGAAATCTAGCATTTATAATACCAAAAATTTTTAATATAAGGAGTAAAAATGTTTAAAAAATTAACTTTAGTTTCATTTATAGCAGCATCAATGTTATATGCTTCTAATATAGAATTTCAAAATGTACAGCAAGATTTTAAAAGAGAACAACCTAATGACTCAGTAGTTTTATCTTACAACTCATCAGTTGCAAAAGCTAAAAAGTCAGTCGTAAATATAGCAACAAAAAAAGTAATATCTACTCGTGGAAATGATTTTTTTAATGATCCATTTTTCGAGCAATTTTTTGGATTTGGTTTTGATATGCCAAAACAACGAGATGTTGGCTCTCTTGGATCTGGTGTTATCATCTCCAAAGATGGCTATATTGTTACAAATAACCATGTGATAGATGGTGCTGATGAAGTACTTGTAACTCTTCTAGAAGATAACAAAGAGTACACAGCAAAAGTCATAGGAACTGATCCAAAAACCGATATAGCCGTCATAAAAATAGAAGCTGATAATCTAAATGCTATTAAATTTGCTGATTCAGATAAAATTTTAGAAGGAGATGTTGTATTTGCTATAGGCAATCCTTTTGGAGTTGGTGGAACGATAACTCAAGGCATCGTATCAGCTCTAAATAAAAATAGTGTCGGGCTAAATCATTATGAAAATTTCATCCAAACAGATGCATCTATAAATCCTGGAAATTCAGGCGGAGCGTTAATAGATAGTCGTGGGGCATTAGTTGGTATAAACTCAGCTATTTTAAGTAGAGGTGGCGGAAATAATGGCGTAGGATTTGCAATTCCATCAAATATGGTAAAAGATATCGCAGGTCAACTTGCAGAAGATGGTAAAATACAAAGAGGCTATATCGGCGTAATGATATCAGATCTTACAAAAGAGCAACAAAGTTTTTATAAAAACAAAGATGGAGCACTTATTCTTGGGGTAGAAGATGATATGCCAGCAGCAAAAGCAGGAATAAAAAGAGGTGATCTTATAATAAAAATAGAAGATAAAGATATAAAAAATTCAAATGAGCTTAAAAATTTTGTGGCAACCTTAAAACCTGGTTCGAAAGCAGAAGTTGAGTATGAAAGAGCTGGCAAGATAAAAAGCACAACCATAGAGCTTGCAGATGCTGATTTAGGCGTTAGTGTGTCAAAGATTGATGGTTTAGAATTAAGCGATATAACACCTGAAATTTCAAGACAGTTTAGACTAAGTAGTGATATAAGTGGTGTTCTTATCACAGATGTAAAAAATGGCTCAAAAGCCCAAGAGTTAGGATTTATGGTAAGAGATGTTATCACTCAAGTAAATAATACAGAAGTTACAAGTGTAAGTGAATTTAATGAAGCCTTTAAAAAACTAAAAGGCGATAAGGCTCTTGTTTGGATCATAAGAAGGGGTATTCCTTATGGATTAGTCATTGAGTAATATCGGGGCAAAGCCCCTATTGTATTTGATAAATTTCCTATATTTTGATATAATCATCCTAAATTTAAGGAAGTTAAATGACAAAAATTTTAATGATAGAAGATAATGTTGAATTAGCTGAAATTTTAACTGAGTATTTAGAACAATACGATATGAGTGTTACAACAGCTGATGATCCATATATCGGACTTTCTAAGCTAAATTTAGATAAATTTGACCTTGTTATACTTGATCTTACTTTACCAGGACTTGATGGGCTAGAAGTTTGTAAAGAGATAAGAAAAACAAGCTCTGTTCCTATCATAGTATCAAGTGCAAGACATGATTTAACTGATAAAGTAAATGCATTTGATTTTGGTGCGGATGATTATATGCCAAAACCATACAACCCTCAAGAGCTTCTTGTTCGTATCAAAAGTCTCATTAGAAGAAGCGAAGGGAGTTTAAGCGTAGAAAAAAGTGAAACTAATAAAGATCTTGTTTTAAATGAATTTGAACACACTATAACACTAAAAGGAAAAGCCTTAAGCTTAACAGTGGCTGAATTTGATATCCTGAGCTATCTAATAAAAAAAGAAGGCGGTGCTATATCAAGAGAAGAGCTTATCTATAACTGTGATGCCATAAGTGAAGAGTCAACCAACAAAAGCATAGATGTAATAATTGGCAGAATTCGCTCAAAACTCGGAGAAGACCCTAAAAACCCAAAATATATCCACGCCATTAGAGGTGTTGGCTACAAACTCACACAGTGATGTTAGGACTTAGCAGAAGCTCGATTTTTTACAGTATAACTTTTATATTTATACTTGGAACTGTCGGGATTGGTCTTGCTTTTTTGTGGCTGATGGACTATGATAAGCAAAACTACACTAACGAACTAAACACGCGTTATTCCATCACATCAAACGCTACGCTTTATAAACTTGCAGGACTAATGAATCAAAGCGAGTATCAAAACCAGATGGAAAATTTCAATATGTATGAAATTTCAGACCCTAGTCAGATTGAACTGATTAAAACAACTGGGGTTATACTTCAAGAAATAACTACTAAAATCGGCACCGCTGCTATTATTTTTTACAACAAACATCACTTTGTTATGGTCAAACACGCTGATAAAGAGATCTTACTTCAAGATTTGGATTACCAACCATATAGATATGATATTATAAAAGTTATTTTTTGTTTAGTTTTTTTAATTCTTCTTGTAACTTATATCTTCATAATACGAAAAATAAAACCACTTCGCAAACTAAAAAGAGAGATAAATAAATTTGCAAGCGGGGATTTAAATATAAAAGATGTAAGCAGGGGAAAAGATGAGATTAGCGATGTAGCAAGTGCTTTTTACAACTCAGTTATGCAGATAAAAAGACTAAATGAGTCAAGAGCACTTTTTCTTAGAAACATTATGCACGAACTTAAAACCCCGATAACAAAAGGGCGAATAACAGTCGAAATGATAGAGAAAAACAAATATCAAGAACGCCTTATTTCTGTTTTTGAAAAACTTGAAGAGCTTATAAATGAATTTGCTGCAGTTGAAAGAGCAACCGCTATAATTGATATCTCAGACATGGGTGAATGCATGCTAAATGAACTTATATATGAAGCTATAAAAATAGCCATGGTTGATAAAAGTAGAGTTGAAAATTTAGCTAGCGATATGAAAATAAGGGCTGATTTTAAACTTTTAAGTATAGCCATAAAAAATATCATTGATAACGCTATGAAGTACTCTGATGATAAAAAGGTTAAGATTTTTACTAAAAACAACTCTTTAGAATTTCACACTTTAGGCGATGAAATGAGCGGAAAACTTGAGTACTATATAGAGCCGTTTACCAAAGGCGATAATGCCAAACAAAGCTTTGGTCTTGGACTATATATCGTAGATAGCATAGTAAAAGCACATGGGATGAAATTTAGCCACAGATATGAAAATGGATATAATGTTTTTAGTTTCGTTGGGCTTGATAAGCTAAGCGTTAAAGAGGTACCAAATTTAGAAAAAATTGATGAAATTTAGAATTATTTGCATTTTAAAACTTAAAACACTATTTAGATCCTTATCTTATTAAAGTGTAATTAATTTCTTAGTTTTATTTATATCAATATCTAAATTTTCTAAAAAATACTTTATAACTTCATCATAAATTTGCTCGTTATAAAAATATATAAAATAGTATTTTTGTTTAGCTAAAAACCATATATCAGCTACTTGCTTTGGATTTATAGGCTCAGCTATAATTAAAATAGGAAAAATCCTAAATCCACTTAAAGTTTTATTTAACCATAAATATAAGGATGCTTTAATATTATATTTGCAAACATTCGAAATGCAAAAAATAAGGCAATGATATAATAAAATTCACTTGGTATGGGTTTATTTAATTTAATTAGCAAACAAACAACTATAAAAACAATAATTGTTAAAAAAATACAATGGCTCTAATGTCAAGTTTATCTTTCCAAAAAGGCTTTAATAAGTAGTTTGGAATTTCATTTATGTAAATTTTGCGTTTTAATTTACCACCCAGCATATAATCAATAGAATTATTGGCAAAATAAAGCGTATAATTATCTCTTACAACATAAACATAATAATCATAAAGGACAAGTGCCAAAGGCACTACCACAGGAAGAAATAAAATCCAAATTTCTATTTCTTCTTTCATTGGATTTATTATGCAATAAATATAAAATATGATAGTCACGGCAACAAAAATTGAAAAAAATCTCAATGAAACACCAAAAAAATAACTATAATCTTTTATAATCAGTGGATTTTTATCATAATCTCTTTTTTGTTTAAAGACTTGATTATTTGAGTTGTTTTTCAAAATTTTCCTTATAAATTTAGTGTTTTATAATTTTACTGATATTTGTTTTAAAAGGTGCTATTGTGTAAAATTACCTAGTTTTTCTCTGATATTTTGTTATATTACCATAACATTTCTATAAAAATCTTTTAATATTATCAAGCTACTATTTAAAATTAATTAATTTAAATTTACATTATTTATTTGTATTTTAATTTTTTAGATTTTATAATTTTATCACTTTTTAGTATTTTTTTAGATATTATTCTATGAAATTTTTACCATTTATTGTATTTATTTCATTATAAATAGTATCCGTTGGATTTTTAAAAATCACCTTATCACCACTATTTATGATACCTACAATGCCGTCTGTTAAATTTCTCCTATTTTTATAATAAATATAATCTTTTATATTATTAAAAGTTCCATTTTTATCAGAACACATACTTTGTGCTAATTTTAATCTTAGTGTAAAAAATATTTCATAGTTTTTATCTATACCTTTATTTTCTTTTGTTTTGGAATGCCAAACATAGTCATCATAACATTCACTATCATACACTTTTTTCATTAGCTCTTTTGATGGTTGTCCTGAGATATTGTGTTCTAGGAGTAAATTTAGCATTGGTTCGTGATTGGGAACATTTTCTAAAACTTTATATAAAGAGTAATCATATGAAAAGTCATCTATAAAAAGCTTTAAATCAAAATTATCACCAGCTTGGTTTTTATACTCTTCTAACTCTATATCCATAGCATTGTTGACTTCTTCTTTTGGAAAAATATCATATATACTATTTCCAACTAAAACTTCATCTCCATTAAAAAAATATGGATATGGTTTATAGCCACTATCTAGGATTATTTTTGCTAGTTCTAACCAGTTTTTAAAAACAATATCATCAAACATATATCCATAACCCTTAGGCGTATCGTAATCTTTTTGAACATTATTGTATTTATAGATGATTTCTATATTATCACCATCTATTACTAATTTTTCAATATTTCTATAGCTTGGTGTTAAAATATATCCTTGAGTAAGTGGTACTTCTTCAAATTTAACACCACTATTAATTAAAGCTTTAACTACATCTATGCTATTCATAGAAATAGCATAAGCCATAGGGCTTAAACCATACTTATCTTTTTTATGGACATCAGCACCTAGTTTTATTAGTTCATTTGTAGTATTTATATCATTATAAAAGCTTGAATACATTATAGGTGTTGTTCCATCTTCTATTTGTATATCTGCACTTAGATTATTATCTTTTAAATAACTTAATACTTTATTTGTGTTTTTTTGTTTTAAAGCATCTCTTAATGGAATGGCTATAGGATTAACAAATTCAGTGTAATTATTATCTATATCCCAGTATCTAAATCCAAAGCTATTAATTTCATCTTGAGTTACATACTTTGAAATTTCAGATCCTGGTTTAATGACAGTATCAGCTGTAACTGTGAAGTGTGATTTATTATTATCATCACAAGATGAAAGTATTAGTGTTAATATTATTAAGTTTATAAATTTAAGTGAGCTTATAAAGCTTAGTTTCAAAAGTTTTTCCTTTTTTAATTTAGTTCTTTATTTGTCTTTTACTCCACAAATTTATAACTTTTAAAATTATAAATCTTTTTAGTTATTTTGTTAGGGTTTATTATATTTCATAGCCAAAATACTAAATATATTGAGCTATTTCGTAGCATTTTCGTCGATATATCCCATATCTAAAAGCTTTTCAAAAACTCTTTTTATGATAGGACCACCCACACTACTTCCGCCACCACCATGTTCTACTAAGACAGTTACAGCATATTTTGGTTTTTCATAAGGACCAAAACCAACTATCCAAGCATGAGATCTCTGATAGTACTCCATATCTTTTTCTTTCATGCGAACCTTTTCACTTTGTGGTATGCTTACAACTTGAGCAGTTCCTGTTTTAGTGGCAATCTTTACTCTACTATCGTTTGTATATCTATAAGCCGTTCCTTTTGGGTGATTTGAAACCTCATACATAGCATGTCTTATGGCAGGAAGTTGATCTTTTTCAAAAGAGCTAAAAACCTCATATGTATCAAACTCAACTTCTTTGCCATCTATACTTTTTAAAAAGTGAGGTGTTAAGCCCTTGCCACTTGCAATTTCAGCAGTGTGTTTTGCCATTTGTATAGGAGTTACTAGCATACTTCCTTGCCCTATGGAAGTAATGATTGTCTCTCCTATATACCACGGCTGGTTGTACTTTTCCATTTTCCATGCTTTGCTTGGAACAGTTCCTAAAAACTCATTTGGCAAATCAACACCGCTTTTTTTACCAAATCCAAATTTCTCTAAATTTGCAGCTATAAAGTCAATGCCTACAATAAGGCTGTTTTCATAGTAATAAACATCACAGCTTTCCCTAATAGAATCATTCATATTCATATCGCCATGACCCCAACGCTTCCAGCAGCGAAATTTGTGCTTATTTTTTCCATACTCTAAGTAACCGCCACAAAAATGGCTAGTATCTTTAGTAATCTTACCGCTATTTAAAAACGCTAGTGACATCGCCATTTTTATGACAGAACCTGGCGGATAAAGACCATTTGCGAGTTTATTTGTAAATGGATGATCAAGGTCGTTTATTAGCTCATTCCACTCAGCTGAGCTAATCCCAGTAACAAAAGGGTTTAAGCTATACTCAGGAAAACTTCCCGCTCCTATTATCGCTCCAGTTTCAACATCCATTATGATAACAGCACCTGAGTGATCTTTGTAAAGATCTTTTAAAAATTCTTGAATTTCCATATCTATATGAAGCGATATATCAGAACTTTGTGGTTTTACATATGATATCTCTTCTACAATGTGATTTAGTGCTGTAACTTTTGTTTGGCGTTCGCCTTTTTTACCCTGTAAAATATCATTATAATAAGCCTCAACTCCACTTCTTCCCATTATGTTTGTAAGGCGTGAGAGCGGGTTTTTTTCTATATCTCTAGCTGTAGCTCTTCCTACATAGCCAACTACATGAGAGGCTAAGCTATCATAAGGATAGTGCCTAAGTGAAGCTGGTTCAACCATTAAATTTGAGCGTAAATTTAATCTAGCAAAGTGCGGTATAACTCTATCATAATCTAAAAAATCAACAACTTTTATAAATTCTTGATTGTACGGTGAGTTTTGTTTTTTATACTCTTTTTCTATTAGGCTTGCGTTTAAATCTTTGCTTGAATTTTGATCTTTAAAAACATCAACTATATATGAAATCTCTTTATTTAGTTCTTCGTTTTTTAGATGGGGTGCTAAAAAAAGAGAGTACCCTAGCAAATTTATAGCAACAGGTCTACCTTTAGAGTCTAAAATTTGCCCTCTTGTTGGTGGAATATCTTTGGTTTTAATAGCATTTTCTTTCGCGATACTTGCATACTCTTCATTTGATACTATGCTTAAATAGTATAATCTTGAAAGGATAAGTACCCAAACAAAAATCACAAAAAAAGCAGCTATTTTAAGTCTCAAATAATTCGTCCTTTAAACAAAAGCAAACTAAGAGTTGCTTCTATAAATATAAATGTAACATACTCAAACCCAAAAACAAGATAACTATCGTTATTTAAATATGATAAAAAATTACTCGTTAAAAATGTCCCGATATAGCCAAAAGCAGCCGTTATCATAAGAGCTAAATCCCTAAATTTAACACTCCTAACTATATAATCAAATAAAAAATAGTAATAAATTCCAAAAAAAATTCCAACCGAAAGTGGCTTAAATCCATGAATTTGCTCAATCACAAATAGATAAACCACAGCGATATACCACCCTGAACTATAGTCTTTATAAGTTACATCTTTTTCATAATGCTTAACAATAGCATATGTAAAAAATAGCCCAAGAAGTGGTGGCAACGAGCTAAATACCGAGCTTAAAAACTGATACAAGATCAAAGCTATTGGCAAGCAAACAAACTCTAAAACTTGTAAATAACTGCTATTTCGTTGCATACAGGAAAGTTCTTACACTTTATACAATCAGCCCAAATTTTCTGACTAGGCAACTCATCTTTATCAACAACTTCAAAACCTAAATTTATAAAAAATTTATCCCTGTAAGTTAGCGCAAAAACAGCCTCTATCTCATACTCTTTTGCCTCTTTTAAAAGCTCTTTTACAAGAGCTGAGCCAACTCCTTTTGCTCTAAATTCTCTTTTTATAACAAGACTTCTAATCTCAGCTAATTTTTGACTATAAATTTTAAGTGCTCCATACCCGATAAGCTCATCTTTTTCATAAGCTAAAATGTATGAGCGAATCGAAGTTGCTATCTCGTCATTTGACCTAGGAAGTATGACTCCACTTTCAATCTCAGGTTTTATCATCTCTTGCATCAAAGATATATCTTTTAGTTTTGCTTTTTTAAATTCCACCAAAAGTTCCTTTTATGATGAGCTCTCTGGCTTTATCAATTCCTTTTTGATTTAGCGATGATACAAAAACTGCTGATGGATCAAATTTAAGAACTTTAAAACGCTCACTTTGATTTAGTTTATCACTTTTTGTATAAAAATTTAGTATGGTTTGATCTGGCTTTTTTATATCTTTTAGATAATTTCCCACTTCTAAATCAATATCTAAATCAAAATGTCTTGAATCTTTTAAGTGAATAAAAAGCCTAATAGTGCTTCTATTTCTTACAAACTCATCTAGTGCTTTTGACCAAATTTCATGCGTTGATTTGCCAACCTTTGCATAGCCAAAACCTGGCAAATCAACAAAAACAAGTTTATATCTCTCACTTTCATCTATAAAATTTATCTCAAAGAAATTTATAAGCTTAGTTTTTCCTGGTGTTTGGCTACTTTTTGCTAAATTTTTATGATTTGCAAGTGAGTTTATAAGGCTACTTTTGCCAACATTTGATCGCCCAATAAACACAACCTCACTTAGTCCAAAATTTGGACTAAGGCTTAAATTTGGAGATGATGTGATAAAGTTAGCAGCCCCTGTTTTTATCACTTTTTTTCCTCAACATGAAATATTAGTCTTGCTGGTTTTTTATCTTTGTTTTTACTATCTCTAAAGCTATCAACTTCATACTTTCCATCAAGTTGGCTTATAGTTATAATATCTCCAAAAACCTCTCTTTTAGTCTCAACTTCTTCTATCCAAGCATTTCCAGTAAGGATGTATTTATCCTCAGCTGGAATATATGTAAGCTTATCTCCTTTGCCATTATAGTGGCTTTCGTTGATTAAGATTTTAAACCTAGCATTATCAGTGGCTTCATACTTTATAGGTTGCTTATTTTTATCAAAATAGATAGTGATTTTATTGCTATCAAGTGTGTCATATGAGCCTTTTTTTACATGAACATTGCCTGTTAAAACACTTATTAATTTTACCTCATCAGCAAAAAAATTATCAGCTGTAACCTCAACTTTCTCTGCAAAAATAGGCATAGCAATGATTGCCAAAAACAGCCCTAATCTTCGTAAAAATACCATGCGTGAACTCCTGTTGCGTAAGTTTGTTTAAATTTTAGGTCATAAACCAAACTATCTCCTGTGACAT
The DNA here is from genome assembly GCF_013201645.1 of Campylobacter corcagiensis. Lineage (NCBI taxonomy): Bacteria > Pseudomonadati > Campylobacterota > Epsilonproteobacteria > Campylobacterales > Campylobacteraceae > Campylobacter > Campylobacter corcagiensis. The sequence goes on along the minus strand of NZ_CP053842.1, from coordinate 557,885 downwards.
TATTTTCATTTTGTCTTAAGAAAAATGGAACTTTGCTTGTGGCGGTTTTGTCTTTGGTATTATATATAATCTCTTCTGAAATATAGTTAATATCATCTGAACTAAGATAGGTTGCTTTGCCTTTAAATATCAGCTCATCACCCTTTGAAATAGCTACATTTGAACGCATTGAATGATTTCTATCACTATCTATCATCTTGCCACGAAAATTCTCAAACTCATCATGACTACTATATCTTATACCGCTATCTGCTTGGTAAATGGCATTAGTTCCATTTATATCAACTTGATAATCAGTAATATCTCTCATCTCCATAGTAGCGATATCTATATCATCTTTGAAAAAATCCTTAGTATATGGAACTTGCATCATTAGAAAAACTAATGCAACTGCAAAAAGAATAGTACCAAAATAAAAAATTCTTAGCGCCATTTATCAAACCAAAGCTTTGATTCGCCATTTTTATCTACGATAATCTCTATCATCTCTCTAACAGCACCGCTTCCACCACACTTTTTAAGAGTAATATCTGTTTTTAAAATTTCATGTGCATTTGCGGGCTTAAAGCTTAGATTTACAGCATTTAAAAGTTTTATATCATTTAAATCATCACCAATTGCCGCAGCATTTTCAAAGCTTAGATTCTCTTTAGCTAGAATTTCTTTTGCAACGGATAGTTTATCTTTTACAGATTGATAGACATATTTTATTTTTAGATCAGACGCTCTTTTTTCCACTATAGCAGAACTTTTTCCTGTGATGATAGCTGAAATTTTACCCATTTTGTTCCACTGTTCTATGCCAAAGCCATCATTTACATTAAATTTCTTAAACTCATCACCACTATTTGTATAGTAAAGTCCACCATCTGTTAAGCATCCATCAACATCTAAAAAAATAATCTCTATCATAAAACTCCTTTTGTGCTAGGAATTCCAACTCTATCATTTTTAGCTAAAGCCCTTCTTAGAGCAACTCCAAAAGCTTTAAATGACGCTTCTGCTATATGATGCTTGTTTTCGCCTCTTAGTTTTGTGATGTGAAGTGTGATACCAGCATTAAAAGCTACAGCTCTAAAAAACTCAGGCAACAACTCTGCATCAAATTTACCAATAAAGCCACTTTTTATACTCTCATAAACTAAAAATGCTCTATTTGATAAATCCAAATCGCAAGATACAGCAGCTTCATCCATAACAACTACAGCATTGCCATATCTTTCTACATTTTTTATAGGATAAATTTGCTCTTTTAAAACCTGACCTAAAACTATGCCGATATCTTCAACGCTATGATGATCATCTACAAATGTATCGCCATCACACTCTACTTTTAGATCCATTAAAGAGTGCTTAGCAAAGGCTTCAAGCATATGATCAAAAAACCCAACGCCACTTTTGATATCACCTTTTCCACTACCATAAATTTCAAGTTCTAGTGAAATTTTTGTCTCTTTAGTTTGCCTTATCATAACTACTGCCTTACTACAAATGCGCCACTTATGTGGGTATTAAGTGCGAAATCTCTTGCTTCATCTTCGCTTTTAAATCCTGTTAAGAAAACCCTATAAAGCCCATCTGCATGATACTCTTTAACAGCTGTTTTATATCCACTTTCGCCATCATATTGAGCTTTATAAATTTCAGCTCCAGTTCTGTTTTTAAACGCTCCAACTTGAACCATAAAATTTCCACCTAAAAAAACTCTATCTTTAGCAGGAGTTGAAATAGTAGCGGTTTTGCCATAAAATCCAACGACTTCAAGCTTAACAGGAGCTGTTCCTCTAGCTACAACATCTATATCAGAAGCTGCTTTTTTAGATAGATCTATAACCCTGCCAGCTACAAATGGACCTCTATCATTTATCCTCACAATAGTGCTTTTACCATTATTTGTATTTGTGACCTTTACCATTGTATTCATCGGATATGTTTTATGTGCTGCTGTTTGAGCATACATACTGTATCTTTCGCCATTTGAAGTACTTTTACCGTGAAATCCAGGACCATACCAACTAGCAAGCCCACTTTGTGTATCGCCAACCTTAACAGTTTCAGGATAGTAGGTTTTTCCTCTTATAGTATATGGTCTCATGGTTGCTGGAGTTGCTTTTTTAGGAGTTCCTATACCACCACTTTTTACTTCAACACTGGGCTTACCAGAACAGCCTACAACTACAAACGCAACAAACAAAACTAATAAAATTTTACGGTAAAACAATACTAATCTCCTAATTTACAAATCACTTAAAGCAACAATGTTGCCTTTTCTAAAATCAAATTTCTTAGTTTTGGATGCAGAACCGATACTGTATTTTTTATTATCATTTAATGCTAGATTAGTTAATGGAATTTTAAGTTCATATCCAACAACAACTTTATCGCTTTTTAATCCATTAAGTTCTTTAATATCAGCCACTTTAACACTCCATTTATCCGCTATATCTTTAAGTGTTTCATCTTTAGCAACTCTATGAATTTCAAATCTCTTATCAAGCTCTTTTTCGCCTCTTATAAGCTTGCCGATATAGTTTAACGCATATAAATTTAACTTATCTTCTGGTATATAAAAGTGATAGGTTTCATTTGTACTTGGAGCAACTCCTTGTTTGATATGTGGGTTGTAAGTTTTCATATCCTCAACTGGAACGCCTATACTTTTAGCAACACTAGAAAGTTTTGTCCCACCATCAACTTTTATCTTTTCAATCTCAACATTTGGCTCTAAATTTACCAAAACGGACTCTATATGTGGTGTTTTTGAGATTATTGTGTATTTTATAATCTTTTTTATAAACCCTTTGGTCTCTTTTGGGGTGATTGAGCTATTTAGTAAAGCACTAAAATCATTAGTTCCTAAATTTTTAATAGTCTTTCTCATGCACCCATCACCACAATTATAAGCCATAAGCGATAAATACCATTTATTATCAAACATACCATTTAGTGTAGCAATATATGCAAAAGCTGTATCGGTTGACAAAAAAGGATCTCTTCTTTCATCAACATGAGCATTTATGTCAAGTCCAAATGCTTTAGCAGTTTTTGGCATAAACTGCCACATTCCAGCTGCTTTTTTATCCGAAGTAGCAAAATTTGTAAATCTTGACTCTGTCATTGCCAAAAACATTAGAAATTTTGGTGCATCTATCTTTTCTATCTCTCTTTTAACGATATAAGCGTTGTTTGGCTTACTTTTTAAAGTTGATTTAAAATCCCTAATGTCATCTTGTGTTATTGATTTTTGTATATTTATAACACTATCTCTGTTTGCTTTTGTATTGTTTATAGCAAATTCTTCTAAAACCTCGCTTATAATATCAGCTTTAGCCGACACTATAAACAAAAATGTAAATAAAAAAATTGATATAAATCTCAAATTTACTCCTTGATTTTAAAAAGCTCTTTAGCGTTTTTTGTAGTTATACTCTCAATCTCACTTACGCTAAAACCCAAGATTTCAGACATCTTATCAACTACAAGTGTCGTATAACTTGGTTCATTTCTCTTCCCACGATTTGGTGTGGGGGCAAGGTATGGTGCATCTGTTTCTACGAGTAACTTTGAGATAGGAATTTTAGGTAAAATTTCTACTAAATTCTTAGCATTTTTAAATGTTAAAACCCCGCCGATACCATAGTAAAATTTCTCAAAATCTAAAAGCAACTCACTTGCATTAAAACAGTGAAAAACACCACCAACTAAATCTTTACCGTGCTCTTTTAAGATATCATACACATCTTGATTTGCATCTCTTGCGTGAACAATGAGCGGTTTTTTTAGCTTTGTAGCTAAACGAATTTGAGATATAAAAACTTTTTTTTGCATCTCTTTTTCAGCAATACGCTCTTCATCACTTTGAAAGTCCTCTTTAAGCCTAAAGTAATCAAGCCCACACTCTCCAACTGCTACACACTTTGGATCATCTGCAAATTCTAAGAGCCTATCTTCATCCCAATCACTTAAATTATATGGATGAACTCCTACTGCAAAAAAGACATCATCATAAGCATAAGCTATATTTCTTGCCTTTTTAACATCATTTATATCCGCACCTGGAATAATAATGTTTCCTACTCCGCTACATCTAGCTCGTTTTATAACATCATCTAAGTCAGCATCAAACTGCTTATCATCTAGGTGACAGTGGGTATCTATTATCATAAGATAAATCCTTATTTCTAATATAACCCACAATTTTAACTAAGTTTGGCAAACCAAAGCTTAAATTTCAGTCATTTTTTAGTTTTTTGGCAAAATTTATAGCTTCTTGGCTTATAGTTTCGCCACTAATCATCCTTGCAAGTTCTGTTATTTTGGCATTTTCATCAAGTTTTGTAACGCTAGAAATTTCGTTATTTTTTGTGATTAAAAAGTGTGAGTTAGCTTTGGAACTAAGCTGTGGAAGGTGAGAAATTGCAAAAATTTGGTAAAATTTAGCTAGTTTTGTAAGCACATTTGCTATACTCATCGCCTCTTTTCCGCTTAAATTTGCATCTATTTCATCTAAAATCAAAACTCCATTTGCAAAGCCCAAAATATCCACACTACTTGCTATAAAAGCAAGCCTTAAGCGGTTTAACTCACCTGAACTTAAATTTTTAAGTTCTGTACCTAAAACTTCAAATCCTATACTATCAGATCCTAAATTGTCTATATTTTTACTACTAAATATAACTTTTAAATCACTCATATATAGCTCTTTTAGATATGAATTTAAAAGTTTTTCAAGTGGAATTTTAGCTTTTTTTCTTTCACTACTTACTAAATTTGCTAAATTTTCTAGATTAATTTTTAACTCTTTAAATTTTCTTTCTAGATCATTTTTTGTAAATTCTATATTTTCATAGTGTGCTAACTCAAACTTTTTTCTATCAAGTGCTTTTAAAGCCTCTTCAATGCTGCCATATCTTTTTTCTAAAGAGCTTAAATCCTCTATCCTATCAAGAGTTTTTTCTATGTCAATGTTTTCAAGTTCATCTAAATTTAGCTCATCTTTTTTAGCCCTAAGTTCATTCATAGCCTCTTCAAAAAAACTAGCGTCTTGACCACTTATTCTTAAAGCCTCCACAACCCTACTTTCAAAGCTAAAAATCCCATATGCTTCACTCCAGGCTGATTCTATCTTATCCTTTTTAGAAAGAAGCTTTTTAAGCTCCATAAGCTCTTCAAATTCGCCAACTTTTGGAGAAATTTTCTCTATTTTTTCTATCTCAAATTTAGCAAATTCTTTAAGTTCAGCAAGCTTTAACTCTTCAGCTTTAATGCGTTCTAACTCAGACTTAACTTCGCTAAATTCTTTCCAAATTTGGGCTAAATGTGTTAAATTTTTCTTGTGAGTTTTGCTGTTTTTTATAGCTATATTATCAAGCAAATTTAGTAAATTTTTGTTTTCAAATTCGCTAGTATCTCTTACGCTTAAATACTTTATATGCTCATTTGCTATTTGAGTTAAGTTTTTTTTAGCAACAAACTGGTTATTTATAAAATATCTAGTGCTTTTTTCTTTAACCATTTTAAAAGAATTTATAGGCTCATTTAGTATGCCATACTCACTCATATCAAATTTAAAATTTACATCAGCTTCTATCAAACTTGCACTAGCTTCTACCAGACCAAAAGCAGCTAAAATCGCCTCCATTAGCACACTTTTACCAGCCCCACTTGCTCCAGTAAATACGCTAAGTCCTTTATCAAATTTAAGCTCAACTTCTTTAAAGCTTAGATGATTTTTAATCAAAAGCCTAGTTATCATTTTATATGTCCCCAGTTTAGTTTATCTCTTAAAACAGCAAAATAATCCCTGCCGATATGTCTTATTAAATTTGCACTACTTTTACCAAGCCCAACAAAAATCTCATCAAATTTATCCATATCATAGATCTTTTGCCCATCAATAACTACTCCTACTTTACTTCCACTAGAGTTTTTAAAGCTTAAATTTGCAAAGCCTGAGATAACTAAAGGGCGTTGTGTAAGACTGTGAGAACATATCGGAGTTATACAAATATCAGAACTTAAAGGATAGATTATTGGTCCGCCTGCACTCATATTATATGCAGTTGAGCCAATTGGTGAGCTGATTATCACGCCATCTCCGTAGTATGAGTTAAATTTCTCTCCATTAAGATAAGCATCAACGCTACTCATTGATAAAACTGCTGTTCTAGTAAATACAACATCATTAAAAGCAACCTTTGTAGAGACTAACTGAGAGTTTTTATAAAACCTAGCTTCAAGCATTAAAGGGTGCTCAACCTTATACTCACCCTTTAAAAACTCACTCATAAAGCCTTTAAATTCTGAAATTTTAATATCTGTTAAAAATCCTAAATTTCCATCATAAACGCCTAAGATATATGGATTAAAGTTGCATTTGCCAACCACTTCTCTACAAGCACCAATAAGCGTTCCATCGCCCCCAACTGAGATAATGAAATTTGTAAATTTTGAAATTTCACATAACGAGTAGGGTTTTAAGCCCAAAGCTTTTGCACTTTTAGTTTCAAATAGCGATTCTATTTTAAATTCTCTTAAAATTTCAGAAATTTCAAGAGCGCTACTTGGGTTTTTAGCAATGATGCCTGCAAATTTTAGATTTTCGTGTAAATTCTTTATATTCATAAGCACTATTATAACAAAATTAGGTATAATGTGAGCTATATTTTTACAAAGGAATGCATTTGAGAAGTCATTATTGTACTGATTTATCAAAAGATGACATAGGTAAAGAGGTTCTTATCTGTGGCTGGGTAAACTCTTATAGAGACCACGGCGGTATCATCTTTATAGATTTAAGAGATAGAACAGGACTTTTACAACTTGTTTGTGATCCAGCAGATAGTAAAGAGTCTTATAAGATAGCAAACACAGTAAGAAATGAGTTTGTGTTAAAAGCAAAAGGTAGAGTTAGAGCTAGAGGCGAAGGGCTTACAAATCCTAAACTTAAAACAGGTGAAATAGAAGTAGTAGTTGATGAACTAAAGATAGAAAACCCAAGTAAAGCCTTGCCTTTTGTTTTAGGAGATAAAGAAGTTGGCGAAGAAACAAGGCTTAAGTATAGATTTTTAGATCTTAGAACACCTGAGAATTTTGAGCGTTTTAAGATGAGATCAAAAGCTGCTATGGCTTGTAGAAACGCTCTTGATAGACTTGGATTTGTTGAAGTTGAAACTCCGATTTTAACAAAAGCAACACCTGAAGGAGCAAGGGATTATCTAGTTCCTAGCAGAGTTTACAATGGCGAGTTTTATGCTTTACCACAAAGTCCACAGCTTTTTAAACAGCTTTTAATGTGTGCTGGATTTGATAAATATTTTCAAATAGCAAAGTGCTTTAGAGATGAAGATTTAAGAGCAGATCGCCAGCCTGAATTTACTCAAATAGACATAGAGATGAGCTTTTGCGAGCAAAAAGATGTAATGAAAGTTGGCGAAGAGGTTTTAAAAGATATCTTTAAAGCTTGCGGATACGAAGTAAATACACCATTTCCTATCATGACATACAAAGATGCTACTGAAATTTATGGAAGTGATAAGCCAGATCTTAGATATGACCTTAAAATGGTAGATGTAGATGATGTATTTGAAAAGTGCTCAAATGAAATTTTTACCAAAATAGCAAGTGATAAAAAAAGAAATAGAATAAAAGCCTTAAGAGTTCCAAATGGCGATAATATCTTTAGTAAACGACAAATGAAAGGTTTTGAAGATTTTGTTCGTAAATTTGGAGCAAGCGGGTTAGCATTTATTCAAGTAAAAGAAGATGGCTTAAAAGGTCCGCTAGTTAAGTTTTTTGAAGACGCACCAGAAGCATTAGATGAACTTGTAAAAAGATGCGAGCTAGAAGTAGGCGATGTTGTATTTTTTGGTGCTGGTAAGAAAAAAGTAGTGCTTGATTATATGGGAAGATTTAGAATTTTCTTAGCTAATGAAATGGGCATTATAGATCAAAACAAGATGGAATTTTTATGGGTTATAGATTTTCCTATGTTTGAAGAAAATGACGATGGAAGCTACTCAGCGATGCACCACCCTTTTACTATGCCAAACAATATAGATGATGATATAGATGATATCACAAGTGTAGCTTATGATGTTGTTTTAAATGGCGTTGAACTAGGCGGTGGAAGTATAAGAATTCACAAAAATGATATCCAGCAAAAGGTCTTTGCTAAGTTAGGCATAAATGAAACTGAACAAAGAGATAAATTTGGCTTTTTGCTTGACGCTCTTAGTTTTGGAGCTCCACCACATGGCGGTATTGCGATCGGCTTTGATAGACTTATCATGCTTGCTACAAAGTCAAGTTCTATAAGAGATGTCATAGCATTTCCAAAAACCCAAAGAGCGCAATGTCCAATGACAAAAGCCCCAAGTAAGGCAAGTGATGAGCAGTTAAAAGAGCTAGGACTTAGAGTAATTAAAAAGGAGAATAAATGAAAAATCTATTTCTAATAATCGGAGCCCCAGGAAGCGGTAAAACAACAGATGCAAGCGCAATTAAAGAGATGAATCAAAGCGTTGCACACTACTCAACAGGAGATATGCTTAGAGCTGAAGTAGCAAGTGGTAGCGAACTTGGAAATGAGATAAAAAGCTACATAGATCAAGGAAATCTTGTTCCTCTTGATGTGGTTGTAAACACCATAGTATCAGCTATTGAAAATTCAGAGCTTGATTTTATCATCATAGATGGCTTTCCTAGAAGCGTTGAGCAAATGACTAAATTTGATGAAGTTATGGCTGAGAAAAAAAGTATAAATTTAATAAGCGTCATAGAAGTAACAGTTAGCGAAGAGACTGCAAAAGATAGAGTTTTAGGTAGAGCAAGAGGAGCTGATGACAATGAAGAAGTATTTAACAACAGAATGAAAGTTTTCCTAGAACCAATTGAAGATATTCGCAAATTTTATACAGATAAAAAAATATATAGATCAATAGATGGCGAAAGAACAGTAGAAGAAATAGTTGGCGAAATGAATGAGATTATTGTCTCAGAGATAATGAAACAGATGAATTAAGGAGAAAAAATGAAAAAAATAGTAGTAATTTCTTTGGTTGCAGCAAGTTTAGCTTTTGCTGGTGGATTTGTAAGTTCAAAAAATTCTCAAAATATAAGCTCTGTAAAAGAGGTTTTAAAAGCAAAAGATGATCAAAAGGTAACCTTAAGAGGCTATATAAATAAAGCCTTAGGCGATGAAAAATATGAGTTTAGAGATCAAAACGGCGATACTATAATAATAGAAATTGACGATGATGACTGGGGCGGTGTAACTGCAAATGAGAGTACTTTTTTAGAAATTTATGGCGAAGTTGATGAGGAATCAAATCAAAACAATAAAATTGATGTTGATAGAGTAAAATTAGCGGAGTAAAAGATGGATTTAAGCAAGATAAAAGCAGGCTCAAACCCTGATAAGATTAACGCAGTTATAGAGATACCATATGGCTCAAATGTAAAGTATGAAGTCGATAAAGATAGCGGTGCTGTTATGGTTGACCGCGTACTATATGGAGCGATGTTTTACCCAGCAAACTACGGCTTTGTGCCAAATACTTTAGCTGACGATGGAGATCCAGCCGATATTTTGGTATTAAATGAGTACCCACTTCAAGCAGGAAGTGTGATACCTTGCCGTTTAATTGGTGTTTTAGTAATGGAAGATGAAGCTGGAATGGATGAGAAACTTTTAGCAGTTCCAACTACAAAAATAGATCCTAGATATGAAAATATAAAAAGTATTGATGATCTTCCAAAGATAACTCTTGATAAGATAAAGCATTTCTTTGAGAGATATAAAGATCTTGAGCCAAACAAATGGGTTAAGGTTAAAGAATTCGCTGGTATTGAAAAAGCAACTCAAATTTTACAAAAATCAATAGAAAAAAACTAAAATTCCCACCTTACAAGTCCTTAAATTTAAGGACTTGTAAACTTTATAGCATTTAATTTTAAAATATTTATAACATTTTTATCTATCTTTTGATATAATTTTCAAATTTTGTTTAAAGGAAATTTATGAGCAAATACTCTTACGATATAGTTGGCAGTTTTTTACGACCCAAAAAACTAAAAGAAGCAAGGGCTAAATTTACAAGTGGTGAAATTTCAGCACAAGACCTTAAGGAAATAGAAGATGAGTGCATAAAAGAGTTGGTTGAAAAAGAAAAAGAGTTAAATTTACCATTTATCACTGATGGCGAGTTTAGAAGAGAGTACTGGCATCTTGACTTTTTATCATTTATTGGTGGAATAAAAAGAGTAAAAGCCAGCAAATGGTCAGTAGAATTTAAAGGTAATAAACCAAAAGCAAATACTATTGTGATTGAAGATAAAATTCACTTTGATAAAAGCCATCCATTTTTAAATCACTTCAAATTTTTAGCAAATTTGACACAAAATGCCAAAATGACCATTCCTAGTCCATCTATGCTTCACTTAATACCTTGCGTTAGAGAAGAAAACTATGAGCCTATAGAAATTTATGCTAAAGATGATAATCAAATTTATAAAGACATCGCCAACACCTACATAGACGCTATGAAAGAATTTTACAAACTTGGTTGTAAACACCTACAACTTGATGATACTTCTTGGGGTGAGTTTTGCGATGCTGAGAAAGTAAAAGCTTATGAAGCTAGAGGAGTAAATTTAGAAAAAATCAAAGATAACTATGTCTGGATGCTAAATGAGATAGTAAAAGCAAAACCTGATGATATGATAGTAAGCGTTCATGTTTGTCGTGGAAATTTTCGCTCGACTTGGTTTTCAAGTGGTGGATATGAAAGTGTAGCTAAAGTACTATTTGGTAAATGTAATGTTGATATGTTTTTCTTAGAGTATGATAATGACCGCTCAGGTGGATTTGAGCCATTAAGATATATCAAAGATCAAAAAGTTGTCCTAGGGCTTATAACATCTAAATTTCCAGAGCTTGAAGATAAAGATAGCATAAAAGCTAGAGTTAAAGAAGCTATCAAATTTGTGTCATTAGACCAGCTTTTGCTTAGTACTCAGTGTGGATTTTCATCGACAGAAGAGGGAAATGAACTAAGTGAAGATGAGCAATGGGCAAAGATTAGGCTTGTACAAGAATTAGCAAAAGAGATCTGGGGCGAGTAAAATAAAATTTAGCCTTAAATTTAGTCTAAAAAATCTAAATTTAGAGGCTAAGTTAATATATTAAAACAATATACTAGCAGTTTTATAAAGCATACTATAAAACTGCTACGCCAAACCTTAAGCTAACAGCTATTATAGCTGATAAAATTCCCATAGAAAGTGCATTTATATCAGCTACACCAAAGTATAAATAACTTGTAAAATATCCGCCACAAAATCCAACGAATATAAGCAGTAGCCCAGTTATAAATTTTGAAATATTAGCAGTATATATCAAAATCAAAACAAGTATGCTCATAAAAAACCAAAACATAGAGGCAAAAATCCCACCACTATATGAAAAAATATCTAAAAATAGTCCCAAATTTAAAACAAGGCAAACTACCCAAATAACCACAATAGAGATATTAAATTTGCTCATCTATGTCACTTTTTATTTTATAAGTTTTATTAGAAAAAGTTTGAAATTTAACCTGTAGTGCCACAACCAAACCAACATACAAACTTATCACAAAACCTACAATATACCACTTGCTTGATATAAAAAACCCACTCATAAAACCAGCCACAAGTGCTATAAGCATCGCACTCATAAGTGGCTCTTTTACCACATCTTTTTCTCCGATAGCTATAACAACCAAAGAAATAATATAAACAATAAGCAAGACCAAAAATGATATAATTTTTAAATCTTTCCTAATAGCTTCATTTGAAAGGATAAAAATCCCACCAAAAAGCAAAACCAAAGCCAAAATAAGCAGTAAAATCTTTCTCATATCAACCCCTTCTTAAGTTTTCTAACTAAAAATCTAGCTGGATGAAGCTCGTTTTTTAAGGACTTTTCTATACAAAAAGGTCTATTTAAAACATAATCCAAAATCATCTCAGCACCTAAAATAGCTGTTCCAAGCCCTCTTGCACCATGCGCAGTGTTTATAAAAAGCCCGTCTTTAAACTTAGGTTTTATTTTTGGCTCTTTTTTCCAGTGGAGTTCTTTATAATTCTTCTTAAAAAATTCCACATCAACCAAAGGCCCAATTATAGGAAATCTATCGCCACTATATGAACGGTACCCTACCTTTGAGCCTAAAACTTCACACTTTTTATCACATAAAAACTCAGCCACACTCTCTAAATTTCTAGCATCATCCATTACTCGCGCCTCATCACAGTAAAGTGCTCTATCATAAGTTGCACCAACTACTTGAATGCCATCATAAGCTGGGCAAATATAGCCACGAGCAGATAAAGAAGAGTTGGTTTTAACCCTTTGTTTTATCCAAGTAACTTGCCCACGAACAGAACTAATCAAAACGCTTTCATCAAAATTAAGCTTTGGACTTAGCCCACCGCCAAACAGCTCTTCGCTATGACTACCCATGCAAAAAACAACCATATCTGCATCTAAAATTTCACCATTTTTAAATTTAACCCTCCAGCTATTTTCAAGCTTTTCTAAACTAACAAACTCAAAATTTAGCAAAATGTCTAACTTTTTTGATAGAGCATCACAAAGTGCTTTTGGTCTTATACTAGTGCCATTTTTAATGAAAATAGATGGATATGGCTCATCATTTTTTAGAGTGAAAATACTATTTTTATATCTTTTTTCTAAATTCTTACTAAACGCAAACTCTTTAGACCCACCAAATTTAGCATAGTTTTTAGCGTGTTTTTTATAAAAATTTCTTGCTAAGAAAAAAGCCCTTAAATGCATCTTGCCTAAATTTACGCCCTTTTGAGTAATTAGTGGCGTTAAAGCTCCGACTAAATTTCCACTACCATTTAAGGCAACTTCTTTGTTTTTTTCAGCTACTTTTACACTAAAACCAGCATTTTGAAATTTCAAAGCCGTTACAATACCAGCAATGCCTGCTCCAATAACTAAAACATTTTTAGGTTGGTTTAAATTTGGAGCGCTAAAGCATAAGTCACTAAAAGATAAATCATCACTTAAAAATTTAGCCCTTAACATCTCCTTTTTTGTTGCAAAACCAGATCTTTTTTCTACACTAAAGCCTGATTTTTCTAAATTTTCTCTCACGCTTCTTGCGACGCTATAAGTGGATAGAATTGTGCCGTATTTGCTTAAATTTGCTATACCTTTACAAACTTCTAAGCTCCACATATCTGGGTTTTTAGATGGAGCAAAACCATCCATAAACCAAATATCAGCTCTAAACTCAAACTCTTTTAAAGCATCCTTAATATCTCCAAAATAGATATCAACAGTTATGTTTTTACTAAAATTTATACGGGTTAATCCATCCCTAAATTTAGGGTATTTTTTGATAAGTTTTTTGCTAAGATGAGAAAATTTATTAAATTTATCCCAAATTGTTTTTAGTTCTCGCCTTGAAAAAGGAAATTTTTCAACACTAACAAAATGAAGTTTTTTATTAGAACCTTTAAATTTTTTAACCAAATTTAAGAAATTTAGCCCAGCTCCAAAGCCAAGTTCTGCGACGATAAAGCTATCTTTTTCATCCCAAATTTCATCTATTAAATTTGTAAAAACAAACGAGCTCTCTTCAAATGGTGAAGCAACACTATAGTAAGTATCCAAAAACTTACTAGAGTATAAAACACCGTCCTTGTACTGCATGCTAGTTCTTTAAAAAATATGCATCTATACCGTTTGCAATGCCGTTTGCGACATCTTTTTGATAAGCTCTTTTGCCAAGGTGTTTGCTGTCATTTTTGCTTGTGATATATCCGACTTCAATTAAAATAGCAGGCATCGTAGCCCCAACTAAAACCCAAAATGGCGCTTCTCTAACGCCACTGTCTTTCATATTATACCTATTTTGAACTCTGTTTAAGATATGTTTTTGAATATCTATCGCAAGTTTATTTGAAGCGATAATTTTTTCACGATTTAAGAAATTTAGATAAGTTTGCTGTGAAAAATAGTTCATATCTTCAATGTCGCCTCTGTTTTCCAAAGCTGCTGCGTTTTTACTTCGCTCACTTCTTGCTGGACTTAGAAAAAATGTCTCAACACCACTTAGTTTAGAATTTTTATTTGGTCCAGCATTTACATGGATAGAGATGAAAAGATCAGCATCTTTTTTGTTAGCAAACGCAGTGCGATTTCTAAGGCTTATAAATTTATCAGTTGTTCTAGTGTATGCGATTTTATAGCCTCTTTTAGTAAGTTCAGCACCTAAGTCCTTGCCGATATTTAAAACAATATCTTTTTCTTTAAGTCCAGCTCCCATTGTGCCTGGATCTTTTCCACCATGACCTGGGTCGATAACAATAAGTCTTGGTTTATAGCTAGTTGTGGCTTTTTTAATAGACTCCTTTTTTATTACTTTAGCAGGCTCTTTTTTGACCGACTCTTTTGATTTAATGTTTTCTTTTTTAGTAGGTTTTTTTATTTCTGCTACTTTTGGGGTTTGGTTTATAGCTTTTGTAAGATTTGAAGATGTTATTGTAACTGTTTTTCCATCACTTTTTATAAGAATATCAAATTTTTTACTATCTGTAAAAACAACTCTTGCTATTTTTGGATTATACTGGGCAATTCTAATCTCACTAGCTCCACTACCTTCTATCTTACTAATCGTAGCATAATTTCCAGCTTTAAAATCAACAACATTTCTATAAGCGTTATTATCTAAGACAAACTGTCTCATCTCACCACTTACTAAAGGTCGGTTAAAATTTAAAACCACTCCACCATCAACCCTATCAACACTCATCAAATTTAGCTGTTTAAGTGTGACATTATCATCTAAAGGTGGATTTTTTTCTAAGGGCGTTTCTATTTTTGAAGGCGACTCTGTTTTTTGAACTTTTTTAATAGGTTTATCTTCTGTAAAGTCTAAAACTTCAGGTACAAAATTTTGATCTAGCACAACTTGCTTTTTTGGCTGTGTATCTGCTTGTATAGAACGCTCTTTTTTTGGTGATACTTTAGAATTTAGATATCTATCATAACTACCACCTAAGCTTTTGAGATCATTTTCATAACCCTTAAAATTTAGACCCAAAGCTTTAGAAGAGTGAATAAGTCGCTCTAAAACCGCTATCTTATCGCTTTTAGTTCCTTTTGTCATAGCTTCAATGTAAATGCTTCTTAGCTCTTTATGAAAAACTTCCTTTTCTGCTTTACTTGCTAAATCAAAATTTCTATCAAAGTTGCTAAAATCAGCAGCACTTAAAAAAGTAGCAATTATAAAAACAAGAAAAATCCTTAAAAATCCCAAACTACTCTCCATTAACTAGCTTGCTTATAAGTTCTTTAACTGAAATAATCTCGTTTAATCTATATCCATTTGCACCACTAAAAAATAGCCCACTCTCTTTTTTGCCAGCATAAGCATCATAGAGTCTATCTGCTATACAATACCCTACTTTTTTAGCCCCTTTTCCTCGTTCACATGGAGTTACACAGTTGCTTATGCACTGTATTTTTGGTCCCTCTTTTTTACTAACCAAATCAAGCAAATTTGTCTGTACACCACGCGCTGGATAGCCAACAGGAGAGCTAATTAGCTTGATATCATCTTTTGTAGCATTTAATATAATCTCTTTAAACTCATCAGCTGCATCACACTCAAAAGTACCTATAAATCTAGTGCCCATCTGAACACCATCAGCACCTAAAGAGATCGCCTTTTCAATATCATTTTTATCCCAAATTCCACCAGCTGCAATAAGTGGAAAATCACCCCAGTTTTTTATCTCCTCTTTAACCACTGGAATAAGTTTTTCTAACTGAAATTCTGGATCTAAACACTGCTCATAAGTAAAGCCTTGATGACCACCACTCAGTGGTCCTTCAAGCACAACAGCATCAGGTAATCTATCATATCTTTGCTTCCATCTTTTACAAATTATCTTCAAAGCTTTTGCTGAAGATACGATAGGAACCAAAGCTACATCTTTAAATTTTTGTGTAAATTCTGGTAAATTTGTAGGAAGTCCTGCACCACTTACTATGATATTAAACCCAGCTTCACAGGCATCTACAACCATTCTACCATAGTCATTACAAGCACACATTATATTTACGCCAATTGGGGCTTGTCCGCAAATTTTGCGAGCGTTGGTTATGATTGCATTAAGACCCTGGGTTGAGTAAAAATTCTCACTGCCTAAAGGTTTTGAATTTATCTCTTTTTTAGAATACTTTCTATCTTCATAATACCCAGTTCCAACCGAGCTTATGATACCTAAAGCACCATTTAAACTGACATTGCCAGCCAACCTATCCCAGCTAATTCCTAGTCCCATTCCACCTTGAAAAATTGGATATTGTATCTCGTGCTTTCCTATCTTAATGCTTTTCATATCTTGCCTTTATTTTACATTTAGTTTTGCAAATTTCCTTTTGCCAATTTGAAGAATATAGCTTCCACTTCCTAATTTTAGCTGATCGTCATTAACCTTTTCTTGATTGATACTAAACGCATTTGCATTTATATGGCGTCTTGCTTGTGAATTTGAACTAGCTAAACCGCACTTTACAATCGCCTCTACCACCCAGATTTCACCATCTACGCTAAATTCATCCATATTACTAGGAAGAGCGTGCTCTGAAAAAACAGTATCAAACTCAGCTTTTGCATTTTTAGCAGTTTGTTCATCATAAAAACGCTTTGTTATCTCTAAAGCAAGGTTTTCTTTAGCTGCTTTTGGATGAATTTTACCACTTTCTACGCTCTTTTTAAGCTCTGAAATCTCTTCTAAGCTTTTTTCACTTAAAAGCTCATACCAGTCCCACATCAAATCATCACTAATACTTAAAACCTTCGCATACATAGAATTTGGCTCTTCAGTAACACCTATGTAATTGTTTAGAGATTTACTCATTTTATTTACACCATCAAGTCCAACAAGAAGTGGCATTGTGATAATGGCTTGTTCTTTTCCCACACCATAAACTCTTTGCATATGACGCCCCATTAAAAGGTTAAATTTCTGATCATTTCCACCCATTTCTATATCGCATTTCATCTCAACGCTATCGTAGCCTTGAAGTAAAGGGTATAAAAACTCACTTATTGATATTGGCGTTTCGTTTTTAAATCTTTTTTCAAAATCATCTCGCTCTAGCATTCTAGCGACATTATAAGTACTAGCAATAGCTATCATATCAGAAGCTTTTAGTTTTTCATCCCATGCTGAGTTAAACATTATCTTAGTTTTAGCTGGATCTAATACTTTAAAAACTTGCTCTTCGTAAGTTTTGGCATTTTTTAAAACCTCATCTTTACTTAGCATTTTTCTGGTCTCACTTTTACCACTTGGATCGCCTATTCTAGCTGTAAAATCACCTATTAAAAACTGTATAATAGCCCCGTGCTTTTGTAAAAAAGCCATCTTTTGTAAAGTTACAGTATGACCTAAATGAAGATCAGGTGCGGTTGGATCCATGCCTATTTTAACATAGAAATTTTCACCTTTTTCATAGAAATTTCTAATCATATCTTTTATCTTATCTTCATCAATAATCTCAGCGATTCCCTTTTTTAACTCCGTAAAAACACTATTTAAATCCATAATATTCCTTTAATTTTAGTTATAAGCATCAGATAGTGAAGTAAATTCAACTATCTTATATCTACTTTTTATCTTAGTTTTGATATCATCTATATTTAAACTCTCATGAAGTTCAATAATAAGCACAAAAAAGTCCGACTTCGTCTCTTCGTTTTCGTTTAAATTTATAGCTACAAGATCAACTTGAAGTTTTGCTATATATGCTAAAAACTCAGCAAGTGAGCCTCTTTTGTTCTCTAAATTCAGGATGATTTTATATCTATGAGGAGCGTTTCTTGTCCATTTTACAAAGATTATCTCTTTACCATCTCTCATCAAATTTGACGCTCTATCACAAAATCTATGATGAACTGTAACTCGATCACCATCTCTAAATCCTACGATATTATCGCCCCTTTTTGGGTTACAACAGTAGTCAAATTCTGCAGAATTTACTTTGAAATTTGAGTAAACGACTATATTTTCAAATTTTTGCTTTTCTATAATGTACTTATCTTTTTTAGCATTTTTCTTTAAAGCATTTACAGCATCTTTTAAAAATTCAGAGTCATACGATACTTTACCAGCTTTTTTGCTTAAATTTTCACTATCTAACCATGATAAAATTTCAGTTTCATTTGTCTCAAATATCGCTGAGAGCATCTTTATGCCGATTTCGTTATTTAGCTCTTTTAGTTTTTGTTTACAAAAGCCTTTAATAGTAGCTCTTGCTTTACCAGTTTTGACTGAATTTAACCAACTACATCTATAGTGAGCTTCATTTCCAGTTATGATATGAACAATGTCTCCGTTTTTAAGCTCAGTAAGAAGCGGAACACGAACTCTATTGACATATGCTTCTACAGCTTTAAGACCTACTTGAGAGTGAATTTCATAAGCGTAGTCTAGGGCTGTTGCACCCCTAGGCAAAGTAAAAATTCCGCCCTTTGGGGAGTAAACTGCGATATCTTCAGCATAAAGACTATCTTTTGCATACTCATATAAATCTTCTGGACCATCTTCTTCATCGCTAGATATTGGAACATCATCTTTATTTGAGATATCACTTAGCCAATCGAGTCTAGGATTAACTAAAACTGGGCTTTGTCCGCTATATTTATATTTCCAGTGTGCTGCAACACCATATTCTGCAGTATTATGCATATCAAAGGTGCGAATTTGAGCTTCGATAATCATGCTTTCATTAAACACTGTCGTGTGGATAGTTTGGTATCCATTTTGTTTAGGAAGGGCTACATAGTCTTTAAACCTAGAGATTAAAGGGTTAAAATTTGAGTGAATTACTCCTAAAGCAAGGTAGCAATCCTTCACATCTTTAACCAAAACCCTAACAGCTAAAAGATCAAGAACTTCTTGAATAGAAATTCCTTTTCTTTGCATCTTAAGATATGTAGAGTAGTAGTGCTTGACTCTTTTTTGGATATCAAAGCTATTTTCACTAAAGCCATTTGTAAGTAAAAGCTCTGTTATTTTAAGGCTAAATTTGTTTAAACTCATCTGAAGTTGCTGTTTGTGCTCGTTGATATATGAGTCTATCATCTCAAATTCTTTTGGCATTACATATTTAAAACTCAGATCTTCTAAGATGTTTTTAATCGATGAAATTCCAAGCCTGTGAGCAATAGGCGCATAAACAACAAGAGTTTCTTCAGCAATTCTTTTTTGCTTATCAGGACGAAGTGCTTCAAGAGTAAGCATGTTATGAAGTCTATCACAAAGCTTAACAACCAAAACCCTAACATCTTCAATGGATATTAAAAGCATACGCCTAAAAGTTAGAGCTGAAGTTCTAAGCTTTGCGTTTTTATCGCTTGATGGAGCTAATTTATCTTCTCTAATCGTTACAATCTTAGTAAGACCTTCTACAAGCTTAGCAACCCCGTCACCAAATACAGCATTTACACTTTGAAGATCATAACTTGTATCTTCAACCACATCATGTAAAAGTGCAGCGACAATCATATCATCATCACCGCCCATAAAAGCAACAATACAACTAACAAGTATAGGATGAACCGAATAAGGCTCACCGCTTTTTCTAAACTGCCCGTTGTGCTCTTTTACACAAATTTCAATAGCTTTTTCTAAAGTATCTTTTGGCTCTTTAAATTTATGAAAAAGCTCTTTAGCATCATCAATGGTAGAGACATTTACAATATCGTCTAAAAATCTCTCAATATCAGCATCATTTTTCTGCTTCAATAATTCCATCTAATTCTACTTTTCCCTCTGCAATCTCTAAAAGTGCAATATCTGCAAATTTAAGCCCTCTAGTGTCTACATTTACTAAAACTTTAGCTCCTGAGTAAAGCTCGCTTGTTCTTTTTGCAACCATTAAAGATAGTTTATATCTATCTCCATTTACTGATTCTAGGGCTTTTGCTGCTATTTCTTCTGGTCTCATTTTTATCCTTTATCTGTTATTTGATACTACTGAACAAAACGATGTATCATCATCAACTACTATTTTCCTTAAATTTCCACTTTTAAACATATCACAAACCACGATAGGAAGAGAATTATCTTTAGCTAATGCTATTGAAGTATCATCCATAACCTTGATGTCATCTTTCATCGCTTCTTCATAACTTAAATGATTTAAAAGAACTGCATCGCTAAATTTATTTGGATCTTTATCATAAACTCCACTTACTTTTGTAGCTTTAATAATCATATCAGCATTTATCTCAATAGCTCTTAAAGTG
The DNA here is from genome assembly GCF_013201645.1 of Campylobacter corcagiensis. Classification (NCBI taxonomy): domain Bacteria; kingdom Pseudomonadati; phylum Campylobacterota; class Epsilonproteobacteria; order Campylobacterales; family Campylobacteraceae; genus Campylobacter; species Campylobacter corcagiensis. The sequence goes on along the minus strand of NZ_CP053842.1, from coordinate 537,543 downwards.
GCTGCTGTATCTGTTGTAAAAAATGGATTTCCAGTTCCAGCTGCAAAGATCACAACTCTACCTTTGTCTAAATGGCGATTTGCCCTACCCATGATAAAAGTCTCACAAATTGCTTCCATTTTGATAGCACTTTGAACTCTAACATCAATACCAGCGTGTTCTAAAGACTCTCTAACTGCAATAGCATTTATAACTGTAGCAAGCATACCCATGTGATCGCCACTTGTTCTTTTTATGATCCCTCCAGCAGAAGCTGCCACACCACGAACGATATTTCCACCGCCTATTACGATACCAACTTCAGCACCTGCATCTACTAGCTCTTTTATCTCGCCTGCTATAAATTTTAAAATATTTGTATCTATTCCAAAGCCGTTTCCACCAGCCAAAGCTTCACCTGAAAATTTAACTAATACTCTTTTTTGCATATCATCTCCATTTATCTATATTTAAACCTTTGATTATACCCAAAAAGAGTTTAAAATTTCATAACAAACTAAACCACCATAATAAATATCTATAAATTTAAAATTTAACTACAAAGATATAAGATCAAGTGGATTTATATGGAAATTTTTTTGCGTAACTTCAAAGGTTAACTCATCACTTATTCGTCCTATAACATAGCCTTTTTTTATCCTGCTTCCAACTTTTATAGTTGGTGCTATTTGGCTAAGATGAGCATAAATTGTATGAATGCCATCAGCGTTTTCTACAATGATAACATTATTTAAAATGGGCGTTGATTTTGCAAAAATAACCTTACCATCTAATACATTTTGGACCTGAGCATTTGGAGTTTTTGAACCTAAAATAATGCTTTCATTAAAAATTTTAATACCATAAACTGGGTCTATATAGTTACCAAAATTTCTTTTTAAAACAGCACCTTTTATAGGAGAGATTGTCTTAGGTCCTTTATATTTTTTAACTCTACTTTCTTGATAGCTTGAACCATAAAGCTTTACTTTTTTATCAATATCATCAACTCTTCTATCTCTACTAACCACAACAGGTGGCTCTTCATCTTTTTTAGAACTAGTAGCTGCTTTTTCTCGTGCTTTTTTTGCTTTTTCTTGTGCTTTTAAAGCCTTTTGTCTCTCTTCTTTATCATCTATGATTTTTAACTCAGCTAAAGTCTTAGACAAAGCACTGCTTGTATTTGTGGCTTTTTCTAATCTTGAGATGTAGTCCTCTTTATCTTTTGCTAAATTTGCAACCAAACTCTCTTTTTTCTTTTGCGTTTTAGAAAGCTCATCTTTTTTTGCGTTATAATCTTTTAAACTATTTTCTATGGCTGAAATTTCACTATTTTTATCACTGATGTTTTTTAAGGTTTTTTCATAATCTTTTAAAAGCTCCTTAAATTCGTCATTTACTACACTATTTAAACTTTTAAATATCTCATTTGAGATTAAGCTTTGGCTACTTTTAATATCACTATCTTGAACTAAATTCAAAGAAAAATCATTTGCTATAAGATCAACTAATTGTTCTTCAAGGCTTAGTTTTGAACTAATCAAAGTAGCGTTTTGCTCTTTTAATTTATTAAGCCTAATCTCTTCTTCTTTATGTTTTTCGGATAAATTTATAACTAAACCTGAAATTTCATCTATCTTTGTTTTTGTCTTTTCAAGCTCTTTGTTTTGCTTTAAAATTTGCTTTCCTAAATCATCTATTTTTTTATTGAGATTTACTTCATCTTTTTTACTTTTTGCCAAAGCTTTGTTTGTATCATCAATCTTATCTTTAGTTGTAGGAGCTGAAAAAAGAAGGCTCACAATTAGCACAAAAACAGATAAAACTCTCAAAATTACCTTCCTTCTTTAATGCTAAGCATAACAATACTTACTGTTAAAACAGAAATTAGAAGCGATAAACCTAGTAAAAACAGAGCATCATAAGGTAAATTTATGGTATTAGGCACTACTTGAATAAGATCAAAAATTGCTCTAAAATTTGCTAAATTTGGTAAATAAGCATAAATTACAGTTACAATAAGAGCTGAAATTACACTATCAATAACTGCCATTTTGTATAAAATAAAGCTTTTGATAAGGTACGGTGCACCAAAAAGAGTCATAATCTCAACCCTTTTTTTATGCTCAAACAGCCAAATTCTCATCTGCTTAAACATAAGCATAACTCCAAGAACTATAATCAAAGCTGAAAATAGCATCACTATATTTTTAATAAGTAGCAAAATTTTGTAAATACTACTGTGAGCTTTTGCAAAAACTTCAACCCTACTAACTCCATCAATTTTCATAAGTTTAGCTGAAATTTCATCAAGTTTAGCCTTATCAGGAAATATATTTAGCGTTATAGAGTAGAAATTTGGAAGAGTGGTTTTTAGCTTTTCAAGGCTATTTTTAGAAATTTTACCATCAAGAGTGTTTAGCATATCGCTTGGATCTATTTTTGTAACATTTTCTATATCCTTAATGCTAGTAGCGTTTAAATCACCTTTTGCAACAGCTATAATATTATATTCGCTCTTCATAAGATCTTCATATTTATCTACTAAATTTGAGGTAAAAATTACAAACTGAACTGAAAAAAGTAGCGCCACAAGTGAAATAATAACGCCAAAATGAGTCTTAAAGCCCTTCAATTACTTTTCCTTCTTTTATTTCAAAATGCCTAAAGTCAAACTTTAGAGTTGATGGAGCTCTGTGGGTTACAACTATCACGCACGCCCCCCAAAGCTCCTTTGCAGAACGCAAAAAATCCCAAACCATATTAGATGAAACCTCATCAAGGTTTCCTGTTGGCTCATCGCAAAGTAGAAGTTGAGGATTGTGTGCCATAGCTCTTGCAACAGCAACTCTTTGCTGTTCTCCACCACTTAACTCCAAAGGATAACGCCCTATTTTATGTCCAAGTTTTACAAAATTTAGTAAATTTTCAGACTGTTTTTTGCACATTGTTTTATTATGACCTTGTATTAAAAGTGGTAGCATGACATTTTTTTCTATAGTCCACTCATTTATAAGGCGGTAATCTTGAAAAACAATACCTATTTTCTGCCTTAGCTCTTTTAAATCCCTGCTTGTTGGGCTAGCCATATCATAAAAACATACATCAAGCTCACCTGAATCAACCTTAATACCACCATAAAAAGACTTAATAAGCGTACTTTTTCCGCTTCCACTCTCACCTGTTATAACTATAAAGTCATTTGATTTAACACAAAAGCTTGCACCCTTAATAACAGGCGTATCATAGCTTAAAACAAGGTTTTTTGCATTTATAATATCTGCCATTTAGCTAGTTGCTCCTTAACTTTTTCGTGTGCTTTTAAATTCATATCTGTTGGAAGTGGCTTAGCGATAAAATACTCGGTTTTATCTTTAGAAATTTTAATAAAATAATTACCAGGCGTATCAAATGCACCAAATGAGAGCTTTATCAAAAGCTCGCCACTATCAAATTCATAAATTTCTTCAAAATTTAGAAAAAAGTCGCTAAATTTAGTAACTTTATGTCTAAAATTTTGTTTAACTAAATTTATGTCTAAAATGTCAAATTTTAGCCTATCTTTCCAACTTTTTTCACCACTTTTTACTAAATTTTTAAGCCATACATCATAGATATCTTTAAGTTGCTTTTTCCACCTATCTTCATATTTGCTTGAAATTTCAAGGTCTCTGTTTTTATGCACCTTAATACTTACACCATCCATATCAAGGAATTTTATCAAAGAGTAATCAACATAAGCTCTACTATCGCTTCTAAGTTCAAAAGTACCACCAACTTTAAGAATTCTTTGAATTTCACTCATAAACTCGCCACTTATAACTCTACGGTGAGGAGAATCATCCCATGGAACAGGAAAATGAACATATATTGTATCAACTAAATTTGAACCAACTAAATCTATAAAAGTCCTAGCATCGCTATTTACCAAAACTAAATTTTCTATATTTTGTTTTATTGCTAGTTTTGCAACTTGTTCAATGCTAGGCTTATAAATTTCAATCCCAACAAAAAGCTTATCTAGCTCATTTTTAGCTCTATAAAGCAAGTGTCTACCACTTCCAAAACCTATCTCAATGGCGATTTTTTCTCTACCATTTAGCGCTTTTATCGCTTCTAATTCACTCATAATAATAGAGCTATTTTTTGTAAGTGAGTTTTTGTTAAAGTTAATGGAATTATTTAAAATTTCAGAGCAAAACTCATCTCTTAAAATTTCTAAAGCCTTTTGTAAAAGACCTACTTTAGCAGGTCTTGTAAGCTTTTCACCTTTAAAAAGATAAGCATCATCTTTTTTCTTTACAGTTACAAAAAATAGCTCTTCATTTGCCCTAGTTAGGATAAAATCAACCTTTCTACCCTTTAGCAAATTTAGAAATTTAACCCCATCTTTTTCAAAAGGCAGGGTTAAATTTTTACACTTTTTAGCGATGAAATTTGGCATTAGTAAGCAACTTTTACACTGTTTGATCTATCTGAATTTATGCCATACTCATCAACTGCTATTACGCTATATCTGTAAGTGTTTCCTTTAACTATATCACTATCAATGTATGAGTTATTTGTAATGTCGCTTATAGTTTTATCACTTCCCCCACCACTTCTTAAAATGGTAAATTTATGCGTAGGAGATTTTGTTTGCCAATTTAAAACAATGGTGTTGTTGTTTATAATAGGGGCTTGCATAGCTGGAGCTGGAAGAGCAGCTAGGGTTTTACCCATTACAGGCGTATCGCTTGCTAGGCTTTCAAGACCATCTTTATCTACAAAAGTAACTTTATAATACCTAGTTGCATCGTTTGTGTTTATAAGATCTTCATAGAAATTTTTATCTGTTTTAGCAAGAGGTAAAAAACCTAGACTTTGTAGTCTTGAGCTATAAATTTGATAGTGTGAGAAGTGATCATTTGCAGGACTATCCCAAGTTAGGACTATTTTTTTAGGCTGATCTGTTGTAGCACTTAGACCAACAACGCCACTTGGAAGCTCTTTGGTTGTGGAATTTAAAATTTTACTTGGAGCTGAGATTTCACCATCTAGTGTTTTAACTCTTATTCTGTAATCATAGCTTGAGTTACTTTTAACTTTAGTATCTATATACTCAGCACTAAGCCTACCTTTAACTTCGCCTATCTTGCTCCAGCTATTTGCACCAGCTTTGCTTCTTTCTATTATGTAGCTATCAACTTTAAGGTTAGCATGTGGTCTCCATATCAGTTTAACTTGCTCTGGAAGCCCATAAAGTGCTTGTGCAAATGATACAGACTCGATAGCTTTAGCAGTAGTTGCTGTAACTACCACGCCATCTCTTGACATCCCACTACTTGAATAGCTTTTCATCGAGTATCTATAGCTAGTTGATGGTTCTAAACCACTATCTAGATAGTGAGTTGAAAAGCGACTTTGTATCGTATCTATCTTTTTCATTGGTTCATTTAACTTAGCTCTATAAACATAAAAACCATCAACATTTGGATCTTTTGGATCATCCCACTCAAGACCAACTGAACTAGTAGAAACTACAGTTCTTATAGCCATAATCGGTGGTAAATTCTCATCTAAAATTTCTGGTCCACCCTTAGTTGATGCACATCCAGCTATGAAGATGCTCAAAACTAGAAATAACAAAATTTGCTGAAATTTTTTCATTTATACTCTCCTTATTTATCATCTCTTTAAACTCACCCTTTAACTCAGCCACAAAAGTAAGCCTTTGAGAGCTTTTTGGGTGGTTAAATGATAAGATATAAGAGTGTAACATTAAAGTTTGAATTTTATCGTTTTTCCTCTTAAAACCATATAAATTATCCCCTATTATATGTCTATTAATTGAATTTAGATGAACTCTTATTTGATGAGTTCTGCCTGTGTAAATTTTAGCTGCTATTAAGTTAATTTTACCTTTTGAGTAGATATTTGTAAAAGCTGATTTTGCCTGCCTTCCTCCATCAACGACTGCATTTTTAAGGCGATTTTTAGGATTTCTAGCTATTGGGCGATCTATTATTATGCTCTCTTTTAATGGCAAATCTGTTAGCATAAGATAGTATTTATCTGTGATTCTACCCTTAAACTGAGATACCAAACTTTTATACGCTAACTCAGTTTTAGCCACAACCAAAGCCCCACTTGTGCCTTTATCAAGCCTGTGAACTATACCACTTCTAATACTTTTTGGATCAAAAAGAGTGAAATTTTGCTCTTTTAAATAATCAACCAAGCTATACTCTTTTACGCTATCTGCACCATGAACTACTAAATTTGAAGGTTTATTAATAACTAAAATTTCACTATCTTCATAGATAATTTCTATGTTAAAGTTCTCTTTTTTTAGCTCTTTAGTCTCTTTTTTTAAATTTAGTGAAATTTTAGCACCTAAATTTGGCTGAAATGATGCTTTTAAAATAATCCCATCATCTACAAAAACTTCGCCATTTTTTATTAAATTTAGAGCTTTATTTCTTGAAATTTTAAGCTCACTACTTAAAATTTGATCTAATCGTGCATTAAATTTTACATAAATTTCATCCAATTTGATACCTTTTTTAGTTATAATCCCTTTTTTAAATTTAGCTAAGGGTTAGTTTTGATACTGTTTGACAAGCGTATTTTATCACATTTTGATTTTATTCAGCCTTTTTTAGTACTTCCAATAGTGATTTTATCACATGTATTAATAAGTGAAGCAAACGAAGCTCTTGCTACGAAACAGTACTTTTACTTTAGTATAGGTTTTTTAGTTTTTATGTTTTTCTTCCTTATGCCACTTAGAAAAATGCAGTGGCTTATACCGCTTATTTACTGGTTTGGCATAGTTTTACTTCTTGGGGTTGAGTTTTTTGGAACCACCAAACTTGGTGCTACTAGATGGATAGAGATAGGCTCTTTTTCACTTCAACCAAGCGAAATAATGAAACCAACCTTTATCTTAATGCTTGCATACCTTATCAAAAAAGACCCACCACCCAAAGATGGATATGGCTGGAAAGATTTTTTCAAATTTAGCTTTTATATTTTACTTCCTTTTTTTCTCATCGTAAAAGAACCAGATCTTGGAACAGCACTAATACTCCTGCTTACAGGATATATCACTCTTTTTATTGTAGGAGTTAGGACCAAAATTTGGATAAGCTTAGCTATAATTATATCAATAGCTTCCCCACTTCTTTACTCAAATCTTCACGACTACCAAAAAAAACGAATTCATGATTTCATAGCAGAAGAACCAAGCTATCATGTCAAGCAATCAATTGTAGCAATCGGAAATGGTGGCATGAGCGGACGCCCAAAAGATGAAGCAACTCAAACTCACTTTAAATTTTTACCGATTGCAACGAGTGATTTTATCTTCGCTTATAGTAGCGAGAGATTTGGTTTTATTGGAAATCTCATAATTATGACGCTTTATCTGTTTTTAATACTTCATCTTTTAGTTTTAAATTTAAAACTAAAAGGAGATTATCTATCTAGTACAGTTGCTACAGGTTTAGCTGTGTTAATCTTTATCTACGCTTGTGTTAATATCTTAATGACCATAGGTTTTGCACCAGTTGTAGGTGTTCCACTACCATTTTTTAGCTATGGAGGAAGTAGCTTTATAACATTTATGAGTCTTTTTGGAATACTTCAAAATTTAATAACATTTAAATTTAGGGATGAGTATAAAATTTTAGGATAATTTAAAAACAAACTCCTTAAATTTAACAAACTTTTTATAAAAATCATTTTCTTATAAAATTTAAGTAAATTTTAATAATCGCCTTGCTACAATTTCATATGAATATATGTTCATATGAAAGGATATAAATATGACTGACAATCTAGATAAAACTTCTGAGTTTTGTTCTATCTCTACTATACATGAAGATATAGTTAAAGAAGTAGCTAAAAAAATGCCAGATGATGGGAGTTTAGAAAGGTTAGCGGATTTTTTTAAAGTCTTTGGAGACTCTACTAGGATAAGGATTTTATGGGCTTTAAGCGAAAGCCAGATGTGTGTTTGTGATATAGCAGCACTTCTTAATGCAAGCCAATCAAGCATATCTCACCAGCTTAGAGTTCTTAAGCAAAACGCTTTGGTAAAAAACAAAAAAGTTGGCAAGGTGGTTTATTACAGCCTAAAAGATGAGCATATCAAAGAGATATTCTCACAAGGATTTATCCATATAAAAGAAAAATAAAAGGAAAACAAAATGAAAAAAAGATATATTTTAGAAAATTTAGAGTGTGCAAATTGTGCGGCTATAATGGAAGAAAAGATTTCAAAGCTTGATGGTGTAAAAAGTGTAAATATAAATTTTTTTACTACTAAGATGACGCTAGAATTTGATGATGATTTAGAAAGTGAAATTTTAGATAAAGCTCAAGATATCATCACAAAGCTTGAGCCAAACACAAAGGTTGTCATATGAAAAAAGATCTAATTTCTATAGCTATGGCGGCTTTTTTGTCGCTTTTAGGGCTACTTGTAGATAATCCTACTTTAAAAACAGTGATATTTATAATAGCGTGGCTTTTTGTAGGTTGGGAAATAGCCATAAATGCCATAAAAACCCTAAGACAACGCTCATTTTTAGATGAGAATTTTCTTATGACGATAGCTTCTATTGGTGCTTTTATCATACAAGAACAAATTGAAGCTGTAGCTGTTATGCTATTTTATAGGATTGGAGAGGCTTTTGAGAAGCGTTCTATCAATAAATCTAGAAAAAGCATAACTGAAGCTATGAGCATTATGCCTGAGTTTGCAAATTTAAAACTCGCTGATGGAAGCACTAAAAAAGTAGATCCTGATGAGATAAAAATAGATGATACAATTGTCATAAAACCAGGCGAAAAAGTCCCACTTGATGGTATTATAACAAAAGGAAATTCTACATTTAACACATCTGCTTTAACAGGAGAGAGTCTTCCTAAAGAACTAAGCGTAGGAGATGAGATAGTTAGTGGATATCTGAATTTAAGCTCACTTTTAGAAGTAAGAGTTACTACTCTTTTTCAAGACTCAACTGTGGCTAAAATTTTAGAACTTACTGAAGATGCAAGTTCTAAAAAATCGCGTCAAGAGAAATTTATAACTAAATTTGCTAGAGTTTATACGCCTATAGTTGTCTGTTTTGCACTATTTTTAGCTGTAGTTCCACCTTTGTTTACAGGAGAATTTAAAGAGTGGATATATAGAGCTTTAATATTTTTGGTTGTATCTTGTCCCTGTGCTTTAGTCGTATCAGTTCCACTTAGCTTTTTTGGCGGTATTGGCGGAGCAAGCAAGCGTGGTATTTTGATAAAAGGCTCAAATTTTTTAGACTCACTTTCAAGAGTTAAAACAGTTGTTTTTGATAAAACTGGAACCCTTACAAAGGGCGAATTTAGCGTAGATATGGTTGTAAATGAAGATAAATTTAGTAAAGATGAGATTTTAGAAATAGCAGCCTTATCAGCACTACATAGCACTCACCCCATAAGCGTTTCTATCCTTAAACACCTAAATAAAAACCTAGATGAAAATAGAGTTAGCGAACTTAAAGAGATAGCCGGTCTTGGAGTAAAAGCAAAAATAGACGGCAAAGATGCTTTAGTAGGAAGTAGCAAGCTTTTAGAAGGCTTAAATCTACCTTTGGTTAATCAAACTTGCACATTTGTAGCTATTAATGGAGAATTTGCTGGATATATAACCTTGAAAGACACTTTAAGAGATGAAGCAAAACAGAGCATCGAGGCTTTAAAACAAGATGGTATAAAAACAGCTATGCTATCAGGAGATAAAAAAGAAGTGGCTTTTGAAATAGGAGAAATTTTAGGTATAGATGAGATTAGAGCTGAGCTTTTACCAGATAAAAAGCTTGAAAATTTAGAGCGTCTTTTAAGCCAAAAGAGTGCTAAAAGCACACTTGCTTATATAGGAGATGGTATAAATGATGCTCCTGTTTTAGCAAGAGCAGATGTTGGAATATCGATGTTAGGAAGCCAAGCAGCAATCGAAGCAGGAGATATCGTCCTTCTTGATAATAACCTTGATAAGCTTATTAAGGCTATTAAAATTTCTAAAAAAACCATAGCCGTGTCTTATCAAAATATCATATTTAGCATCGGTATAAAGGTGTTGGTTTTGATTTTAGCTATAATGGGTCTTGCAACTATATGGATGGCTATATTTGCTGATGTTGGCGTTACGATACTAGCAATACTTAACTCACTTAGAGTTTATAAGTATGCAAATAGGGTTTAAAATTTATAGACGGAAGTAAAATTCCGTCTTTATTTATTGATAAATTTAAGCTTAAAACACCTTAAAATTTAATAATCATATCTTAAAAGTTATCTTTGTAGACAATCTAAAAACTAAAACTTAAATTTTTATAATTTTCTAAAGCACTTTTTTGGCTTAAATTTGCGTAGCAGTAGATACAACCATGTGGGCAACTATTGTAAAAACCAATATCTTTTGACTTTATACATTTACAAAATTTTCTTTGTCCACTGTCTTTTAAACTTTTGGTTTTTATTAATTTTTGTCCAAACAAACTGTTTTCAATTTTAACACCCAAATACTCCATAAGCTTTGCATCATGGCTAAAATTTCTAACTAAATCATCTTCATCTATACATTTACCATTTTTTATACCAAATTCGCTTAAATCTATCTCTTCACAGCAGCTACTTATATCTAAATTCCACTCCTTATTAAATTTAGCCAGATTTAGCCCAAACTCTCTCATTTCATCAGCACTAAACTCCCTTAACCCAAAACCGGCTAAATTTCTACTTACTTTTTTATAAAAATAAATATCTAAAAAGCTAAAAATAAATCTAGTCGTATATGGCGATAGTTCATCTCCTAAATTTTTTACTCTTTTTAAAATTTCAACTAAATTTATATCCTTGCTTAAAATTAGTGGATCAAATCTCCAAATAACTCTATCTTTTCCAACTAAATTTGAGAGTTCTTTAAAGGTTTTTATTCTAAATTTAAGCTCTGCAACACTTGTCTCATAATGCTTATAGTCATTTAAAGTAAAATGAAATATAGTATTTGGTAAAGTTGTTATAAATTTCCACTCTTTTATAAGTGGGGCGTAGTTTTTAGACCAAAAAACCACACATCTAACCTTATCAAAATTTACTAAAATTTGCTCTTTTGTGTAGCTGTTTTTCCAGTAACATTGTCCATTTTGCCATGCTTTTTTAAACCACTTCATATAAAAAGCTGGTATATCAGTAGCACGGCTAACTGAGATGATAACTGGACTCATATCACACTCAAAAACATTTTTAAACTCATGAAAAAAAGTAGCACCGAAAAAAGCTTTCTAACCCACGAACCTGGAAGTTTATGAGTAAATTTTGCCCCAATTGGTGCGAAGTTATAACTTGCTAAACCAACCAAAGCAAAGGCTAATAAATTTACATACCCTACTCTAAATTCGCTTAAATTTGTCATCTCCCATCCATTTATCATATAGCCAAATGTCCCACTTATAGCTATAGGAAGCCCGATAGCAGCTGAAGTTCCAATCGCCTTTTTAGCATCAATGCCTTGAAATGTAAGAAATGGCACGCTTAGAGTTCCACCACCAATAGAAACAAGTGCTGATATCGCTCCGATACCCAATCCTGCAAGAGTTTGAATAAATTTTGGATACTCTTTTTGTTTTAAATTTGTGATATCATTTTTGATAAAAAGCTTTGCGGCTGCGTAAAACATATAAGCTGAGAAAAAACAAACTAAATAGATGTGATTTATGCTAGTTGCTATAAAACTACCTAAAAAAGTGCCAATAATAACGCCTGGAGCTATGAGCCAAAATTTTTGCCATAAGACAAAACCGCCCTTGTTATGAGCTCTTGAGCTTGAAAATGATGTTATTATAATTGTCGCCATTGAAGTTCCAAACGCCATTCTAACAGCATTTACTTCATCAAAACCATTCATAATAAAAATCGCCCCAAGAAGTGGAACCATTACGCCGCCGCCACCTATGCCAAACATACCAGCGACCAAACCAACAAAAGCCCCAAGAGCTAAAAAAAGAAAAATAGAAGTTAAACTAAACATAAAATTTCCTAAATAAATTTAGTAATTTTATCAAATAGTTACTATTTTTAAGCTAAAAGAGTCTAGCCTAAATTTAGGCTAGATAGAAGTTATTTTACTTCAAAAACAAGAGTTGTTTTATCGTTATTTATCTCACAATCATCATTTCCAGTTTTTGTATTAACAGTTGACTTTAGATACCAAAGACCTTTTTTAAGTGGTCTAAATTCAAAATTTCCATCTAAATCACTCTTAGCATATCCAGCTTGAGCCATATCACTACTTGCATATCCACCATAACTTGCATAAATTTCAGCATTTTTTACAGATTTTCCATTTAGCATTATTTTAAATTTTAAAATTTCGCCCTCTTTGATATCTTTTACGCTATCAAAAAGCGGAGTTATTTCAAGACCTTTATTTAGTGGCTTTGTGATAATTTTAGAATCACTATCGCCAACGACTACAATAGCCTTTCCTTGCATAGTTGAGATACCACAATAATCAACTTTTTGGCTTACATCTTTTCTAGTTTTATTCATCTCCCATTTGCCATCATCTTTTTTTATCCAAGGTGTTGGTTTATAAAATGCATTTAGTATATAAACGCCATCTTTTAATTTATCACCTTCATAGTGGTAGTTTTCTCCGCTTTGCTTTAAGATATTTTCAGCATCTTTGGATATAACTTTAACATCTTCAAAAAGAACAACCCTTTCTTCTTGTATCTTTTCAGGTGTTGGAAAATCATGCCCATAAATCATATCAGCACTAAATTTATCACCATTTTCTCCCCATACCCATAAATCATGAGCTAAAACTTGTGTTGTAAAAAGCCCTGCTACGCACAGTAATCCTAGTTTTTTCATATTTATCCTTTAAAATAAAAATTGTATAATTATAATAATATTGATAACAATTGTCAAGTTAAAAAGATACTTTATTTGAAACTTTGTATAATTTAGATAAAATTAGACAAAATTTAAAATAAGAGTTAATATGATAGGAATAGATATAGTTCAGATTTCACGAATTTCTAAGTTAAAAGCAAAATATGGTACCAAATTTATGGAGAAATTTTTAAATCAAAATGAGATATTATTAGTAAAATCTGATGAGAGTCTAGCAGGATTTTATGCAGCTAAAGAAGCGGTTTCAAAAGCCTTGAAAACTGGTGTAGGAAGTGAGTTTTCATTTTTAGATGTAGAAATTTTTAAAGATAAAAATAGAGCCCCAAAGCTAAGGTTTAAAGATGATTTGGTTAAGAAATTTGGTATTAAAAATAGTGATTTAAGCATCAGCCACGATGGTGGTTTTGCCATCGCAGCTGTTATACTAACGCACTTTTAAAAAAGATCTAAAGCGAGTATTCTTTTTTTGTCTACTGGACCAAACTGAGTTATATACTCATATGCTTCTTCATAGTCATCATCCATGAAGCTAGCTACTTTGTTTATAAGCTCATAAAGCTCCTCATCATCCATCTCATCGAAATTTTTATACTCCTCTAAAACCTCTAAAAGATACGCTTCAAGTTCTAACTCATCATAAGTCATAACAACTCTCCAAAATAAAATCTCGTAAGCTTATCAAAAAAAAACTTTTTTTTCAAGTAAATTTCGGATTTTTATAAATTATATAACCTATTGCTCTTTTTTTCTTCACTTTTTATCTTTGGAATTCTAAGCTCATCTAAAATAAACAGCTCTTTATCAACGCTATTTCTAAAAAAGGAACCAATATTTTCAAGATAAATTTTATCTAGCACCCCATTTGAGTGAAGATTTTTTAAAGCACTGTTTATAGCATCTAAAAGCTCATTATTTCCCATTTTAACAGCTGCTGCTAAATACATTGGTTCACTTATTGTTTTTATCTTTGTTTCTAAATTATTATCAACAAAGTCAATAGCATAAATTACAAGATTGTTACCTATAAACACATCAGCCTTGCCTTGACTAACAAGTGTGTGACAAGCTATGATATCTGTGCATGTTTTAAAATTTATACCGTTTTGTTTAGCAAATGCATAAGCAGTAGTATCTTTTTTAACAACCACTTTACTTGATTTTAAATCATTTAGCGATGTAATATTGCTATCTTTTCTGGCTAAAGCTGCTAAATTTACCTTAAGATAAGGCAAAGAGAAATTTACCATCTTGCTTCTATTTTTAGTAATTGTAAAAGCTGAAACTACAATATCAACTCTATCTTTTTGAATAAGATCTACTATTTGATCAGTAGGAGCTGATATGAGTTCTATTTTCATGTTGGCACTTGGAAAAATTTCAGCTGTTATAGCCTTAACAAGATCTATATCATACCCTTTTAAAAGTCCATCATTTTTATAGCCAAACGGCACCATATCAAAAGGAACACCTATCTTAATAATCCCGCGTTCCCTTATATCATCTATATGACCAGCAAAAAGTGATATAGTTAAAAAAATAGAGACTAAAAACACTCTTTTCATAAACAGTTCCTTAAAGTAAATATAATGTATGAAATAATATCAAATAGTAGTTAAAAGTGTGATTAATATTAGGAAGGGTAGCCCTTCCTAATATTATCCAAAAATAGAGTAAATATCATCTAGTAAGAAATATTTCTCTTCTGCTGTACCTTTATAGAACGGGTCAATTGTATCCTTAAATGACTTTCTAAAAAAGCCCTCTTTGCTTAGATTAATAAGTTCTTTGTTTATAACATCTAAAAGTTCTTTATTTCCTTTTTGAACAGCAATTCCTAGGAAATCAGATGCACCCAAATTCTTAATATCAACAGAAACAGATCTATCTATAACAGGGTAAGCAAGAACAATCAGGTTATCATTTGCATATGCATCAGCTTTGTTATCTTTTAGCATTCTATAGCACTCATTTGAGTTTGGACACTCAACTACAGTATAGCCCTCTTTTTTGAAAAATAGCTCTCCAGTAGTTCCACTCTCTACCAAAACAGGTCTTCCTCTTAGATCTGAAACACTTTTAATATTATCATCTTTTCTTGTTAAAACGCCAATATTTACAGCAAAATATGGCATAGAAAAGTCAACCATTCTAGATCTCTCATCAGTTATAGTTAAAGTTGCTAATATGATATCTACTTTATTATTTTGTAAAAAATCTATTCTTTCAGCAGCTTTCGTAGGAACAAATTCTACTTTTCCTCCATTTTGACCAAAGATATCTCTTGCTATACGGTTTGCAAAATCAACTTCAAAGCCTTCAAATTGACCATCTTTATATGAGCCAAATGGTGGCTGGTCTGTAAATACACCAACTCTAATAACTCCACTATTTTTAATCTCACTTAGCGAGTTAGAAAACAAACTTGAGGCAACTAGTGCCAAACACAAAAGAATCTTTTTCATAATATCACTCCTTGATAGATATATTTTGTATGAAATTGTACCACAAAAATATGATAAATGGTAAACAATTTTTAACAAAAAAGTTATTTATCTATAACCTTTTCTTTATAGTAAATTGTTTTTATAAAAAATATAAAAATTAATCTTAAAAATAAACTAAATTTTCACTCATATAGCTAAAATATTTTATAAAAACTTATTATACTAAATAAATTTTTACTTTTAAAAGTTATTAATTTGAAGGGATAAAATTCACCCCCTTCAAATTTCAAGCCTTAAAAACTCACTGATTATCTCTTTTTTATCTATTTTATGATTTGTATTTTTATATAAATTTTCATCTAAAAAAGATAAAATTTCATCTATTTTCTTACTTTTATTTATATATGGTAAAAGCAAATTTAATAGCTCTTTGTCTGTTTTTGCTCTTTTTATTTTATCTTTTATGTCAAGTTCTTTTTTTGGTCTTTTAGCTCTTTTAAATT
Source organism: Campylobacter corcagiensis (assembly GCF_013201645.1). Classification (NCBI taxonomy): domain Bacteria; kingdom Pseudomonadati; phylum Campylobacterota; class Epsilonproteobacteria; order Campylobacterales; family Campylobacteraceae; genus Campylobacter; species Campylobacter corcagiensis. The sequence goes on along the minus strand of NZ_CP053842.1, from coordinate 521,672 downwards.
TAAAATTTATTGCCACATAAAAACTTAAAGCCCCCATAATAAATGATGCAATTAATGGTAAAATTCCAGGTTTATAGTTTATAACTTCAGTTGGGTAGCAATCAGACTCTAAAGAAGAGTCGCTGTTTATATTTAAATTTGATACAGCTCTTGGAATAACTTCTATATTCATCGGGTCTGTTTTTATGGTTTTACTCTCTTTTAAATTTTTATCATAAAAGCTAAAGCTCATACTTGGAATGGTAAAATTTGACTCAGAGACAATAGCAAATTTTTGGCTAAATTCACCGCCATACTCTCCTGATATCATTCCTCTTTGAAGCTTTGGATCATCTGCATAAACTAATAAATCTGGCTCTTTAATCTCAAAAGAAGATATATCATCTACATTTCCTATACCTCTAACTCTTATGGTGAAATTTACCGGTTCGCCTGCGTTTATAACCTTCTTATCAACCTCAGCTCTTATTTGAAAATCCCCATATAAACTAAGTCCATTTGGAAGTGGATTTACTTTAATTTTAGTGCTATTTGAGTAAATTTGTTTATAGTTTAAATTTCTAAATATAGATCCAAAAAATGGATCACCGCCATCTGCTTCTACCCCAATAGCAGCTGTAATCGGTGGTATCTCAAATTCACCACTTTTTTGTGCAAATATAAGATAATTCATACTCATTTTTATGTACTCACCATCTATTTCTTGTTTGCCTTGTCCTAAATTTTCAACCCAAAAATCACTTAATTTTGGATCAGATAGCCTTATATCATCAACTCTACTTGTTGTTTTCATCTTAAATATAACACTAAGTTTGGCACTTTGTCCAACCATAAGCTCATCTTTATCAAGACTAAGTTCTACTACAAACTCATCTCCTTGAGTGCTAGCAACTGGCTCTTTGACTACGATTTCAAAAGGCGCTGTACTTTCAGTAGCTCCATCTACTTCTATAGAAAAACTAGGCACTGTGATGTTTTTATCAGGCTTAAAGCTAAATGTTTTAGAACTAGTCTTAGTCATCTGTCCATTTACAACATTTATAGAACTAGAACTACTTGCTCCTAAAACCTTATATCCTGCTATGTCAAATACATCAGGAAAGTGTGCATTTCCTGTAGCACTTAGCGTGATATTTACGCTTTCTCCTTTATAAATAGCATATCTATCAGGAGTTGCACTGACATCTGCGTATAAATTTAGTATTATTAAAAAAGGTAGTAAAATTCTACCAAGGCTTAAGATCTTCATCGTTTGGATCTCCTTGTCTTTTTAACTCAAGCATTCTGGTACTAAGCTCTCTATCCTTAAGTATTTTTTGCCACTTTTTAAGCTCCATATCACTTATTGGATCACTGTTTTGATCTATATCTTTTACACTCTCATCTAGGGGTAAATCACTACTATTTTGCTTATCATTTAAATCTTTTTTAGTCTCATTTTCATCAGCTTTTAGCTTATCTGCTTCTTCATTACTAGCTTGTGATATATCGCTACTGTTTTCTTTTTTTATCTGTGCTGAGTCTTTTTTGTTTTTATCTTTTTCTTGATTTTGGCTACCACTGTATTGATTGCTGCTTTTATTGTCATCTTCTTTATACTCATTTTGGCTTTTTTGCCCTTTTGTATCATCACGGCGTTCATTTTGATCGCTTTGGTTATTATCACTATAGCCATCTTTTCTCTTATCTTCAGTCTTATCATCTTTTTTGCCTGGATCACTCTCTTCACCTTTTTTTTCTTTTTCAAGCTCTTTTGTGACAATATCTAGGTTAAATTTAGCATCTTCATCATCTTTTATCTTAAGTGCACTCTCATAAGAGAATTTTGCTTCATCAAACCTTCCTAAATTTGCAAAAGAGTTACCGAGATTATAGAGTTTTTCAAATTCTAAATTTGGATCTGTTACCCCACCAAAAGCCCTTAGAGCTTCAGTGAAATTTCCATCTTTATATAGCGATACGCCTTTATTATACAAAGCTTTATCGCCACTTATATTTGAGTAAATTTTGGCTGCTTTTGTGAAATTTTCATCTTCAAAAGCTTTTTTAGCTTTTTTTACATCAAATATCCCAGCGTTTACTAAATTTAAAAACAGAGCTAAAACTATAATTTTTTTCAACTTTTACTCCTTAAAGGAAGTGAAAAACTAGCCATAAAGATAAGCAAAACAGCTAAAGCTAACGGCAAATAAAAAAGCTCAACTTGACCAACAGCAAGCGTTGTATCACTATCTTTTTTGCTGTTTTTTTTGCTAATTTCATCATTTAGTACTTTCATATCATAACTTCCTAAATTTCTCATCAAAACCCCACCACTGCTAGTAGCTAACGATGCAATGTTTGGATTTGCCTTAAGCTGAACCATATCTCCATTTTGAGCTTTAAACAAAGCCCCTTTATCAGTAGCAGTTAGGTAGACAAATACCGTTATACCGTGCTTTTTTGCATACTCTATCTCATTTTTAAAACTACTCTCATCACCACCATCAGTAAAAATTAAAAGTACTTTATTAGCTGACTTTGAAAGCTCTTTGGTAGCTTCTAAAGCACTCATTATGCTAGTTCCTTTAAGGCTAAAATTTTCAAATTTTAAGTTATCAACTAAAAATTTAAGTGAGTTTAAATCACTAGTAATTGGCGAAATAGCGTAAGCCTTACTAGCAAAAGTTATCACACCTACTCTTTTATCAACCCCTTCGTCTAAAAAGGTATGAAATTTATTCTTTGCAAACTCAAATCTGTTTGGATATATGTCATCAACACTCATAGAATCACTTATATCAATAGCTACGACAACATCCATTTTATCATCTTTTATCTCAATTTCTTTGCCTTTTATTACAGGTCTTGAAATAGCCATAATTATAAAAGCAAGCGAAAAGATAGCTAATAAATTTCTTAAATTTTTACTAAATCCATAGTTTTTTACTAAAATTTTATCCATCACTTCTTTACTAAAAAGAGCTTTTTTTCTATCTTTTTTACCTAAAATATATAAAAATGGCAAAAGTAGCAAAAGATATAGATAGTTTGGTTCTAAAAAGCTAAACATTTACTCTCCTTAATATAAACAAAAATGCCAAAATTCCCACGCCAATCAGTGCTGGAAGCTGATAATAATAGCTTGTTTTAACATATCTTTCGCTTTCTATTTTGCTCTTTTCAAGCTGGTCGATGGCTTCATAAACACCAGATAAATCTTTTGCATCATTTACTTGAAAGTAGCGTCCGCCTGTCTCTTTTGCTATTTGAACAAGTGAAGCTTCATCAAGTTGCCTTCTATTTCCAATGCCTATAGTATAAACTTTGGCGTTGTATTTTTGAGCTGTTTTGATAGCAATTTCTGGTGGAATGGTATTTATATTATTAACGCCATCTGTAGGAAGAATGATAACTCTATCTTTGGTTTTGCTATCTTTAAAGAGATTTGCACTCATAAACAGCGCTTCATAAATGGCTGTTTGTTGACCTGCTACGCCAACCCCTATAAGATCAAGAAGACCTTTTATACTTGCTTTATCATAAGTTAAAGGTATGGCTACATATGAAAAGCTTGCGTATATAGTTAGGGCGATTTTATCATCTTTTCTTTTATCTATGAACTCGCTTAATATAGCCTTAGTTTTTTCAAATCTATCATCTACTAGCATAGACCCGCTTGAATCAAGCGCTAAAACTATCTCATATCCCTCTTTATTGTTTGAACTTTGTAGTTCATCTTTTTTCACAGGGCTAGCAAGTGCTACGCTAAGAGCAAAAATAGCTAGAAATTTCAGAATTTCTAGAAAAATATTTTTAACACTTGAGCTTTTTTTAAGCATTTTTATGTTTGAAAAGTAAATGCTCTGTTTTTTTTGCTTACAAAATTTAAGGCAAATAAGATATAAAAGTATAATCAAAAAAGCAAAAGGGTACTCAAAACTCATAAGCTTATCCTGCTAATGAAATTTTTAATAAATTCCTTATCATCTTGGCTTAAATTTGACACATCTTTTTTATACTTATAAATTTCTAAACTATCTACAAAATTTCTAACTTCATCACTATCGTCAAAATACGTAAAATTTTGTGTAAAAGTGTAAACGCTACTTTTAGTATCATCTAAATTTATGCTTTTTAACTCTTTAAAAGCTAACTCTTTTGGACTTAGTACTTTAAAAATATACTTTGGCTTTGTAAAATACTTATAAATTAAAAATACAATAATTGCAAAAATAAAAACTATAGCTACAATATAAAGTAGGCTATAATCAGGAATTCCAGCCAATCCTTTTATATCTCTTAAGCCTTCCATGTTTACCTCATCAAACCCAAAAATTTATGCACAATATCATCATCGCTATAAAATTTCGTAAACGAGACACTATTTTGTAAAAAATGCTCCCTAATCTTGTCATCATGAGATTTTAAAAGCTCTTTATAACGCTTTGAGATGCCTTTATCAATATTTGTCTTAAAAGCACTAAAATTTGTAGGATCTATGAAATTTAACTCACCAAACATAGAGATATCTTCTTCAGCTCTATCTCTTATACAAAGCGCGTAAACATCGTTGTAATAAGCTATTTCACTTATGCCAACACTATCTTCTAAAAAGTCAGATATTATAAAAATCATAGATCTTTTTTTATGAGCTAAATTTATGGCGTCACAAAGTGCTTTGAAATTTGGTTTTTTGCCTAAAATTTGAGTGTTCAAAACGGTATTAACAAGCTCGAAAATTCCATCTTCACTAAACAGTGGCTCTGTAAAAAACTCTAGTTTTTGACTAAAAACATATGGATATACAGCGTTTTTTGAGATAACACTAGCAAGACCTAAAAGAGCTAAAATCTCAACTGCTAGGTCAAATTTAAGCCTACTTGAGCCAAAATTTAAACTCCCACTAAGCATAAATGCTATGACGATATTTAGCTGTTTTGTTTCGTTAAAAACATTACTTTTTAGCTCCATACTTCTAGCTGTTGCTTTCCAGTTTATCTTTTTAACATCATCATTAGAGTAATCCCTTATCTCAGAAAAATCTAACCCATCACTTCCAAATTTACTTAAACTAAGACCAAAATTTAGATTTGTAACATCTTTTTTGGCTTTTAAAAAGATCTCTTTTGCTCTTTGCAATTTACGGTGCCTTTACAGCTTCTAAAACTTTTGAGATGATATCATCTGTAGTTATGCCTTTTGCACGGGCTTTGTAGTTTAGGGTTATGCGGTGTCTTAGGACGCTTTTAACTATTTTAGCAATATCAAGCGGAGTTACATAATCTTTAGAATTAATAAAAGCAAATGCTAAACTAGCCTTATATAGATCAATACTAGCTCTTGGACTAGCACCAAACTGAATGTACTCTCTAAGTTCAGATAGAGCATAATCTTCAGGCTCTCTTGTAGCGTGGATTAAACGGATTATGTAGCGTTTAACCTCTTCATCTATATGGATATTTTTTGGCTCCTCTCTTAAAGCTAAAATATCATCTTTTGTTGCAACCTGCTCTATCTTATCAAAGCCTTTAACAGCAACTCTATCAACAATCTCAACTTCTTCATCAAAACTATTATACCCAACTAAAACATTCATCATAAATCTATCTAGCTGAGCTTCAGGCAAACGATAAGCCCCTTCTTGCTCGATAGGGTTTTGCGTAGCCATAACCAAAAATGGCTCATCTATTTTAAAACTCTTATCGCCAATAGTTATTTGATGTTCTTGCATAACCTCTAAAAGTGCAGACTGAACCTTTGATGGAGCACGGTTTATCTCATCAGCTAAAAGCAAATTTGTAAAAGCAGGACCTTTTTTTATCTCAAAATTTCCTGTTTTCATATTATAAATTTCACTACCAACTATATCACTTGGTAAAAGATCTGGAGTAAACTGAACACGCTTAAAACTAAGACCTATAGCTTTTGCTAAGGAGTTAATAGCTGTAGTTTTAGCTAGTCCTGGAACACCTTCAACTAAAATATGACCGTTTGCAACAAGTCCTATAAGAAGAGAGTTTATAAGTTCTTCTTGACCAACAATGACTTTTTTAACTTCATTTTTGATATTTTCTATAACTTGACTCATTTTCTACCTATTAAAAATTTTGGGTATTTTAACTGTTTTGATTATATAAGGGGTAAATAAATTATTATTGCGATTTTAAGAAATTTAAAAACAGAAGTGATAAAAATAAAATTAATAGCAAGGCTGAAATTTCAGCCTTTATAATTATGATATAGCTTCTATATCTATATTTATTTTGATAGTATCTCCAATCATAGGTGTTGATTTGCCAACATTAAATTTGACTCTATCAAGCTTGCCTCTTAAAGAAAATCCGAGTTTGTAGCTACTATTTTCTTCATCATGAAAAATTCCACCAAATTTATAATCAAGAGTTATATCTTCAGTAACATCTTTAATAGTTAGTTCTCCAACTATTTGATCATCGCTAAATTTCTTACCTACAAATTTCATCTTTGGAAATTTCTCTACTTCAAAGAAATCAGCACTCCTTAAATGCTCATCTCTTTTTTCTACTGAAGTATAAATGGAGTTAACATCTATATCTGCCTTGAGGGTTTTAAATGTTTTTGTATCTTTATTAAACTCAAAATCAGCATTAAATTTATTAAATCCACCTTTAATATTTGCAATACCTAAGTGTTTAACTTTAAAACTTACATTAGAATGTGCTAAATCTGAACTAAATTTCACCATCTCTCCTTTAATATATTTTGATGACATTATATTAATAAAATAGAATCAATAGTTTTTAAATTTTACAGTTTTTAGTTAAAATGATAAATTTTAAAGTAGAAAATTTAGACCTTTTTAAATTTAAATAAAGAGTAATCTCAAATTTGGAGCAAATCTGAGATTGAATTAAATATCTATTTTCTAAGCTCTCTAATTTTAGCAGCCTTACCTCTTCTATTTCTTAGATAGAATAGTTTTGCTCTTCTAACTTTTCCTTTTCTTAAAACTTGAATTTCTTCTAAGCTATCACTATAAAGTGGGAAAATTCTCTCTACGCCAATGCTATTAGCACCAATTTTTCTAATGATGAAAGTCTCGCCTGTACCTTGACCTCTTCTAGCTATACAAACACCTTCAAAATTTTGAATTCTTGTTTTACCGCCTTCTTCTATCTTAACAGCAACTCTTAAAGTATCACCTGCTCTAAAATCAGGTATACTTTTCTCTGCTACCTGAGCGTTTTCAAACGCTTCAATATATTTATTTCTCATAACTTTTCCTTTGATAATACAAATCTGGACGGTAGTAATTCGTCCTAAGCTTTGACATACTAAATTTCAAAGCTGATATTTTAGCGTGATTTCCCTTTAAAAACTCTGAAACCACACAAGAATTTTCAAAAACATTTGGTTTTGTAAAATTTGGTGCTTCTAAAAAACCATTTTCAAAGCTTTCATCCACTAAGCTATCACTATTTCCTAAAACACCACTAACCTGCCTACTTATAGCATCTGCCACGCATAAAGCTCCAAGTTCGCCACCTGTTAATATAAAATCTCCGATACAAAAACACTCATTTACATTTCGCTCTATAAATCTCTCATCAATGCCTTCATATCTACCACAAACTAAAGTTATACTATCAAATTTTGCTAATCTTTTAGCATCATTTTGTTTAAAAAGCTTACCATTTGGCGTTAAATATATCACTCTAGTTTTTTCACTTATACTTCTAAGTGCTAATTCTAGTGGTTCTACCTGTATAAGAAGCCCAGCTCCACCACCTATCATATAATCATCAACTTTTTTATGTCTGTCTTTAGTAAAATCTCTTGGATTTATAAAATTTAGCTCTAGAAGATTAGTTTCAACCGCCCTTTTTAGAATGCTATCACTAAAATAAGGCTTGATTAGATTTGGAAAAAGAGTTATAAAGTTAAATTTCATGAGTTTTCAAGAATTAGTTTAGCACCTTTTGTTAAAATCTCTTTATTTTCTAAAGAAATTTCGCTTACATACTCATCGATATATGGAATAAAAAAAACTGGGGCAAGCTCTTTTAAATGCTCGCTTGTCTTTATCTGAAATAAAAACCCACTTCCAACTTCACTAATACTATCAACAACGCCTAAAATTTCACCATTTTCTACAACCTTAAGCCCGATGATATCAAAATAAAAAAACTCATCTTTTTTTAGCTTACAACTCTTTCTGGTCTCTTCAATAGTAGAATAAATCGTTAAATTTACTAAATCTTTAGCTAAATTTATATCTTCATATCCCTTAAATATAACTTGTGAATTTTGTGAGTTAAAATTTAGAATTTCTAGAATTTCACCATTTTTTAGATGAAATTTAGCCCCTTTTTTAAATTGAGCTGGAAAGTCACTTCTATTATGGAGCTTAAGAACACCCTTAAGCCCGACAGTCTTACCTATCTTTGCTACTTCAAGCACACACTACTCTTCTATAGCTTTTACTGTGACTTTATATGAGATGCCATCTTTTGCTTTATAGCCATTTATAACGGTTTTAATGGAGTTAATCATCTTTCCATCTCTACCGATTAGTTTGCCTGTATCACTTTTATCAGCAAATATAATAAGCTCATCAACCCCTTCTTCTAAACCACTTACTCTTTGGGTAGTTATCTTATCAGGATAATCTGCTATGAGCTTTGCATACTCTTTTATAAAATTTTCAACCATTATTTTGTGATTCTTGCTACTCTATCGCTTAGTTTTGCTCCAACGCTTTTCCAATAGTTAAGTCTTTCTTCGTCAAATTTAACTACTTCTGGATCAACCATTGGGTTATAATAACCAATGCTTTCTATATATCCGCCATCTCTTCTTTTTCTACTATCTGTAACTACTATTCTATAGAAAGGTTTTTTCTTACGACCTACTCTTGTTAGTCTTACAACTGTTGCCATTTTTTCTCCTTAAATTTTAAAAGCTTTATTATAGATAAGATTTATCCATAAGAAAGCCCCCTAGTTATCTAGGAAAGCCTTGCATCATATTTTTCATAGCGCCTTTTGATGACATCTTTTTAGCTATCTTAGAAGCGTTGCTAAACTGCTTTAAAAAGCGGTTTACTTCCATCTGAGAAAGTCCTGAACCAGACGCTATACGGCGTTTTCTTGAGTTATTTAAAAGATTAGGATTTTCTCTTTCTTTTGGCGTCATAGAGCTAATCATAGCTTTTATATGAACTATCTCTTTTGAGTTTTCAAGGTCAATATCTTTAATCTGATTTGCGATATTTCCCATTCCTGGAAGCATACCGATTAAATTTTTCATATTTCCAAGCTTTTTTACACTCTCAAGTTGTTCTAAAAAGTCATTAAATGTAAACTCACCCTTTTTTATCTTTTTATTTATCTTTTTAATATCTTGTTCATCAAAAACAGCCGCTGTTTTTTCTACTAAAGTAGCAAGGTCACCCTCGCCCATTATACGTCCGACAATTCTATCTGGTATAAAACCTTCTATATCAGCTACTTTTTCACCAACACCTATAAATCTTAATGGAATTCCTATTTGGTGAGCTATACCAATAGCTACTCCGCCTTTTGCATCAGCGTCAAATTTGCTTAGAACTACTCCAGTAATTCCTAAATTTTGGTTAAATGTATCAGCACTTCTTACGCCATCTTGTCCACTCATTGCATCAGCGACATAGAAAATTTCATCAGGATCAAGAGCTTTTTTTATCTCTTTAATCTCATTCATAAGCTCTTCATCTATAGCAAGACGACCTGCTGTATCAACAAAAAGCACATCATAAAGCTCTTTTTTAGCTTTTTCAAGCGCACCTTTTGCTACATTTAGTGGATTTGTCTCACCATCTATATAAAAAAGATCAATCTCATTTGTCTCGCAAAGTTGCTTAAGCTGTTCAACAGCGGCTAATCTTTGAAGGTCACAAGCTGCTATTAAAACTTTTCTTTTTTTCTGCTTGATATTGTTAGCAAGTTTAACTGTTGTAGTTGTCTTACCACTTCCTTGAAGTCCTGCCATAAGCACTACTGTTGGTGGCTTATTAGCATAAACAAAACCCTGATTTCCAGGAGCTGTTAGGATCTCTTCAAGACTGTTTTTTATAGCATCTAAAAACTGCTTTTGACCGATACCATTTTCCTTAACACTAGCTTCTATTTTAGAGACTAAATCTTTAGTAACTTTGTGATGAACATCAGCTCTAAGAAGAGCTTTTCTAAGCGTATCAAGGGCATTTTTGAGAGCTTTTTCATCATCAACAATTCTAAGTTTGTTTACTGCAGATCTAAATGATTCGCCAATTTGTTCAAACACAAAACTTCCTTTCAAGTATAATCAAAGCTGTTATTTTACAATAATAATCTTTAAATTTCATTAAAAAACTAAATTCTTTGGAATTTCAAAACCAAATTCACTAAAACTATCGTCAAGTGGAGCTATAAATTTATAGCCTAAAATTTCTGTTTTATATGAGTGAAGATACATCCTTTTTGCCGAATTTTTAGCATATTTTTCATCGCCTATTATAGGTAAGTTTTGACTGGCTAAATGAACTCTTATTTGGTGAGTTCTTCCTGTGTCAATCTCAACTCTAACTATACTTTTTTTACCACTTACCATAAATGGATAAACTCTAGTTATCGCACTTTTTCCATTTGGTGAAATTTTTGAAAATGCTAAGCCTTTTGATTTTATAGTAAGAATTGGGCTATCAATTACTAATTCTTCGCTAACAACGCCTTTAACCATAGCAAAATAGATTTTTTTAACCTTTAAATTTATAAATTCTTGTATAGCTTTTGTTCTAAATTCCTCATCCTTACTCATAAGCAAAACTCCACTTGTTTCCCTGTCTAAGCGGTTTAAAAGAGTAGCTTTATAAATTTCAGCTACTTTATCGCTTACTAAAAATGGTGGTTTATTGATAGCTAAAATTTTATCATCTTCAAAAATAATCTTTGGTTTAGGAATCTTTAAAACCTTAAAAATAGTATTAGCATCTATCTCGCCACGCGCAATACTAAGCTTTTTGCCATGAGCATAAACCAGTCCTGAGTCAATGAGCTCTTTTGCGGCATTATTTGAAATTTTCTCCTGAATAGCAAGGAGTTTATAAGCTTTTTCTTTCTTCAATTTTATCCTTTAATAGATCTACTATAGCGTCTAAATCGCAACTTTTTTTTATCTTTGTTGGGCTTAAATTAGAATTTAAAAGCTCATTTATATCACTTAAATCGCTAAATTTTACTCCATCAACCAACTCAAAAAGAGCATTTTGATTATGGTAGAATTTTCCATTAATCAAAGGAGTTTTAAACTGGGCAACTTCAATTGGATTATGTCCGCCGATGCCTTTGATAAAGCTTCCTGCAAGTATCACAACATCTGCTATGGCATAGAAATTTACTAGTTCATTTAAAGTATCAAGCAAGATTATATCTGATTTCAAACCCAAATTCCAGCTAAATTTCTCAAAACTCAAAGAGTTAACCTTAGCAAATTTAGCACATATCTCACCAGCTCTAGTAAACCTCTCAGGATGCCTTGGAGCTATCATATACTTAGTATTTGAAGTTGGTTTTATAGCATTTAAAATTATCTCTTCTTCACCCTCATGAGTTGAAGCGATGACTACAAATTTTTGATTAAATTTAGAATAACTTTTTGTTAGGCGTTTGAAATTTGCACTTTTTATATTTCCAACAACTTTTATATTTTTAGCACCAAGCTCTTTTAGTCTTTGCATATCAACTTCACTTTGAGCTAAAACAAGATCGATATTTTTAAAAATCATCTTATAGTAAAATCTAAATTTTTTATAATTTTTATAGCTTTTATCGCTTATTCTAGCATTTAGCAAAACCACAAATGAGCCATTTTTTTTAGCAGTTCTTACTAAATTTAGCCAAAGTTCTGCTTCAAAAATCACAACAACATTTGACTTTACAAGCCAAAAAGGAACAAAGTTTTCAAAAGGTAAAAAACGAGAATTTTCAGTAAAAGTTTTTGCCTTTTGAAAACCTGTTGCCGTTATGGTGGTAAAACTAAAGTCATTGAAATTTGAAGCTAAACTCTCTAAGGCAGAAACTTCCCCAAAACTACAAGCATGGAAATGTATATCTGCCTTTTTACAAGGGGGATTATTGTATAAAAAAAATCTAGCTGGTAAGCTCTTTTTGTATTTATCCTTTAAGCTTAAAAAAGCCACAAAAGGTAGAGCTAAAAGCCAAACTAAAAAACTAAAAAGTGTGTAAATCACTCACTATCTTTGTATAAAATTCTACCACAATGTGGACAAGTTACTATATCATCACCCTTTATAACAGAAGAGTAGGTTTTATCATTTATCTTCATAAAACAACCATAACAAGCCTGTTTTCTAACTTTAACAACTGCTGAATTTCCAGCCCATTTACGAATTTTTTCATAAAATGAGATTATTTTACTATCCATACTGTTTAAAAGCTTATCTTTTTTTGTATAAAGTGTAGCTCTATCTTTTTCTATCTTCTCTTTTTGGCTTCCAACACTATCCTCTAAAGCAGTAAGTTCATATTCTAAAGAACTTTTTTTATCTTCTAGATCTTTTTTTATGCCATTTTTTGTATCAATGAGTTTTTCATATTTTACAATATCATCATTTGCTACACTAAGTTGCTCTTTTGCTAAATCTTCTTCTAAATTTAAAGACTTCATCTCTCTTTCTGTTTTTATAGAAGATGATTTTTTACTAACATCTTTGATCTTAGCTGAAAATTCAGCTATATGAGCATTTGTAGCTTTGATTTGAGTTGCAATATCTTCTATATCAGCTTGTATTGCATCGATTTGCTCATTTGTTGCTGAAATTTCATCAGCTTTTGAGTTTAGTTTTTCATTAAGTGCTTCAAGTTTTGGTAAAAAAGCATCAATACTAGCATCAAATTTACTTAGTTCTACTAAATCTTGTAGGTCTTTGTTCATAAAATTTTCCTTCAAATTTTGCTAAATGGGTTAGTTGAATTTGTGATTATAGCACTAATGCTAAATTTTTGCAAATTTTTTACAAGTGCTTTGCTAAAATATTTCTCACTTTCAAAATGCGTAATATCAACCAAATTTAGCCCGTTTTCTTTTGCCGTTAATGCATCATGATACTTAATATCGCCTGTGATAAAAGCATCAGCTTCTACCATATCAACCATACTCATACCGCTTCCTGTACATAGTGAAAATGTTGAAATTTCATCTTTTGCTTTAACAACTTTAAGACTATCTAAACATAGCTTATCTTTTAAAAAATCACAAAAATCGCTAAATTTTCCATCAAATTTAGCATACTCTAAAAAATCAACGCTTTTAAAACTCTCAAGCCCTAAAATTTCACTCATCACAAATTTATTTAGTACAAATTTATCAAAATTTGTATGCATTGAGATAAGTTTTATATCTTTTTTGATTAAAACCTTAATCAAATTTGCTGGATATCTACTAAAATCAAGTTTTTTAAGCCCACTAAAAATCAAAGGATGATGAGTTATTAAAAGTGAATTTGGCTCTAAGTTATTAACTAAATTTGAATCAATATCCAAACTAGCATAAATTTTATCAAACTCATCACTCATCGAACCAACTAAAAGTCCTGAGTTATCCCAGCTTTCCCCAGCTTCAAAAGGTGCAATTTGATCTAAAATTTTATAAATTTCAGCTACTTTCACGCTCTATCTTCTCCAGCATAAACCATAGCACACCCCTTAGCAAGTTCTCTAATTCTTAAAATATACTCTTGTCTTTGAGTAACGCTTATAGCTCCTCTTGCATCAAGTTCGTTAAATGTGTGAGCTGCAAGCATACAGTAATCATACGCAGGAAGAGCTAAATTTGCCTCTAAGATGCTTTTACACTCTTTAAAATAACTCTCGAAATTTTCAAAAAGCATATCGCTATTTGCTACTTCAAAGCTATATTTAGAATTTTCAAACTCTCTTTTTTTATAAACATCACCATAAGTTACAACTTCATCGCCATAACTAGTCCAAATCAGATCATAAACATTTTCTTTATCTTGTAAATACATAGCAAGGCGTTCTAAACCATAAGTTATCTCGCCACTTACAGGATTACAAGTTATGCCACCAACTTGTTGAAAATATGTAAACTGAGTTACTTCCATACCATCAAGCCAAACTTCCCATCCTAGCCCCCACGCTCCTAAAGTTGGGCTTTCCCAGTTATCTTCTACAAAACGAATATCGTGAGCTTTTAGATCAAGCCCTAAAGCTTCTAGGCTCTTTAAATATAGCTCTTGAATGTTATCAGGACTTGGCTTAAGTAAAACTTGAAACTGATAGTAAGCTCCTAAACGGTTTGGATTTTCACCATATCTGCCATCTGTTGGGCGGCGGCTCGGAGCTACATAAGCTGCTTTCCACGGCTTTTTTCCAAGACTTCTTAGAAAAGTAGCAGGATGATAAGTACCAGCACCTGAGGGCATATCATAAGGCTGGATAATAACGCAACCTTGAGCTGCCCAATAGTTTTGAAGTGTTAAAATAATCTCTGAAAAAGTTTTTGCCATAACTACTCTTTTGGAAGTAAAATTTCAACACTAGCTGAATCTTCAGCTACTTTTTTAGCCATATTTTCACGATCACTTTTAAGCTTTAAAGTAAGCTCATTTGAGTTAAGAGCTAGAATTTGAACTGCTTGATAAGCTGCATTTTTCGCTCCAGCTTTGCCAATAGCAAATGTTCCAACTGGAATCCCACCTGGCATCTGAACAGTTGAATACAAAGCATCAAGCCCATTTAATGCCCCACCTGTTGCAGGAACACCAAGAACTGGTTTAGTGGTTAAACTTGCCACAACACCTGCTAAATGCGCTGCCATACCCGCTACACAAATAAATACTCCAGCTCCTTTTGCTTCTGATTCTTTTACATATTTTGCTGTTCTTTCGCCACTTCTATGAGCTGAACTAACTATAACTTCGTGCTTTACTCCAAAATTCTCAAGCACCTTAACTGCTTCATTTACGATATCAATATCGCTTTTACTTCCCATTATAATAGATACAAACATCTAGTTTTCCTTTCTTAAAAAGCTAAATTCTGGAAGCTTAGCAGGAGATAAAATAGCATTTAAATTCCCGCTATGAACTTCATCAAATTCCTTAGCATTTTCATTTTTTAAACTCTTAAATTCTAGCCAAAATTTGCTGTTTTGTTTATAAATTCGCCCTATTTCATTATCTACTTCCAAAATTTCAGCATTTTGTGGTGCAAAAATCTCATAAGATACACCTTTTTTAAGCATGCCTTTGCTCTTAAAACTAAGTCCATCTTCAGTTATAGCGTGAGTTTTGTGAGTGCCTTGTTCTAAAACCTCATCTAAATTTTGAGTGCTATTTTTCTCAAATGGACGACTTACCAAATATCCATCAGTAAAGCCACGGTTGTTTAAAGTTGCTAACTCTTTTTCATAAATACTAGCATCAAATTTGCCAGCCATTGCATCATCAATTGCCATTCTATACGCATTTGTCGTACAAGCTACATAGTACTCACTTTTTGTTCGACCTTCTATTTTAAAGCTATCAATGGCGTTAGTTTTTATGATTTGTTCTACATACGAGCTTAAATTTAGATCTTTTGAGTTCATAATGTAGGTTCCAGAGCTATCTTCTTCTATTCTAAAAAGCGTGCCTTTTTCTTCGTTTTTAGCGTAAAGTTCGTAGTTGAAACGACAATCATTAGCGCACGCCCCACGATTTGAAAATCTCCCACTTTGAACAGCTGATATCAAACAACGCCCACTATAAGCAAAACACATAGAACCATGTATAAAAATTTCAATCTCTAAATTTGGCACCATCTCTTTTATCTTAACAGCATCTTTTAGATTCATCTCTCTTGCTGCTACTATTCTACTTGCGCCCATTTGATGATAGATATTTGCATCAAGATAGTTCATTACATTTGCTTGAGTTGAGAGATGAATTTGGGCATTTGGTGCAAATTCTTTTGCTAAATTTATAACTCCAGGAGTTGCGATTATAATGCCATCAACTCCCAAATCACCGAGCATTTTAAGATGTTTTTTAATGTTTTCTATCTGGACATTTACTGGAAAACCATTTACTGTAGCGTAAAATTTAGCACCCTTTTTATGAGCAAGTTTTATGCCCTCAGTAAAAGTTTCAATCGTAAATTCCCTAGCTGAGCGCTGCCTTAAAGAAAAACTTCCAACACTTGCATAAACAGCGTCTGCCCCGTAAGCAAGAGCGATTTTAAGCTTAGTTAAATTTCCTGCTGGGGCTAATAATTCTGGTTTTTTCAAAGTAATCCTTAAATTTCAAATGGACGGATTATATCAAAAAAGTTTTAAGATAAAATTTACTATAAAACCAAAATATCTTTAAAAGTAGAAGTTTTACCAAAACAAATAGCAAATTTTAAGTTATATCTAAATTATCAATTTCCTCTATTTGCCATTATCGTTTTTATCTCATCTTCATTTATGCCAACCATCGCTTCACCTAAATCCTCGCTAACTTCAGCAATAATATCAGGATTATCGTAGTTTTGAGTAGCTTTTACGATAGCTTTTGCTCTTTTTTGCGGATTTCCTGATTTGAAAATTCCACTTCCAACAAAAACGCCCTGGGCTCCTAAAACTCTCATTAAAGCAGCATCTGCTGGCGTGGCAACTCCTCCAGCGCTAAAATTTGCTACTGGTAAAGAGGCGTTTTTATGCACATATAAAAGTAGTTCGTAGCTTACGCCTAAATTTTTAGCTTCATTAAAAAGCTCGTCTAAATTTAAATTTGAAATGCGTCTAATATCGCTCATTATGGCTCTTAGGTGAGTTACAGCTTGGACTACATCGCCAGTTCCAGCCTCGCCTTTTGTTCTTATCATCATCGCACCTTCGCTAATTCTCCTAAGTGCTTCACCTAAATTTCTAGCACCACAAACAAAAGGCGTTTTAAATTCTCTTTTATTTACATGATATACATTATCAGCTGGGCTTAAAACCTCGCTCTCATCGATAAAATCAATGCCAATGCTTTCTAAAACTCTAGCTTCTACGATGTGACCGATTCTACACTTTGCCATAACTGGGATTTTTACAGCGTCTATTATGCTTTTTATCATCTTTGGATCACTCATCCTTGAAACCCCACCAGCAGCTCTTATATCAGCTGGAACTCGCTCTAGTGCCATAACAGCAACAGCACCGCTATCTTCAGCAATTTTTGCTTGATCAGGTGTTACAACATCCATTATAACCCCACCCATAAAGCTTTTTGTAGCTTCGTTTGCTCTTTTTATAAATTCTACCATTTAATCTCCTTAAAAATTTAAGGGCTATCTTACATAAAATCTGGTACCATGTAAATACCCATTTTTAGAAAATTTAAGGATACCAGATAGTGATAACTTATGAGTTAGGAAACAAAAATTTAGCTCTTTATGAAGAGCTTTTTGAGTGCTTAAAAGATGATATTTTAAGTGGTAAAATTTCAGGAAAACTCCCATCCAAAAGAGCTTTAGCAAATCACTTAAACATAAGTGTTACAACTGTTATGAGTGCTTATAGTGAGCTTTTAGCTCAAGGTTTTATATATTCAGTTCCTAAAAAAGGCTACTTTGTAAGTAGTGGAGTTTTAGTTTTAGAAAATCAAAAATCTCAAAAGCCATTAAAATTAAAAAACAGACAAAAAGAGCTTATAAATTTAAGCTCACCAAATTTAGAGTTTTTAAATTTTCCATTTTCAACTTGGCGAAAACTCATGCGTGAAAACAGTTTAAGATTTTTACAAAGCGTGCCATATAAGGGTTCTTTTGAGCTAAGAGCTGCTATTTGTAAACACCTAAATGCTTATCTTGGGCTAAAAACTAAGCCAGATTTAGTTATAGTTGGTGCTGGAACGGAATATTTATATACGCTTATCGCTCAACTTTTAGGAACTGATAAAATTTACGCTACAGAAGATCCAAATCACCTTAAAATCAGGCAAATTTATGAAAGTCTTGGTGCTAAATGTTTAAGTCTTAACACATTAGACGAGTCAAATTTAAAGCAAGTTAGCTATCTTCACATTTCGCCAACAAACCACTTTCCAACTGGTAAAACTTTAAGTATAAAAACTCGCCTAAAACTTGTAAATTGGGCTAATAAAGAGAACAAATTTATCATAGAAGATAACTTTTTAGGCGAGATAAATTTAAGCGGACGAGCAATTTCACCCCTTAAAAACCTAGCACCCAATGGAGTTATATATATGAGTACATTTTCTAAAACTCTACTTCCAACCTTAAGAATTAGCTATATGGTTTTACCAGAAAATTTAATGAGTGAATTTGAAAAAAGACTTAGTTTTTACTCATCAACTGTGCCGATTTTTGAACAACTTACCTTAGCTAAATTTATAGATGATGGCTATTTTGAGAGATATCTTAACCGCCTAAAAAAACTATACAAAACTAAAAAAGCTGAACTTTTAATAAAATTAACAAAATTTGAAGATAAATTTAGCATAAGAAATATCAATAGCGGATCGGCTATACTAATCAATTTTAAAAAATCAGATGATAAGATAAGAGAAATTTTTAAAAATTTAGGATATAAGATAAATTTTACAGGGGATTATTATTGGGTAGATACAAATCAAGACAAACCTAGTAAAAGTTCGGCAATTCTGGACTTCTTAAGCATAGAAATTGATACATTAATGAAGGTATTAAAAAGTGTAATATAAAGATTAAATTTATTTAAAGTTTACTTTAGATAAAATCACAAAGTATATCTTTAGCAAGGAAAAAAAATGACTTTACTTTTAGATAATGTTGATAAGGATTTTTTGGATGTTTTAGAGGCTTTGGTAAAACTTAAAAAAGATATAAAACTAAGAGATATATCAGAACTAAAAAAGAAGAAAATAAATAATCTTCCAAAAAAAACCAAAGAAATTAAAAAAGAAGTAGAAATTCCAACTACAGAAAAAATAACCAAAGAAGATGGTATTAAAAAACCTAGCACCAAAAGTAGCCATATATTTGAGATCCAAAATTTAAAAAATAACAAATTAGACATAGAAGATGTTGTTTTAAAAATGGATGGAGATACAATAATCAGCCTTAATGACGAACCAAATATAAATTTTTCAGATGAACAGAAAAAAATTCCTCCTAAAGAAGATACAAAATCAGATCAAAACTTAAGCAATTTTCAAAAACCAAAAGATGATTTAGTTGAAGTAGAAATTAGCACTGAGACAAAAGAGCTAACAAAAATATATACAACAGAGTATAAAGAGGTTATGAGAAGAGTTACTGAGTATGTTGAAGAAGAAGTTACAGAAATCATACCAACAAATCCTAATGAAGAAGAAAATATTGTTTTTAACAATGTAAAAATTATGGTGGTAGAAGACAATCCAATAAATCAAAAACTTATGAAGCATATTCTAACAGACCCTGGAATTGAACTAACTATTGTAGAAAATGGAGAATTAGCCATACAGCAAAGAAGAGAGAAAAATTTTGATCTTATATTTATGGATATAGCAATGCCTGTTATGGATGGAATTGAAGCAACTAGACAGATAAAAGCCTATGAAAGACAAAATAAACTAAAAGCTATACCAATAATTGCAGTTACTGCAAATGCCCTAAAAGGAGATAGAGAACGCTTTATGTCGCAAGGTTTAGATGAATACTGCACAAAACCAGTCAAGAAAACAACAATATATCAAATGTTAAAAATCTTTTTACCAAAAGAGCTAAAAGGTAAAAAACAAAAAACAAAAACTATAATTAAACAAGTCCCTAAAACTCTACTAAAAACCTTCAAAGAACCAACAAAAGTGCTTAAAAATATAGTAAAAAAAGAGCCTGTTAAATTCAGAAAAATGGTAAATAAAAACTCACTTATCAATGGAGAATTTGTAAATTACAAAGATATTTTAATATGCAAAGATAGTGGCGTTGAAAACAACTTTTACAAAGATACCTTACAAAATGTATCACAAAAAATAGACACTGCTCAAAACTCTTTAGAGATAGAAAATCTTTTACAAAACAATCTATATAGAGTAATAATAACAGGTCTAACTCAAGCAAAAATATTTAAAAAGGTTATTAAAAACACAAACCCAATAGCTAAAGTTGTAGTAATATCTGATAATCCAAAAGATGTAGATTTAGATGGTGTAGAGGTTATTGATATAAAAACTAGCGATACTGATATTTTAAAGTTTGTAAAAAAATATATATTTTAGCTAAATTTTACCCAAATTTTATCTCTTTAATGCTAAAATAAAGGCTTTTAAACCTAAGGAGATATAATGGGTAAATTTGTAAAAAATATAGATGAGTTTCATAAATTTTGTACTGAAAATGAAGTAGAATTTATAGACTTTCGCTTTACTGATATGGCTGGTACTTGGCACCATATGAGCTATAACTACAAACGCCTTGCTGATGATTTTCATAAAGGCATTCCTTTTGATGGAAGTAGCATTCCAGCGTGGCAACCGATACATAAATCAGATATGATTTTCATTCCTGATATAACAACTACTTTTTTAGATCCTTTTACTGCTGATGTTACTGCTGTTGTAATTTGTGATATTTATGATATTTACAAAGAGCAAATGTATGAAAAATGTCCTCGCTCAATCGCTAAAAAAGCTGAGGAGTTTTTAAAAGAAAGCGGTTTGGGTGATACTTGTTATTTTGGTCCTGAAAATGAGTTTTTTATCTTTGATAATGTAAAGTTTAATGATAATCCAAACTACGCGATGTATCAAGTAGATAGTGAGGAAGGCTCTTGGAATAGTGATAAAGAGTATATTGATGGGTACAATACAGGTCACCACGCAGGTCCAAAAGGTGCTTACGCTCCAGTTCAGCCAGTTGATACAATGGTTGATTTAAGAGCTGAGATGGTGCAAGTTTTAGAACAAATTGGTCTTGAAACATTTATCAACCACCATGAAGCAGGTCAAGCTCAAGGCGAAATAGGCGTTAAATTTGGCACACTAGTTGAAGCTGCTGATAATGTCCAAAAGTATAAATATGTTGTAAAAATGGTAGCTCATTTAAATGGCAAAACTGCAACCTTTATGCCAAAACCACTATATGGTGATAATGGAAGCGGTATGCATGTACATCAAAGTATCTGGAAAGATGGTGTAAATTTATTTTATCAAAAAGGCAATTACGCAAACCTAAGCGATATGGCAAGACACTATATCGGCGGTGTTTTAAGACATGCTAGAAGTCTAACAGCTTTAACAAATGCAAGCACAAATAGCTTTAAACGCTTAATACCTGGCTTTGAAGCACCTTCTATACTTACATATTCTAGTCAAAACCGCTCTGCAAGCATTAGAATTCCTTATGGTGCAGGCGAGAAATCAACTAGAGTTGAGATTCGTTTCCCTGACTCAACATCTTGTCCTTACTTAGCTTTTGCTGGACTACTTATGGCTGGAATAGATGGCATAAAAAACAAAATCGAGCCAGTTGGCCCTATGGATATAGATCTTTTTGAACTAACTCTTGATGAGATAAGACAAAAAGGCATCGAGCAACTCCCACACACACTTCGTGGCTCGCTTGAAGCTCTTATTAGAGACAATGCTTACTTAAAACCTGTAATGAGTGATGAGTTTGTTCAAGCTTATCAGATCTTTAAATTCAAAACTCAAGTTTGGCCTTATGAGTCAAGACCTACAGCTTTTGAATTTAAAACATGCTACTCTTGTTAAAATTAACATGATAACTCATAAGCTCTTAAATTAGAGCTTATGAGCAAATCTACCATATGATATACTAAAATTTCAAAATAAAATTACAATCATTAGGAGCATTTAAAATGAGTTTATTTATAACCGGAACCGATACTGATGTTGGTAAAACATTTATAACAGCTTCACTTTTAAAAGCTTATCTTGACTTAGGTAAAGATGCTGTAGCAATAAAGCCTGTCCAAAGCGGATGCGAAAATAGCGATGCTTTAGATACCAAAGTCTATAAAAGCGTAAATCCTAACAACAATTTTTCTCCACTTTACGCTCTAAATTTAGCCACTTCCCCGCACCTTGCAGCAAAAGCTGATGGAGTAGAAATAGAGTTAGAAAAGTGCGTTAACTACTGCAATGAATTTTTGAGTAATCACAAAGAAGTTTTAGTTGAAGGAGCGGGTGGGCTTTTTGTTCCGTTAAATGATAATCAAACCATGATTGATCTTATCAAAAGGCTAGATTTACCAACTGTTTTAGTAGCTTCAAACAAGCTTGGTGCCATCAATCACACAATTTTATCACTCAAAACTTTAAAAAATTATGGTATTAAAACCCCGCTTCTAGTTTTAAATCTTAGCGATGAAAAAAGTGAAATTTCTAGATCAAACATAGAGTATTTGCGTCTAAATTTTAAAGGTGAAATAGTTGTTATAAATAGCGGCGAAAGTATTGATAGTGCTTCTAAAAAACTTCTAAATTTTGTTAAAAATTTTAAGCCTAATACGCAAAAAATAGACCTTGAATTTGATAAAAACCACCTTTTTCACCCCTACACTTCTAGCATATCGCCCCTTAAAAGTTACGGCGTAAAAAGTGCAAATGGTAGCTACATAGAAGTTGAAGGTAAAACTTTGCTTGATGGAATGTGTTCTTGGTGGTGTGCGTATGGTGGATACAATATTCCTAGCATAAATAGTTCTATCATAAAGCAAATCAACTCGCTTTCTCACATAATGTTTGGCGGTTTTACTCACGCTCCAGCTATAAATTTAGGCAAAAAACTGCTTGAAATTTTACCAAAAGGAATGGATAAAATTTTCTACTGTGATAGTGGTTCAGTTAGTGTTGAAGTGGCTCTTAAAATGGCGATTCAGTATCAGCAAAACAAAGATCCTAATAAAAACAAAATTCTAACTATCCTTGGTGGATATCATGGCGATACTTTTGGTGCTATGGGCGTGTGCGATCCTACCACTGGCATGCACTCTATGTTTGGTGGAATTTTATCTAAACAGATATTTGCTCCAAAACCAAAGTGTAAATTTGGTGAAATTTTTGATGAAAAAACATTAAAACCTTACGAAGAGATAATTTCTAAAAACTCTGATAAAATAGCTGCCATCATCGTTGAACCACTCGTTCAAGGTGCTGGTGGAATGTGGTTTTACCATGAAAATTATCTTAAATTTCTTCGTAAAAAGTGCGATGAGATAGGTGCGCTTTTAATTTTTGATGAAGTTGCAACTGGATTTGGCAGACTTGGTGAGTATTTTGCTAGTAGTGTAGCAGGCGTAACTCCAGATATTATGTGCATTGGAAAAGCCTTAACCGCAGGATATATGAGCTTTGCAGCAACTATTTGCACCAAAGATGTAGCAGATACGATCTGTCAAAACAAAAGAGTTTTTATGCACGGACCAACATTTATGGCAAACCCTTTAGCTTGTAGTGTAGCACTTGCAAGTATAGAGTATTTGCAAAGTATAAATTTTAAAAATAGAGTTAAGGATATTGAAAAAGAGCTTAAATTTGAGCTAGAAAAGTGCAAAAAACTTCCTGAAGTAGTAGATGTTAGGGTATTTGGCGCAATAGGTGTTGTTGAGATAGATAGCGAAGTAAATGTAGAAAAAATTCAAGAATTTTTTGTAGAAAATGGAGTATGGATAAGGCCTTTTGGTAAAAATATCTACACCATGCCACAATTTAATGTAACAAAAGATGAATTAAAAAAGCTATGTGATGCCATATATGAGTCTATAAAAACTAGGTCTTACAAATGATAGTTTTATTAATTTACACAGCGTTTTTATTTGGGATTGGAATTTGGCAGTTTAAAAAAAGCTCTTTAAACTCATATGTCATCTCAAATAAAAATGCTAGCTATCTTTTAGTAGGTGGCTCAATAATAGCATCTTGTGTGGGCGGAAGTGCAACTATTGGAATGGTTGGCTTATCACTTGAAGTTGGATTTCCTGCTGTTTGGTGGCTGCTAAGTGGCGCAAGCGGGCTTATTATCCTAACTATCTTTTTAGCTAAAAAAGTCTCACAAAGCGGTGCTTTAACCATGCCACAAATGCTTGAGTATTATATCGGCAAAAAAGCTAGAGTCTTATCAGCTATAATCATTACCATAGCTTGGGCTTCTATATTAGCAGCTCAAATTTCAGCAGGTGGACGGATAATTAGCACTATGGCTGGAGTTAGCTTTGAAATTTCTATTTTTATATCAGCTTTTATGATAGTAGGATATACGGTTTTAGGTGGTCAAGCTAGTGTTTTAAGAAGTGATTTAATTCAAACTTTTGTTATTTATAGTGCTTTTATTTTGGTATTTTTATGGCTTATTTTTAGTAAAGGCGCTAGTTTTGAAGGGATTAAATTTGAACTTATAAATGAAAGCTTTAACCTTGATAGACTTAGTTATTTTATGATAATCCTAGGTGGTAGCTATGTAGTTTGCCCTATGCTTTTTGGTAGAATTTTAAGCGCCAAAGATGAGAGTCACGCTAAAGCTGGAGCTATTTTTGGGGTGGCTGGGATAGTTATTGGTGCAGTTTTAATAGTAATAATAGCTTTGATTTCTAAGCCATTTTTAAATAGTGAAATTTTACCTGATACTGCTCTTACAACTGGAATTTACTCAATCCTTCCACCATTTTTAGGACTGTTTCTTTTAGTTGCACTTCTATCAGCTATCATCTCTTCAGCCGATTCATGTCTTATTACAGCAAGCAGTGTTTTTTGTAATGATATATTAAAAAGTAGCTCACTTAAAACTTTTAGAATTTTTACACTTATCTTTGGATTTATTGGAGTTGTGCTAACATTTTGGGGCAAAAGTATACTTGGATTTTTGCTTATGGCAAATGATATATATGTAAGTGGAGTTGTAGCTCCAGTTTTTGTAGCGATGATTTTAAATGGTAAAGTCATAGAGAAATTTGGCATTACAGCCATGATAGTTGGTGGAATTTTTGGTGTAATTGGTGCTTTAAGTGGAGTTAAAATCTTTAGTATATCTGGAGTTTTTATAGGAGCAGCTATAACGCTATTTGGGGCTTATAAAAGATAGTATTTAAAACTCATGCTTTATTAAATTTAAAGCGTGAGTTTTATATAAGTTTATTTAAAAGTTAGACTTTTTAATATTTGAAAATCCAATATAGCTAACTACGATAAAGCCAAAAATCACAGCATACGGTGCAAAATTTGTAATGCCTGCTCCAGAACTAGCTAAAGTAAAGTTGTGAGAAATTCCAGCTCCAGCCATCATTCCAAAGATAAAGATAACTGAGTTTAAATTTCCACCACCACTTAGTGCTAAGTGCTTACCAGGACAACCTTCACTCAAAGAAAAGCAAAGCCCAGCCAAAGTCATGCCTAAAAAATTCCAAATAACATTATTATGCGCTATTGGTTGATTTTCAAAACCAAATTTATAGTTTCCAAAAGCTAAATTTAAAATGGTTGCTGCTAGAATTATCGCAATAACGCCCCATATCATATCAAATTTCTTATCAAACACTCTAGATATAGCACCGACAGAGCAAAATCCAGATTTTTTAACAAAAAAGCCAACACAAATCGCTAGAATTAAAGAGGCTAAAACGCTTGCATGTTGAGCTGCTACACCCTTTACAGACTTAAATATCGCACCATTTTCGCCAAATTTAAGCCCTACAACAGCTGCTATTAAAAGTAAAACACTTAAGATTATCGGAAGGGCTGCAAGGGTTGCTGAAGTGCTATTTGTCTCATTTAACTTATAGCCATTTTTCTTAAAAGTTCTGCCTATAAAAACTCCAGCTACAAGACCTAAAACTCCAAAAATAGCCGTCATATCGCCACCACCAAGTCTTAAAAACGCTCTCCAAGGACAACCTAAAAACACAAGGCAGCCAATCATAGCAAAAACACCAAGTGTAAATCTTGAAAATGGTGATGAACCGCTTACGCCTTTAAAATCCTTAGAAACTATAGAAGCTAAAAGTCCACCAAGAATAATACCTATGATTTCTGGGCGAACATATTGAAGAGCTTGATTATTGTGAAAACCAAGTGCTCCAGTTGTATCACGCAAAAAGCAAGCTGCACAAATTCCCATATTGCCAGGATTTCCTAGCTTAACTAAAAGTGCTGCAAAAGCCCCTAAAACTGCACCTGTAATGATAAAAAGAGTTAGATTTTTACTCATAAAAAGCCTTTAAATTTTATAAACCAAACTGGTTTCTTAAAGGCTGATTATATCCAAACTTAGCCTAAATTTAGATAAATTTAGTTAGTCAAATTTGAGTCTTTATATATATTTGAACTAATGACTACATTTTCAAAATCAAAAGCTTTATTTGAAATCTCTTTAATATCATCAAGAGTTATGCTATCTACAAGCTTTATACTTTCGTCAAAATTTAAAAACTCTATGCCAAAAAGCTTCGAATTTACCATTTTCATAAGCCAAAAACCTGGTTGTTGAAAATTCTTTTCAAGTTCTACTTTTTTAACTGTTTTGGCACTATTTAGCTCTTTTTCATCTTTATATCCAGCTTTTAAATTCTCCATTATAGCTTTTACATCACTATAAATTTCATCTTTTTGATTTACTTCGCTTGTAAAATAAACTGAAGTTATCGCTCTTTGATAAGGCAAAACACTTAGACTTGGATAAGCACTTATGCCATAAACTTTTCCATCATCTTCGCGAATCTTCTCTCTCATAAGAGTGTTTAAAACTGCTGTGGTAAGCTCAAGTGCAATATCATTTTTAGCTGTATAGTTTAGATCATAGCTTTTTACTATGATTGTGTTTTTTGAAACATTTTCACTTAAGTAGTTACGCTCAAATTTATGAGTCCCATCAATCTCTCTTATACCATCATCTTTTATAGAAGTAGGTTTTTTATCACCGTTTAAATTTCCTATATATCTACTAGCCATATCTAGAAATTTATCTGCTTTTATATCACCAACAAAGATAAACTCATACTCACCAGCATTGCTAAAAAGCTCATTAAGCAAAATTTCAAGCCTGTTTTTATCGAGTGAGTTTATAAATTTCTCATCTGCGAATTTCATCTTTTCATTTCCAGCGTAATAAAAATCATTAAATTCTAAAGCAAATTTATAATCAGGCTGAAGTAGATTTCTCTTTAAAGTATCAAGGCTAAGTGTGATATAGTTTTTAAAGTAGTTATCATCTATCTTTGGAGCGTGAAAATCCACAAAAAATGCCTTAAAAAAGCTCTCCATATCCTTAGCCAAAAAGCTTCCACTATATCCACGGCTAACTCTATTTATAAATTTACTAAAATTAAATACCTCTCCAGCTGTTATTGTTCTAACTTCATAGTCGTTAAATTCGCCAATACCACTTCCATTTGAGATATTTACAGCAAAAATTGCCTCATTTATATTTGGAATATTTGTATAACCACCCTTTTTAAATGCGTTAAAATAAACGGTTTCTTTATCTGTATCCATCTCTTTAAAGTGTACTTTTGCACCGTTTTCAAACTCATAAGTGTGTATTAAATTCTTATCATCAAATTCAGTTTTTATAGGATCAACTTTGCTTAAATTTGCATCTAGTAAAGTTTTAGGTAGAACTTTTTCGCTAGTATTTAAAGGTTTTACATTTTTATAAATTTCTAAAATTTCATCTTTTGTGATATTTTGCTCATCTTTTGAGATGATACTAACTATAACTCCAGTGCTTTTAGTAATGTCTAAAAATTTCTCATTTATATCATCAAGCGTTAGCTCATTTAAGATTTTCTCATTTATCTCATAGCTATCTTTTGGAGATAAAAAAGTGGTGTTACTATCTATATAGTTTAAAATTTCATTTATATAGCTTTGGTTTTTTCTTGATGAACTTGTTTTAAAAGAGGTTAAATTTAGAGCTTTTAGGTCTGTTTTAGCATTTTCAAAAAGATTTTGGCTAAAACCATTTTCTCTAAGGCCTTTTAAAATAGTAGAAAACTCAGCAACCGAAGCTGTGAAATTTCCATCAACTACTGAAAGGCTAAATGTATTAAGAGATTTTTTATTATAAAGGTCCATTGGATAAAAGGCACTTTTTATTAGCGAATCGCCATTTGATTGACGCTTGTTACTAATAAGTGAAATAAGCGTACTAATATAATAAACCTTGGTCATCTCTTTAATATTTTCATATGAGTTTTCTGGTATGAAATTTCCTTCAAACATAAAGTTAACACTCTGATTTGTTATATCTTTATCAAAAGCGTTAAATACAACCATCTCATTAAAATACCCGATAGGCTTATCATCTTTCTTAACAGAAGTACCATTTATATCTCCAAAATTTACTTTTATGAAATCTGAAATTTGAGTTTTATTAAAATCACCAACCACTATCAAACTAGCATTATCTGGCTGATAATATCTCTCATAAAAACCACGCATAAGCTCTGAAGTAGCTGATCTTACGATATCCATATCGCCTATTGGCAGACGCTTTTCATAGATACTATCTTTATAATAGTAAGGTAAGCTTTGTTCAAAAACACGCTGCATTCCACTTTGGCGATTTTTATCTTCAGCTACTATAACACCCTTTTCAGCTTCTAAGTCCTTTGGTTCAAATTTAACCTTAAAACCTAAATTTGCTAGCACTTTTAAAGCGGTATTAAGGTTATCTCCTTCATTTTTAATATCAATCTTATAAATAGTCTTATCAAAGCCCGTCATAGCATTTAAATCTGGTCCAAATTTTACCCCAAGACTCTCAAGTGCTTTTATAAGTTCGTTTTTGCTAAAATCTTTTGTGCCATTAAATGCCATATGCTCCACAAAATGAGCAATACCTCTTTCGTTATCTTTTTCATCACTTGATCCAGCTTTAATATGAAGTATCAAACTTACGCTATCTTTTAATGCACTATTTTCATAAAGATAATATGTTAGTCCATTATCAAGTTTTTTAACGCTTAAATTTTCATCTAAATTAAGGCAAAAAAGTGGTGATAAACTAAGAAGTAAAAGTATTAAAATTCTCTTCATTTTTTCACCTAAGATAAAAGCTTTTTAGCCATTTGACTAATGCTTTTTCCATCGCTTTTTGCACCAATTTTCTCTCTTGAAACTTTAATCACTTCGCCTAAATCTTTTAAAGAATTTGCATTTAAACTTTTAATAACAGCTGAAATTTCAGCTTCTAATTCTGATTCATTTAACTGCTTTGGTAGATATGAACTTAGAATTTCTATCTCTTTTAGCTCTTTTTGTGCCAACTCATCTCTGTTTGCAGCTTTATACTGAGTGGCTGAGTCATTTCGTTTTTTAATCTCGCTTTGGATTATTTCGCATGCTATTTTATCATCTATCTCAACTCTTTTATCAACTTCAACTTGCTTAAAAGCTGAAGATAGCATCCTTAAAGTATCTCGCTTAAAAGTATCGCCTGACTTCATTGCTGATTTAATATCATCTTTTACGCTATTTGTTATCATTTAATCTCCTTAAAATTTCACTTATCATAATTCCTTCTCTTAGCCCATCATCAATCACAATAAACTTATCATTACCTTCTAATAAATTTTCAAGCAAAAATAGACCAGCAATTATAAGCTCTTGACGGTTTTTACCAACTTTTTTCTCAGCTTCTAAAGAGCTTAAATTTGTTAGAAAATCTCTAAATTTAGCAAATTCATCAAATTTTATAATTTTGCCATTAACCAAATTTGGATCATAGTTTTGATAATCTAAACCAAATTTCAAAGCAGCCAAAGTCGTTGGAACTCCAGAAGTCAAGATGATACCACCACTGCTTAAATGAGTAATAAATTCTTTTGCATATTTTGTTATAAACGCTGCATTTTTGCTTTGTAAATTTTGGGCATTAAATTCGTTAAAAAACCTTACAATACCAAATTTAAAGCTTTTGTAAATGCCATTAAAAGATATCTCTGTAGATGCTCCACCAAGGTCAATTATGAGTGGATTTTTGATATTTAGCTTTAAAATTTCAAGGCGTTTTTTAACTGCAATTTCTATAAATTTACTCTCATCTTCGCCGTTAATTATGCTAAATTTTATACCAAATCTAGATAAAATTTCACTAAAAAACTCAGCACTATCACTAGCTAAACGAAAAGCTTCCGTTGCAACTGCAACGCAAGGGTAGGATTTAAAATCAAATATAGTAGAAATTTCATCTAAAGCATTTAAAATTCGCTCCTTAGCAAAAGCATCTAACTTCCCGCCAGGACGCAAATTTCTAGCACTACCTACGATAAATTCTTTTGAGATTTCTGTTTTGAAATTTGAGTTCATTAAGGCAGCCCTTAGGGTATTAGACCCTAAGTCTATGCCTATAATTTTAAAGGGCTGCATACCTCGCCCAGATGCAAGCTTTAACGCGGTTAAGCCTATCTAGGATATCTTTGCTTATATGTTCATCTACAAGTACAACTGCTAAAGCCGTGCCATCATTTCCTCTACCAAGTCTAAAGTCAGCTATATTTATCTCTTCATCAGCTAAAATAGCACTAATATCACGGATAAATCCAGGAATATCGCGGTTTTTAAGTAGTATCATCTTGCCTTTTGGCTTAAAGTCAGTTTTAAAGCCGTTAATATTTACAACTCTACCTTCACTTTCACCATATACTACGCCACTAACACTTGATATATCATCATCAGTTATAACTTTTACTGTGAATAAATTTTTAAAATCACCAGGAACTATAACAGCTTCAGTTTTTATGCCTCTTTCTTCAGCTTTAAATTTAGCATTTACATAGTTTATGCTATCTCCAAGCTGTTCTTTTAAAGCCCCAACTAAAGCAAAAGTAAGAAGTGGTTCAAGATACTCTTCCATCTTAGAATCAACCTCTACTCTTATACCTTTTATGGCAGAGTTATTATTCATCTGAGTTGCAAGGTGAGCTAACTTTGAAGTCATCTCAAGATATGTTCTAACATTAGCTGGAATTTTATCAGTATTAATAGGTAAATTTAGTGCATTTGGATAGTAAATTCCCCTACATGCAGATATAGCTGCTTCTGCTGCTTGAACTGCGATGTTTCTTTGAGATTCATTTGTATTTGCTCCAAGGTGCGGTGTAGCACTTAAATTTGTAATATCAAGCAGTGGGTGGTCTGTAGCTGGTTCTTTTATAAAAACATCTATACTCGCATAGGCTACTTTTCCACTTTTTAAGCCATCTTCTAAGGCTTTTTCATCTATTAAACCACCTCTTGCACAGTTTACTAATCTAACACCATCTTTCATCTTAGCTATCTCATCAGCTCCAATCATACCTATGGTCTCTTTTGTCTTTGGAGTATGGATAGTTATAAAATCACATGCTAAGATATCATCTAAATTTTTAGTGTATTTTACACCACAATCAGTCGCTTTTGATGGCTCGATATATGGATCATAAGCTATAACGCTCATACCAAAAGCTTTTGCTCTAACTCCAACTCTTGAACCAATATTTCCAAAGCCAATTATTCCAAGTGTTTTTTCATAAAGTTCGCTTCCGTACCATTTTTCACGATTCCAAACTCTATTTTCTTTTAAGTCATTACAAGATAAGACAAATTTTCTAGCAGCATTTAAAAGATGACACATTGTAAGTTCAACTGCTGCTATAGTGTTAGCTGTTGGTACATTCATTGCTATTATTCCGCGTTTTGAACAAGCATCCATATCAACATTATCAACCCCAACACCAGCTCTAACTACTGCTTTTAATTTTTTTGCAGCATTTAAAAATTTCTCATCTACTGGAGTTGGACTTCTAGTAATAGCAACATCAGCATCACCCATTAAAGATAAAAGCTCACTTTTTGGAGTCTTAGATGCGTCTATTACCTCTATATCTTTTTCTAAATTTAAAATATCAAAACCTGCCTCATTGATTGCATCGCATACTATAATTTTACCCATAGTTAGTGTCCTTATTTTGTAGCTCCCCCAAAGTGGGGGATTAAATTAATTATCTGAAAGTTGTTCTTTTATGATATCGCCAAGAGTTAGTTTATCATCATTTTCACTATTTATCTCATTTAACACAGCTCTTTCCTTCTGTCTTGATAACCTGCGAATACTTAATCTGATGCGGTTTCTTCTATTGTCAATAAAATCAAGCGCTGCTTCTATCGTGTCACCAATTTTTAGATCTTCCATATTAGTATTTCCAAGATCTTCTTTCCTAATAAGAGCATCTACATTATCTTCAAGCTGAACAAATACACCAAAGTCTTTTATATCTCTAACCTTACCAGTTACAATATCACCAACTTTATGCTCTTTTGTATATTGACTTATTGGGCTATCTTCTAGCTCTTTTTTGCTTAGTGAAATTTTTTCCTCAGTTGGATCTATTCTAATTATCTTAACCTCAACCTTATCGCCTACTTTAAACATATCTTTACATCTTGAATTTCTATCCCAAGATGCATCTTCGTTATGAAGTAGACCTTCTACTGAGCCTATTTTAATAAATGCACCAAAATTTGTAAGTGTTGTGACTTCACCTTCGGCTACATCTCCAACTTTAAATTCTTTTTTAAACTCATCAAATGGCTTCTCTTTTAGATTTTTAAGACTTACTCTAAGGCGTCTTTCTTTAGTATCGATTTCAATAACTTCAACAGCTATCTGCTCACCTTCACTTATATAATCTTTTGGATTTTTAATATTTTTATCCCAAGAAATTTCACTTATATGTAAAAAGCCCTCTATATCATTTCCAAGATCAACAAACGCTCCATACGGCTCGATATTATTAATAGTAACCTCAATAACATCACCAACTTCTAAGCCATTTTCTGCTATCTCTTTCCATGGATCTGGCAGAGCTGCTTTTATAGATAAAGAAAGATGTCTTTTCTCATCATCGTAACTTATAACTTTTACAGGAACCTTATCGCCTTCTTTAAACATGGTACTTGGATTAACTGGTCCTTTGTAGCTTATCTCACTGTAGTGAACTAGTCCATCTACTCCACCAACATCTACAAACATACCATAAGTTGTAATTTTTTTAACAACACCTTCAATGATATCGCTACTTTGAGCTAGTTTAGAAACCAACTCTTTTTTTATCTTTCTTTCATCATCAAGAATTTTCTTTCTTGATATTAAAATAGAGTTATTCTCTTTGTCAATTTTAAAAATTTTAGCCTTATATGATCTTCCGATAATGTTATTTGAATCCCTCAAAGCACTCTGAGATCTTGGCATAAAATACTCTACACCATCTTCATCTACACAGATATATCCGCCTCTATTTTTAGATATTATCTTTACATTAACAGTTGTATCTGAGTTTTCATCGTAATTTTCTATAAATTCTAAAACTTTAATCTTTCTTTGAGCTTGTTTATATGAAAGAATGGGTTTTCCACCCCTGTTACCAGTTATAATAACCTCAATTGTATCGCCCTCTTTAACTGTAAGATTGCCGTCCTTATCGGTTACCTCGCTAGCTTGTAAAACGCCTTCGATTTTTCTATCAACATCGATAAAAACCTCATCGCCCTTGATGGCTACTACCACACCTGTTGTAGTAACATCGTCTTCTTTTGCTTTAAATGATTCCTCAAGCAGAGTCTCAAAATCTAAATCTTCAAACTCGCTTCCGTTTTGAACTTCAGTGTTCACCTCAGCCATTTGTGTCCTTTGTATAAAATAAAATTGTGGTACATTCTAACTAATTTTAGCTTTAAATTTGCTTTAAAAATATAAAAAATTAGCACTATTTGTTGGGGTTTGTAACTTAATCTTTAACTTCAAATTTCTCTATCTCATCTACAACATTTTGAATAATCCAATCAGGCGTACTTGCTCCAGCTGAGATTCCGCACAGTTTTTTCCCAACAAACCACTCTTTTTTCAGTTCAGTTTCATTTTCTACATGGTAACTATCAAAGCAGTACTGTTTGCATATCAAGTAAAGTTGCTTTGTGTTTGATGAATTTTTACCACCTATTATTATCATCACATCAGCTCTATTAGCAAGCTCTCTAGCTGCTTCTTGGTTTTCTAAAGTTGCATTACAAATTGTGTTAAAAACCCTAACTTCATTGCATCTTGACATAAGATAAGCCGCTATTTTTTGATAATCTTCGATTTTTTTAGTAGTTTGAGATATTAAAGCTACTTTTTTAGAAATTTTAACCCCTTTTAACTCATCGCTACTTAATACAACAAAAACAGCCCTTTTTGAATAACTCATCACGCCTTTTATCTCAGGGTGATTTTTATCTCCAAATATAACAATATCATACCCTTCAGAGCTCATTTTTTCAACTATGTTTTGAGGTTTTGTTACAAAAGGACAAGTGGCATCAATTATCTTTTTTCCACTATCCTGTAAGCTCTTAAGATCATTTTTAGTAATGCCGTGAGTTCGTATGATAATATTATTTTCATCTTTTAACTCACTCATAGTAGTTAAAGTTTTAACATTAAAGTTATCTTTTAAGCGACTTATCTCATCAGCATTATGGATAAGCTCACCATATGTTGCGCTATCACTGCTTCCTTCAGCTATTTTAATGGCTCTTTTTACTCCAAAACAAAACCCATAGCTACTAGCTAGTTCAATCTTCAACACTCACCCCTAAGCGTTTTAAAACATTAGCAAAATTTGGAAAAGAGACATTTATACACTCACTTCCTTCTATAATCATCCCGCACTTTAATCCCAAAATAGCAAAACTCATAGCAATTCTATGATCTCCATGAGAATCTATTATGGCTGGATTAAGAGTATTTCCACCAACTATTTCAAAGCCATCATCAAGCTCTTTAGCATTAACTCCACAAGCTTTTAAAGCCTCAACAGTTACTGATATTCTATCACACTCTTTTACTCTTAGTTCAGAAGCGTTTCTTATAACACTTTTACCTTCTGCTACGCTAAAAGCTACTGCTAAAGCTGGGGCTTCATCTATTAGCCATGATATGTTTTGAGTAACTTCTACGCCTTTTAACTTTGAGTACTCAACTACGATATCGCCAATATCTTCATACTTAGAATCTTTTTTGATAAATTCTATCTTTGCACCCATTTTGGCTAAAACATTATAAGCCTCAACTCTTGTTTTGTTAATCAGCATATCTTTTAAAACTATCTTTGATCCAGGTATAAGCATAGCCCCAACAGCGAAGAAAAAGCCAGAACTTGGATCATTTGGCACATAAATTTCTAATGGCTCAAGTGGTTTTTTTAAAGCAGATACAACCAAATTTAGACCATCATTTGAAATTTCAGCTCCCATTCCTTTTAAAATTCTCTCACTATGATCTCGGCTTAACTCAGGCTCACTGTACTTACACCCTTTTGAGTTAAGAGCGGCTAAGATAAGAGCTGTTTTTACCTGAGCAGATGCGATTTTACTTTCATACTCAAAATAATCTAAATTCCCACCTCTTATAGAAAGTGGGGCTTTATCACCACCTGCTCTGCCATCTATCTTAGCCCCTATACTTCTTAGTGGCTCACAAACTCTTTTCATTGGTCGTTCATTTAGATATTTATCACCACTTAAAACAAAAAAGCCATCTTTACTAGAAAGTAGCCCTGTAAATATTCTCATTGTTGTTCCAGAATTTCCACAATCTAAAACTCTATTTGGTTCGTTAAATTTAGTAGGTGGAACTATAGAAATTTCATCTTTATTTTGCTCTACTTTTGCTCCAAGAGTTTTTAAAATCTCTAAAGTTGAAAGCGTATCATCAGCTAAAAGATAGTTTTTTATATGTGATGGCTTATCGCTAAGCAGTGAAAATATCGCACTTCTATGAGATACTGATTTATCAGGGGCTATATCTGAAATTTCAGATTTTAGTGGCTGTGTATGAAGGTAGACTTTCATCTTATACCAATACCTAGCTTATCATTTAAAACCTTTAGAATTTCATCCATGGCAGGTGAAATTTCACTCTCTTCTAGGGTTTTTTCATCACTTTGAAATGTAAAATTTATAGTTATGCTGTTGTTATCACCTAGCTTTTCATCGGTATAGATATCAACTACATTAAATTTCTTTAAATTTTCTATATTTACACTTTCAAGTACGCTTTTTATAGTAGCATATCTCATATCTTTTGGTGCGATAATGCTTAAATCCCTACTTACGCTTGGAAATTTAGAAAAGGCTTTTGCGACTATATGTTTTGGTTTTAACTCATCAAATTTAATCTCACAAATATAAGTTTTTGGAAGATCAAGCAAATTTTCAAGCTCTAAATTAACTCTTCCAATATAACCTATAACCTTACCATCCACGATAACATTAGCTTGTTCAAATTCGCTTAAATACGGTATAAATTTAGCTGGAATCTCACACTTAAATGCTCCAATCGCATCCTTAATCATCGTAGCAAATTTAATAAAATCAATCTCTTTTGGCTTAGCTGAGTTTAAAATACTTGCCTCAGCAACCAAACCACTTGCTAAAAATGCCAAATTTTCACTTTCATTTGCGTTCTCATCAAAAACTTTGCCAATTTCAAAAAGCTTTATGCTTTTTTTAGAATTTTTATAGTTTCTAGCGGCTGATTTTAAAAGGTGATTTATAAGAGTTGGTCTAAAAGTGTCAAGTTCACTTGTGATAGGGTTTACTATTTTTACACTACACTCTTTAAATCCTAAATTTTTAAGTTCAGATGAGCTATCAAAAACATAGTGTATACACTCAAAAAATTCAGCTCCCACAGCTCTAAATTTAAGATCTCTTTTATGTATAAAATTTTTATAGCTCTCATTTAGGCGGTTTTTTTCACTGAAATTTAGAGGTTTTGATGGAATATTATCTATTCCTATCATTCTAACAATCTCTTCAGCTATATCGGAGCAATTTTCAATGTCATGCCTAAAAGCTGGCACTTTTGTGTTTATGAGATCTTGTTCTATGCCAACTTCAAAGCCTAGTTTTTTAAGTATTTTAACAACTTCGTTTCTATCTATTTTTCTACCAACAATAGCATTTATTTGATCAATACCAAAGCTAACCGTCTTTGGATCTTTTCGCGGGCTAACTTGCTGTGAACCGCTATACGGGCTAAGTCCATCAATACCTGAAATAATGTTGAAAAAATAGTTCTGACCAAGCTCTAAATTTGGCTCGCTACCACGACTTGAACGGTAAACATGTTCGCCAACTTTTAGCTCTTTATTATCATTCATTGCTACTGATATAGTTTTAGGATCTGTATAGCTTGCTTCTATTATCATAGTTTTTGAATCATCATCAACTCTTGCATAATCACTTTGCAAAATTCCAGCCATAGATAAGAAATTTTCACCATCAAAAACAGATGAGTTACCATACTCATCATCTTTTATACTTAAAGTTATCCTATCACCGTTAAGTTTGTTAGCATCATATGCTCTTAAAAGAACGCCTGTTGCGTAAGTTGCGTAAGCTAAAA
The DNA here is from genome assembly GCF_013201645.1 of Campylobacter corcagiensis. Classification (NCBI taxonomy): domain Bacteria; kingdom Pseudomonadati; phylum Campylobacterota; class Epsilonproteobacteria; order Campylobacterales; family Campylobacteraceae; genus Campylobacter; species Campylobacter corcagiensis. Next base: position 484,275 of record NZ_CP053842.1, on the reverse strand, counting down.
GAGTATCAAGATCATTTTTTTGCATTATACCAGCATATCCAACTCTGATTTTTGTTGAAAGCTTTAAATTTGGCTTTTGTTTTATAGAAAATGCCCTAAACTGAAAAAAGCTTTTTGTATTTTCACTTGAGTGTATGCTAAGAAGTCTGCCAATACCTAAAAGTGCATCGCCTTCGCTGTAACTAATGCTTCTAAGATGAAGGTCTAAAGCAGCACTTAAATCCCTAGCAACACCATAAATACTTAAGCAATCACCCCTATTTGGTGTAAGTTCTATCTCTATAATATCATCGCTGAAAAACTCATATTCACTAAGTTCTTTACCTAAAACTGATTTGCCAATACTATCATCAAGAACCATAATTCCATCATTTATCTTAGGAAGTCCTAGTTCTACTGATGAGCATATCATTCCGTTACTTTCAACACCTCTAAGCTTTGCCTTTTTTATCTTGAGTCCGCCAGGAAGTTCAGCACCGATTAACGCAACAGCTACAAACTGTCCTGTTTGAACATTTTTTGCACCACAAACAATTTGTAAAACCTCACTTCCAACATCAACTTCACAAACGCTAAGTTTTTCAGCATTTTCATGTTTTTTCTTACTCTTAACATATCCAACTACAACCTTACTAGGAATTTTAACTTCTGTAAGACTATCAACTTCAAGGCCGATGGAATTTAATGTGTTTACGATTTTTTGACTACTGATTTCACTTATATCTATCCACTCTTCTAGCCATTTTCTAGTAATTATCATCTAAACTGCTCCAACACTCTTAAATCTCCTTCAAACATAGACCTTAAATCAGGCACCCCATGAAGTAGCATCGCAAAACGCTCAACTCCTAACCCAAAAGCATATCCACTTACATCTTTATAGCCAACAAATTTAAATACATTTGGATCTACAACTCCACTTCCTAAAACCTCCAACCAGCCAGTTTGAGAACACACTCTACAGCCTTTGCCACCGCAAAACACGCAACTTATATCAACTTCTGTTGATGGTTCAGTAAAAGGAAAGAAGCTTGGGCGAAATCTAACCTTAACATCGCCAAACATATACTTTAAAAAATCCTCTAAAATATACTTTAAATTTGCAAAACTTACTTTGTTTCCTTCTTCAACCACAAGACCTTCGACTTGGTGAAACATAGGCGTATGAGTTAGATCAAAATCCCTTCTAAAAACAGCTCCTGGTGCAATCATTCTAATAGGTGGTTTAGAATTTTCCATTGTGCGAATTTGAACTGGACTTGTATGGGTTCTTAAAAGTCTAGCATCATCTGTGTAAAATGTATCTTGCATATCTCTTGCTGGATGGTATTTTGGTAAATTTAGTGCTTCAAAGTTGTGAAAGTCATCTTCTATTAAAGGTCCATTTTCAATGCTAAAATTTTGAGATAAAAAGTACTCAATAATTTTATTCATCGTTATAGTTATTGGGTGAAGTGCTCCAACACTGCCACTTTCATCAAACATAGTAACATCAATAGCTTCAGCTCTCATACGCTCTTTAAGTTCTAGAATTTCAAGCTCTGTTTTTTTAAGCTCTAAAGCCTTTGAGATCTCATCTCTTTTGGAATTTAAAGATGCTGCAAACTCTTTTTTCTCATCACCACTAAGATTTTTTAGTTTAGAAAATTCTTGCGTAATTGTGCCATTTTTACCAAGTAAGCTCACTCTTACTTTATCAAGCTCGTTAAGCGTTTTTGCCGAGCTTATACTCTTTAATATTTCATTCACTTAAATCCTTTGAAAATTAATCTTGATATTTTAATCAATTTTTGTTAAAACAAGATAAAATATAGCTAAATTTGGCAATTTTAGCTATAATATTTCAAATTTTTGTAGGAGTAAAATATGAAAAATGTTTTTCAAAAGATAATAGATGGCGAACTTCCAAGCAATAAGGTCCTAGAAAATGATAACTTTTTAGCATTTCATGATATAAATCCAAAAGCACCAATTCATATCTTAATTGTACCAAAGAAATTTTATGAAAATTTCCAAAGTGTTGATCCAAATTTAATGAGCGAAATGACAAAATTTATTCAAGAAGTTGCTGTTAAAATGGGCGTTGATAAGAGTGGCTATAGACTTGTAACAAACTGTGGAGAAGGCGGTGGTCAAGAGGTTATGCATCTTCATATACACCTACTAGCTGGCGCAAAACTTCCATGGGGGCATGGCGAAGGACACAACGCTAAAGATGAGTTTTAATCCTAAAATTTGGACTAGTTTTAGTCCAAATTATTTTTCATCAAAGAAAATTCTTTCAAATTCTTTATTTGCAAACTCATCAACTGATTTTTGAAATTTTTTATATTTATCTACCCAAGACAGAGCTTTTTTATTTATCCTAGTTCCAGAGTCATCGCCAGTTCCTCTTCTTGAAAGAGCAATTTTCTCACCCATTGACTTTTCAAAAATTTTAAGATGAGTCCAGCATTTTTTATAATTAATATCTAAAATTTCAGAAGCTCTTTTAATAGAGCCGCTTTTTGCTATCATATCCAAAGATTCGTTATTTTCTTTACTAAAAACAACCTTGCCATTTTCATTTTCAACCCAAGTTTTAACTTTTAAAAATAGCTTTTTTTCACTTTTTTCTTTAAAAAGTCCTAAAGAGCAGTTTTTAACTTTAATGTCAAATTCCTTTAAGCAAGATCTAATACTTTGGGTGCTATAAATTTTAGAAATTTCTAAAAGTTTTTCACAGTTTATTCTTTGGTGGATATCAATATATGGCTTAATCGCTTCAAAAATTTCTATGCTATTTTGGGTATCGTTTAGAGAATTAAATTTACCAAATTCTCCAAATTCACAATCAGTTATTTTTATGCTTTTTGAAGTTGCTTTTTCGCCCACTATTTTTGGATTTGCATTAATCTCATTTGAAATTTCTAAAGCCTCTTTACAGGTTAAAAATGTTTTATTTGAAAGTTTTTGATCTAAATTCATTGCATAATTATGGTGCGATCAGCGAGATTTGAACTCGCACACCTACTGGCACTACCCCCTCAAGATAGCGTGTCTACCAATTCCACCATGATCGCTTAAGCCCTGCTAAAAGCAGGGAAAGTATTAATTAGCTGCAGCTGATATAGCGTCAGTAATAAGTGGGTTTGCAAATAGCATAATAAATGCTATAACAAGAGCATATATAACTTGAGCTTCAATCATCGCCAAAGAGATATACATTGTAGTTGAAAGCTTGCTTGCAACACTTGGGTTTCTAGCAATACCTGTAATAGTTGCAGAAGCAGCATTACCCATACCAACAGCACCACCAAAAGCAGCAATACCTAAAACAATAGCAGCAGCTAAAAGCGAGTAAGAAGCTATAGTTGTGTATGAACCTAAAGCACCGTCCTCAGCACCAAATGAAAGTGTTGCCAAAGCAAACATAAGAAACATAACTTTTTTCATAAGTTATCCTTTAAAAATAAATTTTTTAAAATCTTTCGGATCAATACCCCTACTAAATTTTAAACATACAATTTTACACAAACTAAACTTTTAATTTGTTTAAAATTTAAATTTCAATCCAAATCTGATATCTCTTTTATCATCTGTGCAAACTGAGTAGGATTTTGTATAGCTCTTGGATTTATAATATACTTTCCATCAACTATAAAGCTTGGAACTCCTTGGATATTTGCTAGTTTTGCTGCCATACCACTTTCATCAACTCCCCAAATATCTAAAATTTCTTTTACTTTTGGAGTTTGTAAACGCTCTTCATACTCTTTTATACTCATACCAGTTGGCTTTAGTGCTATTTTTAAAAATTTATTTACATTTTTCTTTTTCGTAGAATCTCCACCAAAGTCATTTCTATCGCTGTGATAAGCTTTGTAAATTGCCATATTTGTAGTATGGTAAGATGATTTTTCATCTATAAGGCTAACATTATCTTCCTTATCTTTTGCTATCATTACAGCCAAAACACTACTTGCAAGCTTGCCAAACTGGGCCCCATAAGCACTATGGTATGGAATATACTCAAACTCACTAAGTTGTGAAATAACCTTATCAACCACAAGTTCGTCATATTTATAACAAAACTGGCAATTATACCTTGAAACTTTTATGACTGATTTTTCTGGAGCATTTACACTAAATGGTAAAATTTCATAGTGAACACCCCTTAAAACCTGAGCATTTAGCAGTGAAACCAAAGCGACACATAAAATAGCTAAAATTTTTTTCATTTATATCCTTTTTTTAAAAATTTTTGAAATCCTAACTTAAATTTACAAATTTAGCTTAAATTTGGATAAAAATTCTTTTTTTAAATATTTTCATATTTTAATTAAGATATAATGATGATTATTTGATTTTATGAAAATTATTAAGGATAGGTTATGATAAACGAAATTGATAAACTAGGTTTAAGAGATATTAAAAATGTCTATTACAACCTAAGTTATGATGAACTTTTTAATCACGAGGTTAAAAATGGTGAAGGAAGGGTTAGTAGCAATGGTACATTTATGGTTGATACAGGTATTTTTACTGGTAGAAGCCCTAAGGATAAGTACTTCGTAAAGCAAGACCCAAGTCAAAAATATATAGCATGGGGAAATATAAATAAACCGATCTCAAAAGAGCTTTTTGATAAACTTCTAAAAAAAGCTAAAAACCAACTTAGCGGCAAAGACATCTACATACAAGATGCATATTGTGGCTCAAGCAAAGCTAGTCAAAAAAGCGTTAGATTTGTCACAGAAGTAGCGTGGCAAGCACACTTTGTTAAAAATATGTTTATAAGACCAAACCAAAGTGAACTTAAAGACTTTAAGCCTGATTTTGTAGTTTATAATGCTTGTAAATGCGTAAATGAAGAGTGGAAAGAAGATGGGCTAAATAGCGAAGTTTTTGTTATATTTAACATTGAAGACAATGTTGCTGTAATTGGTGGAACATGGTATGGCGGAGAGATGAAAAAAGGAATTTTTTCAATGATGAACTACTGGCTTCCGCTTGAAAATAAGCTTTCTATGCATTGTTCTGCAAATTTAGGAAAAGACGGCGATACGGCGCTATTTTTTGGGCTAAGTGGTACTGGCAAAACAACTCTTTCAACAGATCCAAACAGAGCTTTGATTGGCGATGATGAGCATGGCTGGGACGATGAAGGGATATTTAACTTCGAAGGTGGCTGCTACGCAAAAACCATAAATTTAAGCAAAGAAAATGAACCTGAAATTTATAATGCTATAAAAAGAGATGCTCTTTTAGAAAATGTAGTCGCAGATGAAAATGGAGTTGTTGATTATGATGATGGAAGCAAAACTGAAAATACCCGCGTAAGCTACCCTTTAGAGCACATCGAAAACAGAGTTCCTGATTCAAAAGGTGGTCATCCTAAAAATATAATCTTTTTAACAGCTGATGCTTTTGGAGTACTTCCTCCTGTTTCAAAACTTACAAAAGAACAAGCAATGTACTTTTTCTTAAGTGGATATACAGCCAAAGTTGCAGGAACTGAGCGTGGGATAACTGAGCCTGTTGCTACATTTAGTGCGTGCTTTGGAGAGGCATTTTTACCACTTCACCCTACAGTTTATGCTAGACTTTTAGGTCAAAAGATTGACAAACATGGCTCAAATGTTTATTTAGTTAATACCGGTTGGAGCGGTGGAGAGTATGGAGTTGGTAAAAGAATGAGTATAAAAGCAACAAGAGCTTGCATAAATGCAATACTTGATGGAAGTATCAAAGAGTGCGAATTTGAAAATTTTGATACATTTAACTTAGCCATACCTAAAACCCTAAAAGGAGTTGAGACAAACCTTTTAAACCCCATAAATGCTTGGAGCGATAAAGAAAGATATAAAAATTTAAAAGCTAACCTTGCAAAACGCTTTGTAGAAAATTTCAAAAGATATGAAGATGTACCTGAAGGAATTGAGTTTGCAAAAGCTGGTCCAGCTATTTAATCTTTTTTTAGTAAGTTTTTTTGTGGTATCGTGTAGTGATACCACAAATTTAACACAAGCTAAAAACCCAGCCACAACAATAACCTACACAGATCCCATAAGATATCTAAATAGCATTAGAAGTGGGTCAAATTTAAATACACTAAAAATAAACCAAATCTTAAACGCATCATCTTTAAACCACGCAAAATACACAGTCATAAACAACTCTGAGGCTCATTTTCAAACTCAAGGAGCATCAAATTTCACAGGCGTTTCGCCAACTGATAGAGGGTTTTTTGTAGGATATAACTCGCCAGTTAGCGAAAATATCGCAATCAATGCAAATGATGAGATATCATCAATAACAAATTTAATGAGTGCGATTTATCACCGTTTTGGCTTTTTAGATGCAACCATTGATGAGATTGGCTGGGGCGAGTGGAGTGATGACAAAAATAGAAATTTTGTCTACAATATGGGAAATTCTAAGCTTGAGAGATTTTGTAAAAGCGGCATTAGTGATGGTGGATATGGAAAATTTTATGGAGATTTTTGTAAAGATAAGGCTCTTAGAATTTCAGAGGCTAAATTTGATAGCTATAAAAATTTAAACTACACAAAATTTGTCTACTATCCAAATAGTCAGTATTCAAAGCCATTTTTTAGCAAAGAAATTCCTGATCCCATGCCTGAGTGTAAAATCACAGCAAATCCTGTAAGTATTGATTTTACCAACTCTAAAACTAAAGTCAATATGAAAAGTTTTAAAATTTTTGAAAATGGCGTAGAACTTAAAAATAGTAAAATTTTAACTTCAGCAAACGATCCAAACAGACGCTTTAATGAGTATCAATTTGCAAATTTTATTCTTAGTCCGTTTAAATTTGATACCGAGTATGAGGCTAAATTTAGTTACAAAGATGGAAACGAAGATAAAGAGATATCTTGGAAATTTAAAACCATAACTCCAGATGTTCCTTACTTTGTCGTAAAAGGTGGCGAAAGATTAGCCTTAAAACCTGATATTTGGTATGAAATTTTTTTCTATCCTAATGATTGTAATGATATTTTTAATAGATATGAGATGAGTTATCGCTTTATGAATAAACCTGAAGTTTTAACCACAGATACAAACACAATAAGAGTAAAACTAAGTGGCATAAAAGGCTCAAAACTAACTATAAAAACAGATTCTAATAAAAAAATAGATCTTATTCTTACACAAACATCTCCAACTGCTAGTGCTTTTGACTTTAAATTTATAATTCTTGGCGTAGTAATTGCGTTTTTAGCTATAATTATCCTTTTAAAAAGTAGAAGATAAGGATGAGATATGACAGAGAATAAAAAACTTTGGGGTGGAAGATTTACTCAAGAAGCAAGCAAGCTTTTAGAAGAGTTTAATGCTTCTATTGGCTTTGATAAAAATTTATATAAATTTGACATAAAAGGCTCAATTGCTCATGCTAAAATGCTAGCAAAGCAAGGAATTTTATCAAATTATGAAAAAGATCAAATTTGTAAAGGTTTAGAACAAATTTCTAGCGAGATTGATAGTGGTAGTTTTGAGTTTAAAATAAGCGATGAAGATATTCATATGGCGATTGAAAGTAGGCTTAGTGAGATAATAGGCAAAGATATAGGCGGAAAACTCCACACAGCAAGAAGCAGAAATGATCAAGTCGCGGTTGATTTTAGGCAATACGTTATGAGTGCAAATTTAGAAATTTCTACTCTTATTAAAGAGCTTATGAAAACACTAACTAATATCGCCAAAGATCACTTAAACACCTTAATGCCTGGATTTACTCACCTTCAACATGCTCAACCTGTAAGCTTAGCTTATCATTTAATGGCTTACTCTTTTATGTTTATGCGTGATTATGAGAGATTTATATCAAGTTTTGAAAGAAATAACTTTAGCCCACTTGGTTCAGCTGCTCTTGCTGGAACGCCACACAATATAGACCGTGAATTTACAGCTTTAGAACTTGGTTTTAAAGCTCCAACTTTTAATGCAATGGATAGCGTAAGTGATCGTGATTTTGCATTAGAAATTCTATTTAACATAAGCGTTTTATTTATGCATACTTCAAGAATATCCGAAGAGCTAGTTTTGTGGAGCAGTAGTGAGTTTGGGTTTGTTACGATGAGTGATAAATTCTCAACTGGTTCAAGCATAATGCCACAAAAGAAAAATCCAGATGTTGCTGAGCTAATACGAGGTAAAACTGGTAGAGTTTATGGAAATTTAGTTGGGCTTTTAACGGTTATGAAGTCCCTTCCTTTAGCTTACAATAAAGATACACAAGAAGATAAAGAAGGCGTTTTTGATAGTGTTAATAGTGCTAAAAATAGTCTTGTTATTTTAAATGAGATGCTAAAAACTACCAAATTTAATAGCTCAAATATGTTAAAAGCTTGCCAAAAAGGTCACCTTACAGCAACTGATTTGGCTGATTATTTGGTTAGCAAAAAAGGAACTCCTTTTAGAAAAGCTCACCACATCGTTGGAGAGTGCGTGGCAAAAGCTGAAGAAATGGGCTTAGACTTAAGCCAAATGAGTTTAGATGAACTCTCAAAAATAGATAAAAACATAGATAATACCAAAGTACTAAGCCTTGAGAATTCAAAAGAGACTAGAAATTCTTATGGCGGAACTGCAAACTCAAGTGTTTTAAAACAGATAGAGATTTTAGAAGAATTTTTGGGTTAAAAACTAAAAATTTGGTGGCATTTGCCACCAAATTTAACTATAAAAGTATAGGAATTTGTGTATTTGCTAGGAAATACTTTGATCCACCACCTAAGAATATCTCCCTTAAGCCACTATCTGTATCAATCCCAGCAACAATAGCATCTGCTCCAAATTCTTTAGCCTTTTCAAGTAGAACTTGACCTGGAATTTTACCCTCAGTTCTTAAAAGCTCAAGATCTGCTTTTATACCGTGCAGATCAAGATAGTTTAAAATCCTTCCCTTTGTTTCGGCAATATCTTCTTGTAAGTAGTGTTCAGCCGTGATGCAATGAACTTCTTTTGCATTCATAATAGCTGGTAAAGCATTACTTAAAGCTCTTGAACTTGAGGTACTTCCTGTAAGAGAGACAAGAATTTTATCAAGTTTAAATTCCTTCATCTTTCTTGGAATAACAATCGCTGGCTTTCCACTTTTTACAACAGCAGCCTCAAAAGTCCCTGTTATAACGCCATTTGGTGGAACTGCTGCCACAACAGCATCTGTGTATTTTGAGTGCTTCTCAACCAGCTCAGATCTAGTGCCTAGCATATTTCTTACAAATGCACTATTTGGAGTATGTTGATCTTCGTTATACTCAATACCAAGCTTAGCGCACTCATCTTTTACTATATGAGTTATATGCTTCTGCTCTGTTTCAAGCTCTTCTTTTGCACTTTCTAAAAACTCATTTAGCATAATTCCACCACGAAGCGTCATTCTAACATTATAAACAGTCTCAGGATCAAGTTGGCACGACATGATACTCATATGAGTGCCAAAGAATTTATTAACAAGCAAAGCTGCGTGGATTCTCTCCTCAAGCTCTTCGCCACCACCTATTGGAAAAAACAGTTTTTTAACCTGTAGTTTTGCTTCAACCATTATTTATCCTTTTATTGATGTTACTAGATTTTACTTACATTAACTAATAATAAGCTTATTTTAGCCTAATCTATTAGCTCAAGTGAAATTCTGTTACCTTTTTGCTCAACTACCTTTACTTTTACCTTATCTCCCTCTTTTAACTGACCTCTAAATTTAGATATATGCAGTAGCCCATCTACTCCGTCCCTTAAAGGAATAAATGCTCCGAATTTGGTTATATTTTTAATCTCACTTTCAAAAATTTCATTCTCTTCAAAATTTACATCTTTATGCTCTTTTTTACCATTTTTCTTAAAGCCACCTTTTGGAGTGTTTACAATATCTAAGATAGTAGCTTTTGCGCCTTCAACCTTTTGAGAATTTTCTCCTATAATCTTAACTTCACCTTTATCTCTATCAAGGTCTATTGTAACACCAAAGTTATCTATTATCTCTTTTATGGTTTTTCCGCCTTGACCAATGATATCAACTATACGATTTGAATCGACTAAGAAAATCTCAGTTTTTGGAAGTATTGACTCATTTACCCTTATTTTTATATCCGCTTCTTCCATTATAAAAAGAATATGCTCTCTTGCTTCTTTTGCTTGATAAAGAGCCTCTTTTAAAACCTCTAAACTAATGCCGCCAAGTTTGATATCCATTTGAAGTGCAGTGATGCCATCTCTGCTACCAGCAACTTTAAAGTCCATATCTCCATCGTGATCTTCTAGTCCCATTATATCAGTTAAAACAGCATGCTTATCACCTTCAAAAACAAGCCCCATAGCAACACCTGCTATAAGCTTATAAGTATTAACTCCAGCAGCTCTTAAAGCTAAAGATCCACCACAAACTGTAGCCATAGAACTTGAACCATTACTCTCTAAAATTTCACTAACTAATCTAATAACTTCAGGATTATTTATATCAACACTTGGAGTAAGGGCTCTTTTAGCTAAATTTCCATGACCTAACTCTCTTCTACCTGGACTTCTTAGTGGGCTTGCTTCGCCAACGCTAAATCCTGGAAAGTTATAATTAACCATAAATCTTTCGCTAACTACGCCCTTTTCAGTTAAGCTCTCACTAAGTTGAGCATCGCTCTCACCACCTAAAGTTGCCACCACCAAAGCTTGAGTTTGACCCCTTGTAAAAAGACAACTTCCATGTGCCATTGGTAAGATATTTGTATCAATGCTTATTGGTCTAACATCTTTTAAACCCCTACCATCAGCTCTAACTTTATCAAATATGATCTGCTCTCTAACGATCTTTCTTTTAAATTTATTAAGAGTATCAAAAACTAACGCTTCTTCCCACTCTTTATCTATAGCTTCACTACTTTGTAAAATCTCTTTAACTATTAAATTTAGCTCACTTGCTCTTTCGCTTTTTGCCATGCTATTTATAGCTAACTTAGTCTTTTCAAGATAATTTTCTTTTATAAAATTAGCTAAATCATCGTCTTTAAACTCTTCATTTAGCTCGATTTTAGCGTGAGGTTTTATATAATCTTTAAATGTCTCATAGTAAGCTTTGCTTCCTTTTTCAATAGCATTTTTTGCAAATTCAATAGCTTCAAGCATAAGTTCTTCATCAAATTCGTTCATATTTTGCTTTTGTGGAATTTCATTTAAGCTATCAATTGGGTTTGAAATTTTACTAGTTTGGTTTAGGCTTGGAATACTTCTCATCTCTATCATAAGTAGTTCATCTCTAACACCTGCTACATAAAGATCAAGAGTGCTTTTTTCAAGTTCACTATTAGTTGGGTTTATTATAAACTCATCATTTAGCCTTCCAACTCTTACACCACAAACTGGTTCATCAACAGGAATATCACTCAAAAAAAGTGCCATACTAGCAGCATTTAAACTTACAACTTGAAGATCAACTTCCGCATCAGCTGAAAGTACAAATACTACTATTTGAGTTGGATATGTATATCCTTTTGGAAAAAGTGGTCTTAAGCTTCTATCAATTATTCTTGAAGTTAAGGTTTCAAAGTCCCCTGGTTTTGTCTCACGCTTAATATATCCGCCTGGAATTTTCCCAGCTGCGTAGGCTTTTTCTACATATTGAACAGTTAAAGGCAAAAAATCCCCATCTGCTTTTACATCATCTCTTGAAACTGTAGCTAAGACAACAGTGTTTTTTACCCTTAATAAAACAGCGCCAGCTGCTTGTTTTGCTACATAATTTATATCATAAATTTCTACTTGGTTGTTGATTTCGACTCGGTACTGCATATCTCTCCTTCTTTTATAAGTGGCAGATAGTGTGGACTTGCCTCAAGTGTGTTAAGAACAAGTTCTGGTGTTGGTTCTACTTTGTTTTTGTAATAAAAATCAACCCCAACAAAATCTGCTATAGTTCTAACACAAAATATCTGATCTGCGACTGTTTTTAAAATTTCTGCTGTATCGCTAGCAATTAGCGGTGTAGCATAACTAACTGATCTTGGATTTAAACTAATGATGGATTTTAAGCAAACCATGGCTGTTATACCAGTCTCGCACCCTTCATCAACTAGCAAAATATCCCTGCCTTCAAAACTTTGAAGCAAAGCACCCTTTCGGTATTTATAAATTTTTTTTAAAACTCCCTCTTCATACTTTCTATCTGCTTCACCATAAATATAGTCTAAACTAATATCAAAAGATTTTACAAGTTCTTCTATAAAAACTAACTCTTTTGTTTCGCTAACCATAGCAATTAAACACTCTTTATTAACTGGCGAGTAGATTTTCTCAGTAAACATAACTTCATAGTTTAAATTTAGCCTTGAAGCTATTATATCTACTAAAGGCACAGCAACTAGTGATGAAGCTATAATAAGTGGCTTTGTGGATATAATCTCATCTGTTGGTAAAATCTCATATAGCTTTAAAGCTGCATCTTGTTGGTCTTCAAACATAAGGTTATCTTTTTTTAACACTAATTGCCTGCCGCTGCATAGTCTGTATCGTAAGATCTAGCTGCTCTTACTCCACCAAAAGGATAGAAATTTACAAAGAAATATATTCCTCTTTCTTTACTGGCTTTTTCAAAATTATCTCTACTTCTAGTTTTTGGTTCAATATCTTCTTGATAAACTATTGTATAGTTCCAACATTTTCGATTTTTAGTAAGCCCTACTCTCCACATTTTATTATACTCAAGCTCCCAATCATACTCCCAAGCAGCAAAAAGCTTATAATAATTAGGTAGTTTAACTGCAAAATTTAGTATAGAATAGTTCTCTTTATTTATAGTAGCTTTATTTCTTTTAGTGTGTTCATAAGTATGAGTTACACCCACATTAAAGTTTTCTTTTGCATATCTTGCATAGCTTTGAAATTTCTCCATATTATTTTCTTCATGGTTATACTCAAATTTATTTCCCAAACTTAAACCATTTTTAAAATATAAATCAAGCCTGTGGATCAAATTTCCAAGCTCATCATCATCAAAATCATATCTTTGCCTTACACTATGCCTTACTCTTTTATTGCCATCTTTATCAAATAGATACTGAGTAAATTTTAAAGAAAGATTTTCTTGTGTATACTCTTTTCCAAGCTCACCTAAAAAGTTATCTTCATAGTAGTAGTTATTAAGAATATTTTCTAAAGCCCATTTATTAACTCTATTTCTACCTTTATCATACTCATATTGATGATTTTTAAAAAGTCTTTTTTCAACACCACCACTTTGATACCCAGGAATCAAATAGCTAGCTTCAAAACTCATCGTATGAAAAAAGCTCTCATATGGCTTCGCAATATCGCTTCCAAGTGAAATTTGATGATAGTTATTTACATAGTTACTACTCTTATCTTCATAAAAATTTCCATCTTTATAGATAAAGTTATCACTATAGTTTATGTTTGTAGCATAGATTCCTTCTGTAAATTTAAAATTTATCCAGTCATTTAGAAGTGGCATTGAAAAACTTAGTGGCATATTAAACTCAAACTGCCTAGCTGTAACGCCATCACCCCTTGTATAATTAGTAGCTTTAGTGTCAAAAGAGTAAAGAAGATTATCTAAAAATGCACTATTTGTAAATTTATGATATTGAAGAGTTGGAAGTTTTTGAACTGTATCGTCGTTTTGAAAATAGTTGTCGCCATTTAGCTTATATGTGTCTATATAGTATCTTGAGTAAAGCCCCATATAATGCTCATCTGTCGTTAAATAGTAGTTTAACTTTGAAGTCTGAAGAGAATCAGCATTATCCCCCCCACCCTTTGTAATCAAATCAAAATACTCAACATCTCTTAGTTTAATAAAATCAATCCAAAGATATTCTTTAAATTTAGTATCTATAAAATACCCTAAAAGCTTACTTCTATCATACTCAAACTCAAATCCTGTATGCTTTTCATTTTTATACTCAAGTCTTTGTTGATCGGATTTATAGTTATCAAAAACTCCTCCGCGAATTTCTCCATATGAAAAAGGCGAATCAGCAAACCTAAAAATAGAGTATAGTCCCACTCCACGACGAGTTCTAATTTGTGGCTGAAGTTCTAAATCCCAGCTATTATAAGGAGCAAAATAAATAGGCTGTTTATAATAAAGTCCTTGCTTATCAATATAACCTGCTTCAGGAAATAAAAGTCCAGTTCTTCTTGTATCATCAGTAGGAATTCCAAAGTAAGGAAGATACAAAACAGGTACATTTCCTATAAAAAAGAGTGGATTGTAAAGATGTAAAAATTTGCTATCTTTGTTTAGCTTTCCGCTGCTATATTTTATCTTCCAATCAGGATTTTGAATATTACAACTCGATACGACTGAGCCTTTGGTTCTATAATACTTAACATCACTACAACTTTGATTATTTTGCATCCAAAGTTCACTATCTTTATCCATCATAAAATTTTCTGTAGCGAAATTTTTCTCGTTTTTAAGATCTAGTTTGAGATAGTTTGTTTTAGATGTCTCATTTGGACCCCTAAGAGCGTTGACATTACCAAAAAATTCAGCAATTTCATTTTTTTGATCATAAGTGGCTTCATCGGCTGTTATTAGATACTCCTGAGAGTACATAATGACATTTCCAGTAGCTTTTACGATATCACCTTCTCTATGTGCTTCATCAGCCAAAAGCTCAACATGCTGCACCTTAGCATATAAAAATCCTACAAAAATTAATAAAAATAGTATATTCTTAAGCAACATCTACCACCAAAGTTTTAGCTAATTTATCATGCCATGTTTGAAGAGCTGGGTTAAAAAGAGCCCATAAAAAGCCGATATAAAATACCGCTTCACTTAAAATTCTAACTACTGATCTTAGTAATGAGGAGTTAAAATTTGGTCTTTGATTTTGATAATTCACGCACCTTATTTTAACAGCTAGTTTTCCAAGTGTTGCACCATAAGTATAAATAAAAAGAGTATGATATAAAAATTTTAAAATCATATATGGAAGACTCATACTAGCCATAACTAAGACTAGTGCCTCCTTATCTCCTGCTACTTGTGTGATTTGAGCCGAATAAGCCAAAACAAGTAAAAAACTTAGCAAAATTTCATCTATTAAAAAAGCAAACGATCTTTTTTGGATACTTGCAAGCTTTATATCATCAAAATTCATCTAAGTGCCTGATAAGCTATATCTTTTCTATATTGCATACCTTCAAACTCTACATTTTCACAGAGTTTATATGCATTATCTCTAGCCTCTTTGACATCTTTTCCAACGCCAACACAAACTAAAACTCTACCACCATCAGCAAAAATTTCCACTCCACTATGACTTACTCCAGCATAGCATATATGAGATTTCACTGGAATTTCTCTTACTTTTATAGGAACTTTTAAAGAGCTTTTATATGGATAATTTTTACTAGCAATAACAACACCAACAGCAAATTTATTTTTTATTTGGATATTTTTTAACCTACCGTTTGCCGCATCAAACAAAATTTCACCTAAATTATCATCAATCAAAGGCATTATAACCTCACACTCTGGATCGCCAAATCTAGTGTTAAACTCCAAGACATAAGGCTCATTATCAACAACCATAACGCCTACGAAAAGCACTCCGCAAAATGGAGTATTTTCATCTTGCATTCCTTTTAATGTTGGCTTTACGATATCATTTTCTATTTTTTCAATCAATTCTTTACTAGCAAGTGGTGTTGGTGCGTAAGCTCCCATCCCGCCAGTGTTTGGTCCCTCGTCTTTATCAAGAAGCTTTTTATGATCTTGTGCTACTGGTAAACTTACAAAATTCTTACCATCACAAATCGCAAAAAAACTTAGCTCAAAACCATCTAAAAACTCCTCTACAACCACAGTTGATCCAGCTTCTCCAAAACTAGCTCCACTTAACATATCTTTTGCTGCCTTTTTAGCTTCATCTTTGCTAGTAGCTATAATAACTCCCTTACCACCACAAAGTCCATCAGCTTTTACAACAATCTTATCGCTTGAAATTTTATCTATAAAATTTGAAATTTCTTCTATATTACTACTACTTAAATAAGAAGCTGTTTTTATACTATTTTTAGCTAAGAAATCCTTCATAAAAGCCTTACTGCTTTCTAATTTCGCTGCTTGTTTTGTAGGACCAAAGACAACAAGACCGTTAGCTTTAAATATATCTACAACACCATCAGTTAAAGGTGCTTCAGGACCTACGATAGTTAAATCAACCATATTTTGTTTAGCAAAATACGCTAATTTATTATAATCTTTGATATCTAAATTTTCACCTAGATTGAGCGTTGCACCATTTCCTGGTGCAAAATAAAGCTTGTTTACGCTATTTTCGCTTCTAAGTTTGCGTCCAATCGCGTACTCTCTTCCACCATTTCCTATTATCAAAATGTTCAAAAAAAGCTCCAAATTTTATAAGTTAAGACCCGAGTGAGCGGTGCGTGTTTGAATCGGCCCTAATAAAGCCAATCTTGCAGTTAGAGACTTCCTTTAGGTCGCAACTTAAGCCACGTCTCACCAGAAGCCCACATCACCGCCTTACTAAATGTGTTGGACCATCATAATGACGCTACCAAATCACTCAGGCTTTTAGAATTATACCTAAATTTGCTTAAACTACTTAGTGTATGAGAAGATTTTTTAGCTTTTAGGCTAAATTTTAGCAAGTTTTATGCACTCTTTAATATTTTGAGTCTTTGAGATGGTTAGATTTTGGTATTTTTCTAGAAGTTTTGCGGTAGCATTTCCAATAGCTATAAGTTTATAGCTCTCATCGATGCTAAAATTTCTTAAAAACCCTTCAACATTTGATGGCGAAGTAAAGATAAGAGTGCTTTTTAAAGGTGGTTTAAGTGAGCTATCTAAATCCAAAAAGGTGTTTTCATATGCTACTACTAGCGTTAAATTTATGCCATTAGTAGCTAAAATTCCAGCAACATCAGAAACTGTTTTTTTTGCTTTTAAAAATAGAGTTTTTTTGTTTTTAAGAAATGGTAAAATTTCATAAGCAAACTCATTTCCGTGAGAGTTTTTAGCGGTATAAATACCTTTAAATCCAAAATTTAAAGCCTCTTTTGTGGTGCCTTCGCCTATACTAAAAACTTCTAAATTTGCTAATGGAATTTGGTTAAATTTTAAAGCTTTTATAGAGTTTTTTGAAGTTATTACCAAAGCTTCAAATTTGCTTAAATCCACACTAAATTTACAAAACTCAATCTCACACACCTTTAAGTTTTTAACGCTTTCATCTGGCGTGTGAGAGATTAGATAAATTTCACTCATTTATAAAGCTTATTCCCACTCAATCGTTGCAGGTGGCTTGCTTGAAATGTCATAAACAACTCTGTTTATACCATCAACCTCGTTGATAATTCTGCGACTTACATTTTCTAGTAAATCATAAGGCAACCTTGAAAAACTTGCCGTCATTCCATCGCTTGCATCCACAACTCTTACACACACGGCATTTTCATAAGTTCTATTATCGCCCATAACACCAACTGAGCTTACATTTAATAAAACGCAAAATGCCTGCCAAGTTTTCTCATACCAACCACTTGATTTAAGCTCTTGCCTTAAAACAACATCAGCTTTTCTTAGTAACTCAAGTCTTTCATTTGTAACTTCGCCCATTATTCTAATTGCTAGACCTGGTCCTGGAAAAGGATGGCGAAAAACTAAATCACGACTTAATCCAAGCTCAAGTCCCAAAGCCCTAACTTCATCTTTAAAAATTTCACGCAGTGGCTCAATTAGCTCAAATTTCATATTTTCAGGAAGTCCGCCAACATTGTGATGACTTTTTATAGTCTTACTAGCCCCTCCAAAACTACTACTTTCTATAACATCACTATAAAGCGTTCCTTGAGCGAGGTATTTTACATCCTCAAACTTCGCAGCAACTTTTTCAAAAATTCTTATAAAAGTATTGCCTATTATTTTTCTTTTTTTCTCAGGATCAATTACACCTTTTAAAAGCGTAAGGAAAATCTCACTTGCATCTATGCTTATTAAATTTATTCCAAGTTTTGTCTTAAAAGTATCGCTTACTTGTTTTGCTTCACCTTCTCTTAAAAGTCCGTTATCAACAAAAACTACGATTAAATTCTCAGGTACAGCGTGAGCTAAAAGTGCCGCAACAACCGAACTATCCACCCCGCCACTTACAGCACATAAAATTTTATCATTTCCAACTTGCGATTTTATTTTCTCGCACTCGTTTTTAGCAAAACTTCCCATGTTCCAAGTGCTTTCACAACCACAAATATGCTTAGCAAAATTCTTTAAAATTTTATCGCCAAATTCAGTGTGTGCAACTTCTGGGTGAAACTGTAAAGCATAAATTTTAAGCTCTTCATCGCCAAAAGCACAAAATGGCGAATTCTCAGAATTTGCAAGCTCTTTAAAATTTTCTGGAAGTTTTTCTACCTTATCAGAGTGGCTCATCCAAACAGTTTGAGAATCCGAAGTATCAGCAAAAAGCTCACTTTTACCGACTAAATTTAAAGTAGCCTTACCATACTCTTTTTCATTTGCTGGAACTACTTCGCCATTGAAATGCTGGGCGATTAACTGCATGCCATAACAAATTCCTAAAATTGGCAAATTTAGATCAAAAATCCCCTCATCAGGAAGATAAGCATCTTTTGCATAAACGCTAGCTGGCCCACCACTTAAAATAATGCCTTTTGGGCTTTTTGTCTTTATAGTATCAATAGAAACATTATATGGTAAAAGCTCTGCGTAAACGCCTTGTTCTCTTAAGCGTCTTGCGATAAGCTGAGTGTATTGTGATCCAAAATCAAGTATAATGATGTCTGCTGTTTTCATATCCGTCCTTAAAAAATTTCGCTTATTATATCAAATTTAACTAAAATTTATCTAGAAGTAGTTGTGTTTACATCTCTTGGAGTATAAACAGGCGGTCCTTTATATCCACAACCTACAACAAAAATTAAGAGTAAAACTGCTATAATTACTTTATGAAAAGCACCAAAGATATCATTAGAGAAATTCATAATCTTCCTTTATATTGTCAAAATGCTGATCTTCAAGACCTGCTTGGGCTATTTAGTCCTACTCATAAACAAGTTATCGCTTTTATATATAAAAAAGATAACCTTTTAATGATAGCTTGTAAGCATCCACTTGGTCTTTTAGAACTAAAAAAAGATAGTAACATAAAAATCATCAAAGAGTTATTAAAAACTTTTGTAAAATTTAGACCAAACTCAAATTTAAGCGAAATTTCAGATATAAAATTCTTTGTAGCAACCGAATATATGAAGAAAAAGGAGAAATTTAAGCAAAGAGTTAAATTGAGCCTTCAAATTCAGCCATACATTGAAAAAAGTGATGGCAAATTTCAAAACAATATCAAAAACGAGGAAAATTCTAAGCTTTTTGAAGAGATAAGGGAGCTAATAATTGCTAGAAAATGAGGTAAAAACTCTTCCAAATTTACCAGGAGTTTATCAGTATTTTGACAGTAGCGGTAAACTTTTATATGTTGGAAAAGCTAAAAATTTAAAAAACCGCATTAAAAGCTACTTTAGTTTTACACCAGAATTTGGCTCAAGCCCTAGAGTTAGTTCTAGAATTTCAAAAATGCTAAACGAGGCAGTTCATCTTGAGTATATAGTTACAAAAAGCGAAAGTGATGCTTTAATACTTGAAAATTCCTTTATCAAACAGCTTAACCCAAAATACAACATCTTGCTTCGTGATGATAAAACATATCCATATATTTACATAAATTTAAACGATGAATTTCCGCGTTTTGAACTTACCAGAAAGGTAATAAAAGGCTCTAACATTAAATATTTTGGACCTTATTTTAGAGGTGGGAGAGAAATTTTAGAGATTTTATATACAGAATTTCCTCTAGTTCAGCGAAAAAACTGCATCAAAGATAAAAAAGCCTGTCTTTACTATCAAATCAGTCGCTGCCTTGCTCCTTGTGAAAATAAAATTTCATCTGATGATTATAAACAGATAGTTAATAACGCAATAAAAGCCCTTAAAAATCCAACAACTCTCGTACCAAATTTAGAAAAAAAGATGTTTGCTCTTGCTAATAGTGAGAATTTTGAGCAAGCTGCTAAAGTTAGGGATAATATAACGCTTCTAAAAGAGATTGATGTTAAAGTTGAAGTTGATTTAGCTAGGCTTGAAGACTTTGAAGTTATTGCTATAAATGTTTTAAAGGGCTTTATTTGTGCGGTTAGATTTAGCGTTAGAGATGGTAAAATTTCAAATTCAAATTTTAGGATAACAAACTCTAAAACTAATGATTTTAGTGAAATTAATGAAATTTATAGGCAAGTTATTTTAGATGCTTTTCCTCTAAATTCGCCCGTTGCTTCATCAAAAATTTATACTTATCACGCTATTGATGATAGCGATGTTTTAACTGAAATTTTAACTAATCGTCACGATAAGAAATTTGAGATAATCACCCCTAAAATAGGTGAAAAAAGAAAAATTTGTGAAATTGCAATGAAAAACGCAGAAATTAATATACTAAAACACATCAAAACTCATGATTTTAGCCTTTTAGCCGAGATAAAAGAGTACTTTAATCTATCAAATTTACCTGTAAATATAGAAGCTTTTGATAACTCTCATATGATGGGAGAAGCCATTGTTGGAGCGATGATTGCTTATAATGAAAGTGGTTTTTTAAAGCAAAATTATCGCCATGCTTACCTTAAATCAAAGAATGATTATGATCAAATGAGTGAGTTTTTAACGCTAAGAGCTAAGCGTTTTACAAAGTTAAGTCCGCCAGATTTATGGGTTATAGATGGGGGAAAAGCACTTCTTGATTTAGCAATAAGCATCATTGAAAGTAGTGGTGCAAATAGCGATGTTATAGCGATCTCAAAAGAAAAAGTTGATGCAAAAGCTTATAGAGCAAAAGGCAGTGCTAAAGATAAAATTTATACTAAAAACGGTGTATTTAACCTAAATCCTGATGATAAGAAACTACAGTTTTTTCAAAAACTTCGCGATGAAGCACACCGCTTTGCCATAAGTTTTCATAGAAAAAGCAAAACAAAAGCAGATTTAGAAAAATCAAAGCTTTTAAAACTAGGTCTTAGCGAAGGAAAGATTAAGAAACTATTAAATTTTTATGGAACTTTTGATAAAATTCACAGCGCAGAGCCTGAAGAAATTAGAAATTTAATAGGAAAAACAGCCACAAATAAACTTTTTAACAACAAATTCTAAAAATATATGGTAAAATATGGCGTAAATTTCTTATAGAAAGGATAAGATGTTACTTTACAGCTCAAATTTTGAACTCTTAGGTATGTCTAAGAGCGTTCTAGATTTAGTAGGTTATCCGAGCTTTGGTAGTTTTTGTTCATCTTATAGCGATATATCTGATCTTTTTGTAAACAAAAAAGGAGATGAAACTTTTTACATAGAGTCTATGTTAAATAGTAAAAAACCTTTAAATGTCGAACTAAGAGATAGAGATAATAAAGTTATAAAAGCACAGATGTATGTAGAAAAAATAGAAAATTACTATGTTGTTTTTTTATCACCTAGCTATAAAAAAGAGCTTCCAAAAGCCTTACAAACACTAACTTTAGATAGAAAATATAGCAATTCTTTTTTGATATCAAACATCTTTAGGCAATCTTTCAGCTCAGAAGTAAAAAGACTTGAAGAAGAGAGCTTTCATAATAACGCAAACAAGGATAGTGTTGACATGGAGTGGTTTTTATATACCATCAATAAGCTTGGTGTAAAAGAGGATAGTTTTTTACAGATGCTAGATGAACTTGTCAAATACACAGATGAAAATAGTGAATTTTTACACGAATCACTGGTCTTTGGTGATAGATCATCATACTCAAATATATTAGATAAAATAAAAGATACTTCTAAAAGTCTAGGTATAAAACCACTAGCTAGAAGTGTATACAAACTTGAAAATTCTCAAATTTCTGAAATTTCAGCAAATTTTAGAGAGTATCAAGGTATTATTACAGAAATTAAAAAAATTATAGATAAAAGGAATGCGTCATGAGGTTAACTACCACTACATTGCTAAAGCTTATAGCATATATACCGATTTTTATAATCATACTAGTTGTTTCACTGTATTTTTATAGCTCTTTAAAAAGCTATCAAGATGCTAACGAACTTACCACAAGACTTGAGATAAACAAAGCTGCACAAGAATTTGTTCGTCAACTTGGAAGCGAAAGAGGCATTAGTTCCATATATGCTTCAAGTGAAGGAAGATTTAATATCCAAGAAATTCTAAAAATTCAAAGAGAAAAAACAGATTCAGAGATAAAAAATCTAAATAGTTATATTGCAAACTACAGTAGCCGTGGAGGCTTTGTAGATAAAATGCTATCTTTTATATCTAAAAACGAATTTCCAAGCGAAATTTTACAAATTCAAACTCTTGCTAATCAAATAGGTCAAGTAAGGGCAAATATTGACAGCATTAGCGTTCCATTTGATCAAATTTTTGAAGAGTATTTTTTAAAGATAGATAATCTATATTCACAATATCTACAAAATTTACAATCATACTCAACAACTCCTCAAATCGCTGCCATCGCCTCCAACCTTATATTATCCCATGACTCAGACCAGGCGTCAGCTTACGAGCGTGATTACGTTCTTATGGCACTATCAAAAGGTGGAGCTGTTCCACCAGCAAATATGGAGCAGTGGTATAAGATTAGTGCTAAGAGTAGTTTACCATCATTTACTACTCTTCCAGAGTCTGAAGCAAAAAGTAAAGTATTAGCTCTTTTAAATAACCCAGACTCTCAATACATTATCACAAATTCTAACTTTTTAAATGTTAAGTTGCAACAAGAAGCTATTACTGGTGATTTTACAGCAAGTGTTATGGAGTGGTTTGCTGTGGCTAGTGATAAAGTTAAACTATCTGGTGAGCTTACAAAAATTATCGATGCAGAACTTGCTAATATAACAAATGAATATAAAAGCGTTATCCAAAGACAACTTGGTATTGCTGCTTTAGTAACTATAATTGCAATACTGTTATTTGTTGTTGCTTCAAGAATCATTAGGAATTTTCAACAAAATATTAAAGAACTTGATAGTGTTCTTGGTGGAATTGGTCAAATTTCTGGTCAAAACCTTGATATCGATCTTAACACAAGCGATGGTATTACAAGAGCTTACTCTGTTATTCAAGATGCGATTGACGTTATTGCTACACAAAAGGAAAGTGCTGAAGAGGCAAATAAAGCTAAATCTATCTTCCTTGCAAATATGTCACACGAAATCAGAACACCATTAAATGGTATTATAGGCTTTACAGAACTTCTTAAAAATACAGAACTTGATGATGAAAAAAGAGACTATGTAGAGACAATAGAAAAAAGCTCTGAAAACCTTTTAACAATTATTAATAACATTCTTGATGTTTCTAAGATTGAGAGCAACAAAGTTGAGCTTGAAGATATATTATTTGAACCAATTAATGACTTTGAGGGCGCCATAGAAGTTTATGCTGCTAAAGCAAGTGAAAAGAGTATTGAGTTTTTATCATATATCGATCCAAGTCTTGTTAACCATCTATATGGCGATATTACTAAAATCAAAGAAGTTATAATTAACCTTCTAAGCAATGCTGTTAAATTTACACCGGAAGGACAGAGTATTCTTGTTGATATTAGAAGAAAACCATCTGATATAGAAGGCGAAGCTATTATTCACTTTAGCGTAAAAGATACTGGTGTTGGTATTGAAAAAGATAAACTGGGTAAAATTTTTAGTGCATTCTCACAAGCTGATTCAACCGTTACAAGGCAGTATGGTGGTACGGGTCTAGGTCTTACAATTTCATCTAAATATGTATCTATGATGGGTGGACAACTTGAAGTTACATCAAATGTTGGAGAAGGCACAGAGTTCTTCTTTACACTATCATTTAAAGAGACCAAAAAACTTAATGGACACGCGATATATGCCCCAATTAAAGGAAAAAGATTTGCTCTAGTTACTGACGATAGCAATAGTGCTTTTAACCAAATAATAAAGAGCTATCTAACATACATGGAAGCAGATCTTACAATGCTGCCAAATGATTCTCAAATTTCAGCTGATAAATTTGATATAACGCTTGTAAGACTTAAGAACTATCCACTAGTTGAAAGAAGTGGAATTATACCAACGGTAATAATTGCTGATCTAAGAGAGCTGCAGGCCCTAAATATAGAAAATAGTGAAAATATATTTACTATGGCAAAACCTGTTAACTCTTCTAAAATTATCAAACTAGTTGATAGAATTTCAAAGCAGGGAAATATAAAACAGGTTCAACCTGCACAAATAAACAACGCAGTAGCTGATACACCAAAACCAGCAGTAAAAGAAGCCCCAAAAGTAGAAACAAATAGCGATTCAATAAGCGATTTAAGAGCTATACTTCAACAAAAATCACATCAACAACCAGCTGAGGAAACTTTAATACCTAAAGAAGAGGAGGTGATTTTAGAAGAGGAGCCTGTATCTAAAGAGATAGTTGAGGAAATAAAAGAGCCTGATACTGGACTAAAGATAACTGAGAAAGCAACTCAAGAGCCTGTAGTAGAAGCACCAAAAGAGGAGCCTTATTCTACAATAAAATTAGATGATGAAATAGCCCTAGCTGAGCCTGAAGAGTTAGAAACTATAACTCTTGATGATACTGTAGCTTTAGATGATACAATCACTCCAGATAGTAGCATTGCTTTAGAAGATGATACAATAGATAATAGGATTATTTTAGACAACACACCATCTGTTACAATGGATACTATTGATGAGCCTCAAGATAGTCAAGAAGAAGAAACTATAATGGTTGATGAGATTGTAGAGCAAGAGGTTACTGAATATGTTGAAGTTGATGAGGAAGTTACTGAGTATGAAGATCAAGAAGTAGAGATAGAAGAAGAGATAGAGGTTCCATCTACTACTACAATAACAGCTAAACCTGGACAGGTTACCTACAATGCAAACGTGTTAGTAGCTGAAGACAATGAGATTAACCAAAAACTAATTAAACACACCCTAAGTAGTTTTGGTCTAACCCTAACAATAGTTGAAAATGGTCAATTAGCTCTTGAACAAAGAAAAGAAAAAGACTTTGATATTATATTTATGGATATCGCAATGCCTGTTATGGATGGAGTGGAAGCAACTAAACAAATTAAACAATGGGAAGCCGAAACAGGTAATAAACATGTTCCAATAGTTGCAGTTACAGCCAATGCTCTTAAGGGTGATAGAGAGAGATTTATGTCTCAAGGTCTTGATGAGTATTGCACAAAACCTATCAAAAAAGAGATTCTTGGCGATATGTTAGCTATGTTTATACCTGAGAAGATGGTTAGTGGCGATAAGCCAGCAATGACAAAACAAAAAGTTAAAAGAAAGGTCATTAAAAAAGTTCCTAAAACGGTTATTAAAAAGGTTAAAAAACCAGTTACTGTTAAAAAACAAGTTGTCGTTCAAAGACCTAAGGTGGTTAAAAAAGATGTTGCTAAAAAACCTATGGTAGAAGCAACTATAGAACCAAAAATAGAAGCTAACCCAAATATAGAAATGTCTAAAAATTTAGCACAAAAAGATATCTTAATATCTAAAAAAAGTAGCTTAGAAAATAAGATATTTGGCACTATACTTAGGCAGATTACTAGTAGCGTTGATACAGCTTCAACTATATCTGAACTAAAAGAACTTATAGCAGCTAATGACTACAGTTTAATACTAGTTGACTCTAAAGTTCCTAACTTTAATATAGATGAAATAAGAAACTCTGTTAAAGAAACAACAAATATAGTTGTTTTTGCCAAGAGCGAAGAAGCATCCTTATTTGAAGGTAGAGCAACTCAGGTGATCGAAAACAAGATCAGCAAATCAGAGCTAGAAAAATTAGCTAAAAAATATATTTAGGATGAAAAAATGAATGTACTTGTAATTGATGATGATTTTATAAATATAAAATTGGTTGAAACTTTTCTTAAAAAGCATGGTGGCGTTAGTGAGATTATTAAAGCTTCAAATGGACTTGAAGCTTTAAATACTCTAACAGAAAGAAGCGACATTGGTCTTATACTTCTAGATATAGTTATGCCTGTTATGAATGGGCTTGAATTTTTAGATAATGTTCAAGTAAAAGAAAAAATCGTTAATATCCCAGTAATTGTTCTTACTACAGATGAGACGACTAAAAAAGAAGCATTTAGCAAAGGGGCAACTGATTTTCTTACTAAACCTATATCTGAAAAATTACTATTTGAAAAAATAGGTAAATTTTTTAAATAGACAGATAAGCTAGCCTAAATTTAAAAGGCTAGCTACTTTTTAAATTTAGCTTTTACTCTATCAAAAAAACCGTCCTCTTGTTTTATAGTCTCATCGCTTTTTATACCAAAGCTTGATTGTAGCTCTTTTATAAGTTTTTCTTGATTAGCATCTAGTTTTTTAGGCATCTTAATTGTAACTTGTGCTATTAGATTTCCCTTTTTCTTAGTTCTAATATTTTCTATGCCCTCACCTTCTATAATAAACTGCTCTTTATCAGCCGTACCAACTTTAAGTTTTAACTCTTTTGTTCCATAAAGTGTTGGGATAGATACAGTCTCACCAAGCATAGCTTGAGTTATAAAAATTGGAACCTCAACATACACATTATCACCATCTCTTACAAATTTATCACTATCTTTGACTCTTATAGCGATATATAAATCTCCATAATCGCCACTTTTAGATAAATTTCCTTTATCAGCAAGTCTTATTTTTATACCATTATCAACACCTTTTGGTATATCAAATTTAAAGTTAACTTCTTCTTCTTTGTAGCTTTTACCATTACAAGATGAGCATTTTGTCTTTAAGATTTCACCTTGTCCATGGCAATGTGGGCAGGTTTGAACAAAACTCATAAAGCCTCTTTTTTGGCTTATTTGACCTCTTCCGCCACAAGTTTGGCAAGTTTGCTTTTCTCCCCCAGTACCATTACAGCTTTGGCAAGGAACTTTTCTTTTATAGTTTAGCTCTTTTTCTACACCAAATACAGCATCTTTAAAATCAACAACTATAGCTATTTCAATGTCTAATGGATAGTTATCAACACTTTTGCTTCTTGAGCCACTTCTTGAGCCAAATCCATCTCCAAAAAATGAACTAAATATATCTCCTAAATCAATATCTTCAAAGCCACTAAATCCGCCGCCAAAGCCGCCCATATTTAGACCGTCTTTGCCATATCTATCATACATTGCTCGCTTTTGTTCATCACATAAGCACTGATATGCCTCATTTATCTCTTTAAATTTACGCTCTGCTTCTTTATCGCCTTGATTTCTATCTGGGTGGTACTGTAAAGCAAGTCTTCTAAAAGCCTTTTTTATCTCATCACTACTTGCATCTCTAGCTACACCCAAAATTTCATAGTAATCACTCAAATCTATATCTCCATTTTTTATATTAAACCTGAATTCTACCTAAAAATATTAAAATGACGCTAAAACTTTACTAAATTTTAGATATAATGGTAGCAAAAAAATGAAAGGACTTTAATATGATAAATGTTTTAATGATCGAAGATGATGGTGAGTTTGCACAAATTTTATCTGAATATCTAATCAAATACAACATAAAGATTACAAATTATGAAGATCCATATCTTGGACTAAGTGCCGGGGTTAAAAACTATGATTTGCTTATTTTAGATCTGACTCTTCCTGGAATGAATGGACTAGAAGTTTGTAAAGAGATAAGAGAAAAATATGATATTCCTATCATAATAAGCTCAGCAAGAAGCGATGTAGCAGATAGAGTTGTGGGTTTACAAATAGGTGCTGATGATTATATGCCAAAACCATACGATCCAAAAGAGATGCACGCTAGGATAATGAGCCTTATTAGACGCTACAAAAAAACAGCAGAAGCTCAAGAAGAAGTAGTTGATAGCGCATTTAGAGTTGATGAGAGAAGACATGAGATTTACTTTCACAACGAGCCTTTAACCCTAACTCCAGCTGAGTATGAAATTTTAGAGTATCTTATAAAACAGCATAGCTTTTCTGTGTCAAGAGAGCAACTCGTATATCACTGCAAGAGCCTAAAAGACAAAGACTCAAAAAGTCTTGATGTAATCATTGGTCGCTTAAGAGCTAAGATTGGCGATAACTCAAAAGCCCCAACACATATATTCTCAGTTCGTGGAATTGGATATAAGCTTTTAGGATGAGATACTCACTTAGTACGAAGATTAGCGTCGTTTTTGTTATCGTTTTTGCACTTGTTTGTATGCTTTTTGCAACATTTGGCAAAATTCAGATAAACGACGCCATAGATAGGATGAAAATTTCTCAATCCAACTCTATAAATTATCTACTTGGGCTATACCAAAGAGGCATGCCACCTAACGATACAAAACAGTATTTTAGTAACTTTAATATGTACATAGTTGAAGATAAAAATTTAGCATCAAATGTTCTAACAAGTGGCAAAATTTTATTTAATAACGCAAGTCCACTTGGTGAGTTAACTTCACTTCAGTATCAAAACAACATATACTTACATATAAACAACCAAAATACCACCTTACTTCTTGGTGGAACTGGCACTAAAAATATAAACGATCCACTTTGGATAGGGTTTTTTATCACGATTATTTTACTATCTTCGCTATATTTTTCAGTTGTGAAAAGTCTTGAACCACTAAAAAGGCTTAACAACAACATAAAGAAATTTGCAACTGGAAATCTAGAAACAGCTAGCCTAAATGTAGAAGGAAATGATGAAATAGCACAAGTTGCGGCTGAATTTGATAAAGCTGTAGTTAAAATCAAAGAGCTAGTCCGCTCTAGGCAGCTTTTTTTAAGAACCATAATGCATGAGCTTAAAACCCCGATTGGAAAAGGCAGAATAGTATCAGAGATGCTTGATGATGAGCTTCAAAAAAAACGCCTCATAAATATCTTTGAGCGTTTAGAAATTTTAATTAACGAATTTGCTAAAATTGAACAACTCCTTTCAAAATCCTACACCATAAATTTTGAAGAGTATCACTTTAGTCTTATCATCGAACAAGCAAGAGACATGCTTATGCTTGATGATTGGGAAAAGCATATAAATGTAGAGTACAAAGATGATATTATTTTAAATGTTGATTTTCAGATGTTTACTTTAGCCATTAAAAACCTAATCGATAACGCCTTAAAATACTCAAGCGATAAAAAAGTTGATATAGTGTGTTCAAAAGAGCAAATTCTTATATCAAATTTAGGAAACCCACTTCCGATGGGTATTGAACACTATAAACAAGCTTTTGTTAGAAATAAAGATGAAAAAACAACGGGTATGGGGCTTGGGCTATACATAATAGACAGAATTTGCGATATGCATAAATTCTATCTTGACTATTATTACAGTAATGGTAGGCATAATTTCTGCGTGATATTTGATAGAGATGCTATGTTGGCTTGCGAACTTCCTACTCCAAAAAAGGGGCTTTTTAAAAAGTGATGAGTTCTAAATTTGATGAACTTGTAGAAGCTTTTAGTAAGCTTCCAGGTGTTGGTAAAAAATCAGCCCTTAAATACGCTTATCATGTAAGTATAGATAACTCATTTGCAGGGCTAAATTTAGCGCATTGTATAGAAGATGCTGTAAAGGCGTTAAGAAGATGTGAAAACTGTGGAGCAATAAGTGAAGATGAAATTTGTGAAATTTGTGCTGACAGCTCAAGAGATAGCTCCACTCTTTGTATAGTTGAAAACCCAAAAGATATACTTATCTTAGAAAAAAGTGGTGCTTATAAGGGACTCTATTTTGTCCTTGATGATATAAATAGCGATATAGTTGAAAAGCTCATAAATTTCACGCAAAAAAACTCTACAAATGAGATACTTTTTGCCATGACTCCTGGTATAAACAGCGATGGCATAATGCTATATATAGAAGATAAATTTAAAGGCTCAAACATACTCTTTAGCAAAATCGCTCAAGGAATTCCAACAGGCGTAACTCTTGATAATATCGATACTCTTTCACTAACCAAAGCAATAAACGATAGACGAGAAATTTAAAAAGTATCTATTTTAGAGTGTTTATTGCGTTTAAATTCTTAAAATAAATAACTATATTATTACTTTTTAAATTTATACCTAAATTTCAGTTTTGTCACAGTATAAGAATAAAATTTTAATTATAAGGATGGTTGAGATGAAAAAGTTTTTTCAGTTTGTGTTTTGTTGGGGTTTATCTTTAGTGGTTGTAATGGTGGTGAAGTAAGAACAAAAGCTTATTTTGCTAATAATCCAGATGAGATTAATTCTCTTGATTGCAACAAAGAAAAACTTAGTAAAAAAGAACAAAAAGAGTGTGATAATGCAATGGAGATTAGTGCTTTTTTGTCTATGCTAAAAACAGCCGAATTATCTTACAATACCGATAAAAATAGCTATGAGACATATTTAAGCGAGAGTAGTAAAAAGTCTATGGAAAAATCAAAAGATTCTTTAAATAAATGACAAAATAGACTAGAAGCTATTAAAGCTGGTAAAGAAGATTAAATCAAATATAATCTTTAAATTTACTAATTATTAGCTACATAAAAGGGGCAAATTTAGCCCCTTAAAATTTAGCGAACCTTAATGCTCTCTTTTATCCTAACTACATCTTTATAGTAATCAATCTGATCTTTTTTGATTATACGGATATAGTTTGTGCTTCCTGCTATGCCTGTTGGAAAACCTGCTGTCATGATATAGGTTTGATTTTCATCTATAAAGCCCTTATTATAAGCTTCCACTATAGTATCAGCTATAAGAAAATCAACATCTTTTTTCTCTTTTACCATTATCGGTTTTACGCCCCAAGCTAGAGTTAAAAAGTGAGCAGTCTCTTCATCGTGACTTACACCATATATCGGCATACAAGGGCGATTTCTTGCCATTTTTATAGCAGAACGACCAGAACCTGTGATAGATAAAATCGCTGTAGCTTTTATGTTTGTCGCAAGGCTAACGGTGCTGTTTGCCACCATATCAGTCTCATCAAAGCACTCCATATTTCTATTGTAAGGATAAATTTTTTCTATCTCTTTTATGGTGTTTGTCATTGCTTTAACAACCTGAGCAGGATGCTTTCCAACAGCACTCTCTTCGCTTAACATAACAGCATCAGTTCCGTCTAAAACAGCATTTGCCACATCGCTTATCTCAGCTCTAGTTGCTCTTTCATTTTCTGTCATACTTAGCATCATCTGAGTTGCTGTGATGACTGGACGAGCTTTTGCGTTTGCTTTTTTGATGATCATTTTTTGAATGTTTGGTACTTCATAGTAAGGCACTTCTATTCCAAGATCGCCACGAGCTACCATTATCCCATCACTTGCCTCAATGATATCATCGATGTTTTCAACAGCGTCAAATTTCTCAATCTTTGCAAAAATCCTAGCCTTACTTCCAAGCTCATCTAAAATTCTTCTAACCCTTAAAACATCACTAGCTTTTTGGACAAAAGATACAGCCACAAAATGTACGCCATTTTTAGCGCCCCACTCTAAATCTTTCATATCTTTTTGGGTAATTACATCGATATCTATTCTGGTATTTGGAAAATTTACACCTTTATTTGAAGTAAGAATTCCACTGTTTTCCAAAGTTGCCACAATCTCATCATCACTAGCTTTTATAACTTTTGCTCTTATAGCTCCATCACAAAGATATATAAACTCGCCTTCTTTCATAAGAGATAAAATTTCAGGGTGATTTATAGATAGTTTGTAGCTTTTTTCATCTATTTTTTTTCCAACTATTTCATCTTTTATAAAAGTCAAAGTATCTCCAGCATGAAGGCTAAACATCTCTTCAAGCTTACCAACTCTAACCTTTGGGCCGCTTATATCTTGAAAAATTCCAAGCCTTTTTCCTGTGATTTTTTCAGCCTCTTTTATCTTATCTAAATTTGACTTATGATAAGCGTGATCGCCATGGCTAAAGTTCATTCTAAAGGCGTTTACTCCTGATTTTGCAAGTTCTATTATGGTATCTAAATTATCACTTGCTGGACCTATTGTCGCTAAAATTTTGGTCTTTTTATTCATCTTTTATCCTTTTAAAATTTATATATAAATTTATCCAAACTAAACTGCTTTTTGGAAACACAAAAGCCACTTATCACTCTTTTCATAACCATACAAATTCAGATCTTCACAACTTAAAAGCTCTAAATTTTCTCTGCTTTTAAAATTTGTTTTTGGGTGATAATACTGCTTTATAACTTTAGAAAATTTACTATATTTAGAGCTATCTTTTTTAAAATAGATAAACTCACTCTCTAAAATATTATCATCAAAAATAGCATCTACTATAAGGTGATTTTCACCATCTTTTTGATGTAAAACGCCTTGAGCGACATCGTTAAAACCAAAGTAGGAATTTACATCAAAAAGTAAATACCCACCATTTTTAAGGGCATTTGATGCATCTTTTAAAAACTCATCTAAATTTTTAATATAATTTACCACATCAAAACTAGCAGTTATCAAATCAAAATCACAGTTAAAATTTGATAAGTCCACGCACTTTGCATTTAAACCTTTTGATAAGCAAATTTTAACCATTTGCTCGCTTTTATCAACGCAAGTTACATCAAAATGCTGAGCTAAAAGCTTAGCAAACTCACCACTTCCACAACCAAAATCAAGCGCTTTAAAGCTTTTAAAATTTAAGCTTGAAATTTTATTTAAAAAAACCTTATAAAGCTCATATTTTGCCTCATCAAAGCCTAAAATTTCTTCTACCTTAGCATAAAAATCAAGTTCACTCATTAGCAAATCTCAAGTGTGAATTTAGCATCATCAAAGCTTTTGCCTAGAAAATCACACGCTAAGATGGCATCTTTTCTAGCATTTCCTAAACAGCTTGTAGCACCTGGACTTGGAGTCATATTAAAAACAATGCCATAATCAGTATTTATACTTGCCTCGCCTAGTAAAAGCTTTTTGTTTTTCTTATCAATAGCTTGAGGTCTAACTCCGCCAAAACCCTTAGCGTAGTAGATATCACTAGCTTTTAAAGATGGCACTATTTTTCTAGCATCTTTTACAAAAAGTTTTTTATTATAAATAGGAACTTCAAAAAGAAGATTTCTAAGAATGTAGCTTCTTATCTCTTTATCGCTAAAAAGCTCTTTTGCTACTGCTAAAATATCCCTGTCAAAAGATAAAGCATTAAAAAACTCTGGCACACTTTTTAGCCCGTGATAACGCTCTAGCTTTGGAAGAATTAGAGCAGTTGGTCCAAAACGAGTAGCACCATTTTTAGAAGTTAAATCAGGATCACCATGAAGTGCAGCAAATGGAAGCTTTGGGTTTTGAACCATATAAACCTTGCCATTTAAAAGTTTCATTTTTGACATATAAAAGCTACCTGCTATTGAAACCGTGCCATACTCCTTGCCTTCGCCCATTTTATGTGCTAAGAAAAGTGAGTGAGCACCTGAGTTTACAACAACATAATCAGCACTAATAGAGAGATGATTTTTTGTCTGTATGTAAAATTTAGAGCCGATTTGGTCTATATTTATCACTTCTGAATTTAAGTAAGTATCAAAAATTTTATTCTCTTTTTTGGCATTTTCTATAAAGCTAACACTCATAGCACCATAATCTACAGTCGTATAAACACCACTTCTTACGCCCATAGCTACGATATTTTCAGGGCGTTCGTTAGCATTTTCATCAAATACAACTCGTGGTTCAATCTCTTTTAAATCACTCTTTTCATAAAGTTCAAGATATGGATAAAGAGTTCTAAACTCAGCAAATCTCTTTCTTATCTCATCTACTTCTTTTTCCCCTACACCAAGGGCTATTTTTTGCGTTTGAAATATAAATTTGTTCTCATAGCCATTTCTAGTACAGTAATTTACCACCATATCAGCATTTTCTTTAACTTTGGCAGCTTTTTTATAATCGTAATTTGTCTCTATATCTCCGCAGTGAATAGTCTGAGAGTTTGAGGTGCGTTTTGAGTTAAGTGTTGAAAAGCCGTAGTATTTCTCAACTAAAGCTAAGCTTTTAATATTTGTATATCTAGCTAAAGTATAAGCTAGTGCCGTACCACTTATCCCCCCACCAATAACTACAACTTCATAGTGCTTTTCTTGCATTTCAAACTCCTAAACAAAGTAAAATTTAATTACACATAGTATATCTCAAACCACCTAAAATTTGGTATAAATTTGAAATGTTAAGGATAGTTAATGTTAAAATTTGATAAAATTATCAATCATTGTGACTATAAAGGACAAAAATGGCAAAGAAATTTATTGATATTATGGATACGACTTTTAGAGATGGATTTCAATCTGTCTTTGGAGCAAGAGTTTTGATGGATGATTTTCTACCAGCAGTAAGTGCAGCAAAAGAAGCTGGTATTACTCACTTTGAATTTGGTGGTGGAGCTAGGTTTCAAAGTCTGTTTTTCTATCTAAATGAAAATGCTTTTGATATGATGGATAAATTCCGCGAAATTGTAGGAAAAGATGTAAATCTTCAAACCTTAAGTCGTGGAATAAACACCGTAACACTTGATACTGGAAGCCGTGAAATGATAGATTTACACGCAAAACTGTTTAAAAAACATGGCACGACTACTATTAGAAATTTTGATGCGTTAAATGATGTAGAAAATTTAAAATATAGTGGCGAAAGAATCACTCATCATGGGCTAAAACATGAGATAGTTATAACCATGATGGATCTTCCACTTGGATGCAAAGGCGCACACGACGCGGCATTTTACGAAAAAGTTTTAAGAGAAATTTTAAAAAGTGAAATTCCTTTTGATAGTTTGTGTTTTAAAGATGCAAGTGGAACTTCAAGCCCACAAAAAGTTTATGAAACAATAAAAATAGCTAGAAAACTACTTCCACAAGATACACATATCAGACTTCATACACATGAAACAGCTGGAGTTAGCGTTGGGTGCTATTTAGCTGCGCTTGAAGCTGGCGTAGATGGTATAGACTTAGCAGCTCATCCAGTAAGTGGTGGAACAAGCCAACCTGACATATTAACTCTAATTCATGCCACAAAAGGCAAAGATTACGATCTTGGCGGTCTTGATCCTGAAAAAATTCTAAAATATGAAGAGGTTCTTTATGAGTGCTTGAAAGATTACTTTATGCCACCTGAAGCAACTAAAGTAAATCCTATAATACCATTTTCACCGATGCCAGGTGGAGCACTTACTGCAAATACCCAAATGATGAGAGATAACAATATCTTAGATAAATTTCCAGAAGTTATAAAAGCTATGCGTGAAGTGGTAGAAAAAGGTGGATTTGGAACAAGCGTAACGCCAGTTAGTCAGTTTTACTTCCAACAAGCATTTAATAATGTAATGTTTGGACCTTGGAAAAAAATAGCTGAAGGTTATGGCAAAATGGTTCTAGGATACTTTGGTAAAACCCCTGTGCCGGCTGATTCAAAAATTATAGAACTAGCTAAAAATGAGCTCAAACTTGAACCAACTACAAGAAGTGCTATTGATATAGCTGATGAAGATTATAGTAAAAGCAGTGAATTTGCTAGAAGTGTTCTTGAAAAAGAGGGCATTGAAGCTACAGATGAAAACATATTTATCTATCTAGCTTGTAAAGATAAGGGGCTAAATTTCTTAAAAGGTCACGGTGACATAAAGGTAAGAAAAGGTGGAAATTCAAATCAAACCCCTATAAAACAAGGTGATTATACTATCGTGGTAAATGGCGTTAAATACAACACTTCTATAGCTTATGGTCATGATGCAAATATTGAAGTTGTAAGTGTATTTAAAGAAGGAGAAAATGCTCCAAAAACAAGAACTATCTCTGAAAATGACATCTTATCTGAGATAGCAGCTAATGTTTACAAGGTCTTAGTAAAACCAGGAGAAAAGGTAAAAGCTGGTCAACCTATTGTGGTTCTAGAAGCTATGAAAATGGAAATAGAAGTAGTTGCCCCAAAAGATGGAGAGATAAAAGAGGTCTTTGTAAAAGTTGGTGGAGTTGTAGAAAGTGGAGAGCCATTAGCTAGTTATTAATTTAGAGTGGCTAAAACCACTCTAAATTTTATAAATTTATCTCACAACCAAACCCCATTTTTTATATAATAAGCTAGCGGATAGTAGCTTAAAAGTAGCACTAAAATAGAGTTTGCAACCATTGAAATTTTATAAAGATATGGATTTTGTTCTCTATTTAAAATTTCTAAAATAAATACAAAAAGTCCTGGCAAGGTCCCTATAAATATCAAAATATAAACAAAATACCCAACATAGCCATAATCCCCTTGAAGCAGGCAATAAGGGCATTTATGAGTTGGCAACTCATAAATATAAGGCGAGAAAAATCTAATAAGTGCTTGCCAAGAGATAATCATAAAAACTGGCGAGAAAAATCCTACAAAAATATCTATTTTAAAATATGCTGAAACAAATAAAGCTATAAAAAATATATAAAACGAAGATAGTAAAAACCCACTTGAATACCAAAATTTAAGCTTACTATCTGGAAGAGTAGAAAAAAGATCACTACAGCACAAAACCGGACGCTCTAAAGAAATTCCTTTAAAATGCAGAATTTCTAATACAAATTCCACAACCAAAAGAGCAAAAAGTGGTAAAAAAAGCTTAAATTTAAGCTTTAAAAATTTAGAATCAATCGTCTTTGAATCTTCAAAATGAACTAATAGCCAAGCTGAAAGTAAAAAAAGATTTATAATTTTTATAAAAAACATCGGTACGCCGTAGTTTGTAGCACTAACAATTCCTGCTGCACACATCGCTCCTGGCACAAAACCACTTATCTCATCCATGGTCCAGATAAAATACAAAAACAAAGGAAGCTTTACTATCAAAATAAAAGCGATGATAGTTGAGATTAAATAGCCATTTTTTGCTAGATTAAACTGCTTTGTAGATGAAATTTCAGGATTATAGTTTTTTACGATATTTATAGCAAAAATAAATCCCACAAAACCAAGCAAAATAAGCACAAACTGCACTATAAAAAGCGTTAAAATATAGTTCATTTATGCTCCTTATTAAGCTCATATGAGGCATCTGCTATGCCGCTATTTAATAAAAACGGATCATGCGTTGAGATAATTATCGTCTTATCACTCATATCCTTAAAATACTCTAAAAGATTTTGACTAAGTTTTGCATCCAAATTTGCAGTTGGCTCATCCGCTAGGATGATTTTAGGGTCATTAATCAAAGCTCTAATTATAGCAACGCGTTGCTGT
This sequence comes from Campylobacter corcagiensis, assembly GCF_013201645.1. Taxonomy (NCBI): domain Bacteria; kingdom Pseudomonadati; phylum Campylobacterota; class Epsilonproteobacteria; order Campylobacterales; family Campylobacteraceae; genus Campylobacter; species Campylobacter corcagiensis. The sequence continues at coordinate 447,004 of NZ_CP053842.1, read as the reverse complement.
TCGCCACCGCTTAAGCTTTTTACTAAGACTTTTTCTTTATCTATTAAGTGAAATTTATCTAGTAACTCTTTGGCTTTTTTTATACTGCCACTTCCATCAGGAAGAGTTGGCAAAAGCACATTATCAAGGACATTTAGAGTTGGAATAAGATTAAAATTTTGAAAAATAATGCCTAAATTTTCGCGTCTAAATTTAGATGCAAATTTAATAGAAAGCTTTGTTATATCAGTTTTATCTATAAAAATGGTTCCACTTGTTGGTTTATAAAGCCCAGCAATCAAGGCTAAAAGTGTACTTTTACCACTTCCGCTTATACCTTTTAAGAAAAAAGTCTCACCCTCTTTTACACTAAAATTTATATCACTAACCGCGCTAAATTCAGTACTTTTTCCCTCATTAAAAATTTTAGAAACTCCATTTAAACTAATCATCTTAGCACCTCCCCAGCATCCCAGCTTGCAACTTTCCAAGCAGGTATGATACAAACAGCTATATATAGTGGCACGGTTGTAAAAAATAGTAAAGCTATAAGTCTAAAATCAACACTAAACATGAGTTCAAAGCTAGGTTTTAACTCATCGTAACCGCTAAAAATTCTTATCAAAAAAGGTGCATTTAAGCCATATACAAAAAATATAGCAGCAATAAGCCCAACTAAAAAAGCCAAAACAGACATAATGCTAGCTTCTAAAAGCTTATATCTAATAATATGAGAAATTTCCCACCCTAAAGCCTTTAAAATGCCTATTTCACGCCTTTCTTCACTTCTTAATCCACTAGCTTTATCATATAAAATTATTGCGTATGTAACAAATGAAATCATCAAAAGCATCAAAAACCAGCCACTTTTATAATCATATAAAAGCTGATACTGCCTTAACATTTCATCTTTTGTTATCACTTTTAAAGTAGGATTTGATATACGAATTTTATCAGCAGTTAGGTCTACTTCTTCATGATTTAAAACTCTAATAACAAAATCTGTATAAAAGTCATCGCTAAGCCCTAAAATTTTACGAGTAACATTTTCATCAAGCATTATAATATCGGCATTTTCAAGAGCATTTTTAAATTTAAACTCTCCGCCAACTGATACTTTAATCAAACTATTATCAGGAGTAAAAAACGGTATCCCACCATAAACATAGATATCGTCTTTAAAAAATTTTAAAACTTCAGGACTTGCAACCATCAAATTCTCACCTTCTGGAAAATTCTCAGCTACTTTTTTGATATCATCCATATAGTAATCAGTAAAAGTTTTAATCCCAAAAATAGTTAGATAAATTTGATTTCTCTCAAAGTAATACTGCCCCCAAACCCTACCTTCTATGCTTGATATGCTTGGATAATCCCAAAATGTATCCATATCACTTGCATTTATAGGAACGTTTCTGCCGCCGATATTTTTTTGGACAAGTAGTTCTGGAAAATCCTTACTTATTAGCTTATACTCTTTATTTAGCGAATTTGTTATCATCATAGCACAACTCATTAAAAAAACTAAAAATGCAAATATCACCATCAATGCTAAATTTTTATATCCATAACGAGTTATACTTGAAAGCGTGTAGTCAAAAATCGTTTTCATTTACTCTCCTAAATTTTTACTACTATTAACTGAGTTTACAAAGCTAGCCATATCGCTTTTTTTAAATGCTGGATGGGTGGTGTAAATTTGATTTATTCCATGTAAATTTGGATGGCGTTGATATGGAGTTTGCGTGTTAAAAGCAAAGCTTGTCATTCCTGTAGTTTTGATAAAATTTAGTTTACTTTCTACTTTATAATCTTTAGTGCTAAAATATAAAATTTCAAAAACTAAAAAACCAAATAAAACTACGCATAATATGTAAAATCTACTCTTTTTCACAGCTTTTTCCATCCAAATCTAAAACTACACACTTAGTAATATCATCAAATTTCAAGATTTCTCTGCCTCGGTGTTCAAGCCTAAAAGCCCTTGCATCGCTTTGATTTAAAAATGCTATTAATTCATCTCCCATCGGACCTAAAACATCGCTTCCTGCCACAAAATAAGCCTTAGTTATATCAATCATATTTCCAGTGTAATAATCACTCACAAAACCACCATTAAATTTAAAATCCCTACGCCCGTATTTTTCATAATCAAAGTAAAATTTCATAGCATCTTTTACTCCATCAAATACAAGTCTGTCTTTGCTGTCAAGCTCTCCAAAAACAGCAGCCCATCTTGGATATTTATAGACAAACATCCCACAAACTGGGCATTTTTCATGTTCAAAAGCTTCAAATTTAATAGCATCACCACTTAAATTTGCCCACAAAAATTCAGCCACAAGTTGAGCTTTTCTATCATCTAAATCTTTACATTTTTTTATAATTTCAGCTTTTAACTGGCTTATATAAGCAAAATTAACTAGTGAAATTTCAGGACAAAGCTTTTCATAAATTCTTTTTCCCATTGGATAAAATTTCTTTAAATTTTTAGATCTTTTAGCCTCAATCTCTTTTGATTTAAGCTCATAAGCCACACTAAAAGCAGAGTCTAAATCCAAAATTTTAAGCTCTTTTTTTTCATCTTTTAAAACTTTTAAATTTCCATTTTCAATGGTGTAGAGTGGATTTTTTATAAATTTACCATCAACTAAAGCTTTGATTGAGCTAAATTTAATATCTTCACTTTGCATATGATAAGCTAGTTCTTTTAAATCACAATAATATAGCTCTTTATTAGCCATATTTTCTGCAATATGGACATTTTGACACTGGCTTAGTTTCTTGCCACTAAAATCACTAAACTCCACGCAAAATATAAAATTTAGAAAAAAAACCGATAAAAAAACCAAAATTCTCATAAAAATCATTATACTTAAATGGCTGTAAATTCTGCTTAAATTTAGTATATTATTTATGAATTTGTTACTATTATATAGTAGTATTTATTACTTAAACAAAAAGGATGCTCATGACACTTCAAGGACTTATAGATAAAAATATTGATGTTTGGGATAAATTTATACATCACGAGTTTATAAATTTGATTAAAACCTCAAAACTAAGCCAAGATGCTTTTAAAGATTATCTCATTCAAGACTATCTTTTTTTAAGGCATTTTAGTAGATTTTTTGCTTTAGCTATGTATAAAAGTAGAGATTTTGAAGATATGAATTTCTTTTTTAATCTCCTTGAAAATTTAGTAAATTTAGAAATTTTTCACCATATTAACTACTGTGATGAAGCTGGAGTTTCTATAGATGATATGGATAAAACAGACGAAGGAGTTGGAACAATAGCCTACTCAAGATACTTAATAGATGTAGCAAATACCTACTCAATACCTGAAATTTTAGTAGCAACTGCACCTTATTCTATAGGACTTTACGATATCGCTCAAGAACTTAGCAAAACTAGTAGTGCTTACAAATCATGGATAGATATGCACAAAAACGAAAGCTTTATAAATACAGCAAGAAAAATCGAGCAGTTCTTAAACGAAAAAATAGCTGATATAAGCTATGAAAGTGAAGATGGAAAAGTACTAAACAAAGTCTTTAGAAACGCTTGTATAGCTGAAGCTGGAATGTTTACACAAAGTATGGAGAGATTTCAACCAAAAAGCCTTTTTAGTAGAATTTTTGGAAAATAGATGCAAAATTTAGATAACAAATCTAGAAATCAACCAAAATACAGCCTTTTTAAAAACACAAGCTACGCCCTTAGTGGGCTTAGAATGGTATTTAGAGATGAAAGCTCATTTAAGTTAGAGTTTTTCATTATAGCTCCTTTTATAATAATTTCGCTATTTTTAGATGTAAGCTTAAGCGAACATTTGCTGCTAGCTGGTTCTATGGTTATCATACTAATAGTTGAGTGTATCAACTCAGCCATTGAAAGGTGTATTGATATAGTTACAAACGAATACCACATACTTGCTAAACAAGCAAAAGATGCTGGAAGTGGGGCTGTGTTTTTAAGCATATCAATGGCTATGATAACGTGGATATCTATACTTTGGAATTTAGTGTTTTAGCTTACTACAGCTACAAAGACTCTTTTTTTAATATCTTTTAAAAATACCGTTATAGTAAAGGTTAAAACCACAAGCAAACTCCATGAATTCCACTTACCAAAGCTTACTTTATCCCAAGCTCCAAGCTGGTTTGGGTAGCTATAAATTTCAAAAAATGTACATATATTTTCCGCAAACCATATAAAAAACCCGATCAAAATAAAAGCTAAAATAAGTGGCATTTTACGAACTATATCAAGCGGTGTAAAACATACAAAAGTTCTAGCATAAAGTCCTAAAATAAATGCCATAATATAGTATCTAAAATCCCCAACATAGTGATGGGTAAAGAAATTTATATAAATAAGAGCAGATGTAAAAACAGCTAAAATTTGAGGCGGATAGTGATAAACTTTAAGATCAAAAAGTCTATAGCACTGAACTATATATGACCCAACTGCTGCATACATAAAGCCAGAAAAAAGAGGAACCCCTAAAATCTTAGTATAAGCAAAGTCAGTATAGCTCCAAGAACCAATACTAACTTTAAAAACCTCTAAGATAAATCCTAGTAGATGAAAAACGCATATAGCTTTTACTTCATCCTTACTCTCGAGCCTAAAAACAAACATAAAAATTTGAATTAAAAGAGCTATGATAAGAAGCAAATCATATCTATAAATTCCCAAAAATCCATCTCTAGGAACCAAGAACAAGGCTATAAAAAACAGCCCTGCAAAAAGACAAGCTCTAGCTTGCTTTATACCAAAAAACCAAAACTCAATCAAAAATCTTTTAAAACCTGATATCTCTCTAAAAGAAAAATCAAGTAAAATCTGATCAACTCTATTTAAAATCATTTGCCGATATTTTAAGCTTTTGCGATTAGTTCTATCTCTATTTTTACATCTTTTGGCAGTCTTGAAACCTCAACACAACTTCTTGCTGGTTTATGAGAACTAAAAGTTTGTGCATAAATTTCATTAACCTTATCAAAATCATTAATATCAGCTAAAAAAATCGTTGTCTTTATAACATCTTCAAATTTAGCACCAGCTTCATCTAAGATGGCTTTTAAATTTTCTAAAACCTGCTTTGTTTGCTCTTCAATGCTCTCTCCAGCTAACTTTCCATCTTTTGTGTATGGAATTTGTCCTGAAGTAAAGATCAACCCCGAAGTTTTTATAGCTTGAGAGTAAGGACCTATGGCCTGAGCTGCTTTGTTTGTCGAAATAACTTTCACTTTATCCCCTTTATCAATGAATTTTCAAAAAAGTATTATACAATATATAAAATACAAAACCCATTATAATAGCAATTGAGCCCCAATTTAAAGCATTAATTATCTTTTTGCTTAAAAAATCTCTACTTTTATAAACCACATATGGAAAAAATGCTATCCAGCTAACTATGCCAATCCAAAGCCCACTAAGCATCGAAATAAAGCTATTATCACCTGAAACTAGCGTAGTTGCCATACTAAACCAAAACATCATAACATATGGATTTGTTATATTTAAAAGCATACCTTTTATAAACATTTTTATATGTGAATTTTGTTGAGTTTTAACAGCTTTTATGTTGCTATTCATGCCTTTATAAATTCCCCATGCCATATATGTCAAATAACACGCCCCAAAAACTGAAAAAACCTTGATAAATATCTCATTATTAAAAATTTGAGTCATTCCAAACAAAATCAGCCCAAGATAAACCATATCCACAAAACTAGCCCCAAGACCGATACAAAGAGACTTTGTGTAGCTTTGAAGAGCATATGACATCATAAGAACTGTTATTGGGCCAACAGGAATTGCAACTCCCCAACCAAGAAGAATTCCAGCTAAAAATGACTCTATCACAGCTTTATAACCTTTGAACCATATCCACCTTCACTAGGCGCTCCATCTCTAAAACTAACCACGCTAGGGTGAGCTTTTAAAAACTCCTTCACAGCAGCACTTAGCTTTCCTGTGCCAATTCCATGCTTTACCACAATCTCATCAAAACCCAAAACCAAACTATCAGATATAAATTTATCTAAACGATTCATCGCTTCATCAACCCTAAGCCCGTGAAGGTCTAGTATAAGTTCTGGATTTGTAGGTTTATTTACACTTATTTTTACGCTTTGCTTTTTAGGTTGTAGTGGCTTACTGCTAGGATTTAGCAAATTTAGTCCAACTCTAAGCTTTAATCCATCACTTAAAACTGTCGCTTCTTTTTTATTGATCGCTATGATTTCGCCTTTAACACTTCCATATTTTACAAAATCGCCCACCTTAAATTCATATGGTTTTGAAATTTTAGGCGGTTTTTTTACGGCATTTATTAGATCATTTGCTTTATTGATGCTTCGCTGCTTGTCTTTTATATCTTTTAAATTTATACCTCTTTTTGCTTCATTTATAGCCTTATAATACTCCATCTCAAGGCGTTTTATCTCGCTTTGGATCTTTTCATCTGCTTTTGTTTTTTGATCTTTTAAGCTCTCAAGTAGTTTGTCAAGCTTTTTCTCTTTTTCATCTGTAGATACGATTTTTTCTTTTAACTCAAGTTCTAAATTTATAGCCTTCGTGATAGCTTCATTTAAATTTTCTTTATCAACGCCATAAATTTCTTTAGCTTTTGCCACTAAATTTGGTGGTATATTGTAGCGAAGTGCGGTTTCAAAAGCGTAACTTTTGCCTATTATGCCCTCTAAAAACTCAAACTTTGGAACTCCTTGCTTTTCATCATATAAAGCCGCTATCAACTCAACTTCACTATCTTTTGAAAGAAGCATAGCAAGGCGTTTATGGTGAGTTGTGATGACCATTTTAACATCACTTTTCATTAGCTGTTCTATCATCACAGAGTAAAGCGAAGCTGCCTCTTCAAAGTCAGTACCAAGTTCTATCTCATCAACTCCAAGTAGCAAATTTTTACGCCCAAAAAGCTTACTAAAACTAAGCATTCTTCCAGCAAATGTTGAAATGTCGTTTTTAGAATCTTGTGGGTCTTCCATAATAAGTTCAAAATCCTTAAAATTGCCCACCTTTGAAGCATCTGCTTTTATTCTCATAGGAAGAAGGTATTTTGATAAAAGTGCTACACTTAAGATGCTTTTTAAAAGCATTGATTTTCCACCAGCATTTACACCTGTGATAAGTAGGACTTTTTTACTAAAATTTAAGCTAATTTTTTTTGGATTTTTAAGGGCTGGATGAGCAAAATCCTTAATAACAATATCTTTTGAGTTATCGCTTAGTAAAAATTCTAAATCCTGGCTTTTTGCTAAAAATGCCCTAGCCAAAAGGCTATCAAGCTTATCAAAAGCTCTGTTTATAAAGCGTAAAAAAAGCAAATTTTTATTAAAAACAGAACTTATCTCTTTACAATGTTCATAAATAACTTCTTGAATACTATCTAAAATTTCAGCTTGCTGGCTTTTAAGATTAGATATAGAATTTGGCGATACATAAAAATACCCGCCACTACTTCTACCGATAACTTGCCCTTTTAATGCGTGATTAAAACCGCCACGAACTAGAATAGTTTCTGCTTCATTTACGTAGTGAATTTGAGTATCAACAAGATATGGAGCTAAACTTTTGGTATAAAGTAGCTTTTTAAGTTCAGAATTAATTTGCTCTTTTTTTACGCGGTATGACTCTTTTAAGGAGTAAAATCTACTATCAACTTCATCTTTAAATTTGCCTTCATCATCAAAGTAGTTTGAAATTTTGAGCAGTATAGTAGGAATTTCTATCTTTAAAAGCCATGAATTTAAAGAACCTTCAAATTTAAATTTTTTGATATAAGAAAAATAGTTTATAATCTTAGTAAACTCATAAATTTCACTGATATGCAAAACTCCAAATTTAGAAATTCTCATCAAAGCATCATCTAAATTTGTTATATTTGGTGGTGGAGTGATATCAAATTTAGCTAGTTCTAAAATTTGTTCGTAGTTTACCTTGCTATCGCCTTCTAAAAACAGCTCCTTAGGACGCGCTAAAAAGCTTTCAAATTTAGCTAAATACTCATCTAAATCGACTCTTTTAAAAAGCTCTCTCACTTCTTACACTCATCTATACTAAATTGTAAGCCAATAAATTTCTCACTAGCTCCTTGTCTGGCTAAAAAACTATCCATCTTTTCAAGATATATAAAATTTGTAGAATTTACATCCACGCCGTTACATTTTAAATTTTCACCTTGTAAAAAGCTCATAGATAGATCTTTTGCATTTTCTATATCTTTTTTAGCGCTACTTTCATAGATATAAAAAATAGCCAAAAACAGCACTAAAATTCCAACAACTCCTAGCTTCATCTTTTTGTTGAGCTTATCTTCACTTATGGATAAAAACACCAAAATAGCAAGTATAAATATCAAAAAAAGTATAACTCTCACAGCATTCCCCTTATTTGAAGGCTTATATCGCCTGCTCCAAAACCAATAACTATGCCTTTATCCAAAAGATGCTTTACACCATAAATATCTATAAATTCCACTTTTTTATCAAGCCCTTTTATTCTGTCTGTAAAAAGTGGATTTAACTCTTTAAATTCCTTTTTTAAATCTATGCCATTATCAGCTTCTCCTGCACTATAAACAGGTAAAATCACAAGCTCATCAGCCTCCTTAAAACACTCTTTAAATCCTTTTAAGTTTGCTTTTAAACGAGTATAGCGGTGTGGCTGAAATATCGCTGTAATCTTTGAAATTCCTAATAAATTCGCATACTCTTTAACGCTTTTTAAAGTTGCTTTAATCTCTGTTGGATGGTGTCCATAATCATCAATTAAGACAAAATCCTTACTAGCTTCTAAAATATCAAATCGTCTTTTTATCCCTTTATACTCAAGCAAATTCTCTCTAACACTTTCAAGCCCAACTTCGCAAGCTGCTGCTAAAATAGCCAAACTTGCATCAATTGCGATATGTTCTCCAATGCCAAAAACTTCAAATCTACCTAAATTTTTAAGATTAAAACTCATATATGGTTCATAATCCCTTAAAACAAGCTTTATATCGGTAATATCCTTACTTGGATAGAGTTTAATGCACTCTTTTTTCAAGCTTCCCAAAAACTCATCTTCAGCATTTATTACGCAAATTTTAGCTCTTTCTAAAAAACCACGATATGCCGCATAAAACTTGTCTGTATCAAAATCATAATGCTCCATATGTTCTGGTTCTGCGTTTGTAACTACAGCTAAATAAGGGTTTGAGTTTAAAAAGCTGCTATCGCTCTCATCGGCTTCAAAGATGATATTTTCACTCTCAAAATACTTCATATTTGACCCAAAAGCTTTTGAGATAGCTCCTATTATAACGCTTCCTTCAACCAAACTTGCTAGCATTGCTGAAGTTGTGCTTTTTCCATGAGCTCCTGCAACCGAAAAGACTTTTTTATCTTTTAAAACAATTGGCAAAGCCTCTTTTCGAGAAAGACAAGTAATGCCTTTTTTTCTAGCCTCTATAAGCTCTACATTATCATCTTTAATAGCTGCTGAGTAGATCACAATATCTTGGTCTTTTATTACATCTTTAGAGTGAGGTACACTAACACTCATACCCTCATCTCTTAGATCTTTTATAGTATCACTTTGCTTTATATCTGAACCAGTTATGATAAAATTTTGCTCTTTTAAAAACCTAGCTAATGCTGAAATCCCAATGCCCCCGATACCTATGAAATGAACTTTTTTCAAAATTTTCCTTAAAATTACTTTTTAAGTGATATTTTACCAAAAACTACTTAAATTTATGGAATGTTTAAAAATATAACCATTTAATCAAATTCTAAGTTTAAGTTATATATAATTTAAACTTATATTAAAATATTAAAAATAAGGATTATTGTGAAATTCTTTTTAAAAAGCTCTTTGCTAATTTTAGCTTTAGTATCTTACATTAACGCAAGCAGTGCTATAACGCATAGATTTATAGACCCAAATAATTGCAAAACCTGTCATGAAGAGCAGTTTGGTATGTGGAAAACATCACTTCATGCTATAAGCCATGAAAATAACAATCCACTTTTTAGAGCAGCCGTTAGACTCGTATCAAGCGAAACCCACAAACCATATGATGAGGTTTTGATAAGTTGTGCAAACTGCCACAACCCAAGACTTGAAATTAAAAATGTTGATGAAACTTTTATCATAGCTCAAGCTTTTGGTATAGAAACTGAGTCGACAAAAAAGGCACAAAATGCCCTTGAAGCAACACATATTCAAAACGGAATAAGCTGTTATATATGTCATAATGTAGATAATATATCAAATATCGGAGTTGGATATCAAAATTTTAGCTGGACAAAAGGTGATGAGATAGCAGGACCATATGATGACCCTAAAAATAGAGCTGGTTTTCACACAAGTGTATCAAGAGAGCATTTTAAAAGTGGAAATGATCTATGTCTATCTTGCCATCAAGGAAAAGGCTTAGCAAATGAATTATCAACTTATAATACAGGAAATGAGTATCTATCAAGCAAAGATACACAAAGATGTGTAGACTGCCATATGGGAGAGCCTAAACAAGGCATTATATCACCTCTTATAAAACCAAACGATGCAGTAAAAAGAGACATAAGAGATCACCTTTTTGCTGGCGCAAGAAACAATAAACAGCTACTTACAGATGCAATTGATGCTGAAATTTCTATAAATTCAAATGAAGCAACACTAACCGTATCAAACCTAATCTCTCACAACTTTCCAACTGGTTTTAGTGGGCGAAGTTTAATAGCACAGATTAGCTATCTAGATAGTGATAAAAAAGAGATAAAAAAAGAAAATATTGAGTTTAAAAAAGTATATCTAAATAAAATGGGAGTAAATACACTTTCATACTCAGCCCAAAATCTCCAAAGCGATACAACGCTTAAGCCTTATGAGAGTAGAGAGTTTAAACTGCTGCTTCCAGATAATACTAAAAACATAAGCGTATCATTTATATATTATGTACTAGACCCAGCTCTTCAAAACAGAATAATAGTAGATGATGATAAATTTACAAAACCATACATTATAAAAAATTTGGAATTTTAATTATTAAAAGCCCTAAATTTAGGGCTTTTGTAAACTAAATTTACTGACTTTTAATTCGCCTGAACTTATGTCTAGATAGTAAAGAGTATCTTTTTTAACATCTAAATTTGCTAAATACCTAAGCCCTAAATTTGCACTAAAACTAGCTGCAAACATTACAATCGGTGCTGCCAAACCCTCAGGATTTATACCATCTTTTAAAAGCGGTTTAAAGCTTGCTTTATCAAAAAAGCAAACCTGAGAGTGAAAAGCTTGAGTAGATGCATAAATCCAAGGTGTATTTGTGTTTTTTGCGAATTTATCTATACAAGACCTTGTTTCTAAATTATCAGTTGCATCAAAAATAAGATCAAATTTAGTACTGTTTTTAGATACAAATTCACTAAATTTCATCTTGTGAGTTATAACTTCTACGCCATCATATCTGCTTTGAACCACACTTTTAAAGATATCAGCCTTAAATTTACCCTCATCATTTAAAGTAAAAAGAATCTGCCTATGGATATTATGAAGCGATACAGTGTCAAAATCAACAACTTGAATTTCTCCTATCCCACTAGCACCCAAAGCATATGCAAATGAACTTCCAAGCCCGCCACTACCGATGATAAGAATTTTTTTATGCTTTAAAGAATTTTGAGTTTGCTCACCCCAAAGCTGAATTTGTCTATGAAAATAGTTACTCATCAATACCCTTTAAAATTTCTGTAAATTTCCACAGTTTTCTCTCATCTTTTATCTCTTTTTTAGACAACTCAAAAAGTAAAACCCCCTCTTCAAAACTAAGCCTACTACTAATCTTGCCATTTGGTGAAACTGCAAAACTATCACCGTAAAACTCCCAGCTTTGATTGTTTGAAATTTTAACTTTTCCAACACGGTTTGCCCTTAAAACATAGACTAAATTTGTAAAAGCTCTCATTGACAAAAGTTTTTCCCATCTTAAATTTGACTCAAATGTAGATGCTGTTGGAACCAAAACAGCGTCCACTTTAGCATCTCTCATATACTTCCAGCTTATATCAAAATGTGTCTCAAACCCAGCCATAACTCCTATTTTAAAGCCGTTGTGATTAAAACATAAAAATTTTGCTTTTTCAAATTTGTTCTTAAAAAAACTCTTCTCATCCCAATGACTATAGTTCATAAGGAAATTTTGTTCAACAAATCTTACGCTTTTTGGACTAAATTTGGCTATAACTTTATAGTATCCACCTGCTTTTTCTATAATAAAAGGAGCAACTATATCAATCTCATATCTTTTGGCAATATCTTTAAAAAGCTCTAATTTATGTGAGATTTGCTCATTTATCATCGCTTTTGGCATCTTAATAAGCTCACTAAAAAAGCTATTTAGCACATACTCACCAATTAAAGCTAAACTTGCCCCACTATCAACAACAGCCCTTATATAATAATCAATCCTACCCTCGCTCATTGATAGCGTAGGAAGCTGAAGGATAGCTACTTTACTCAACGCCTAACTCCTTATCTATCTCAATGATCTCTAGCTTAGCATCTTGAAGTTGATTTTTTGCTTCAACTAAGATTTTCAAAGCTTGCTTATAAATTTCAACGCTATCATTTAGGTTTAAATTCTCATCTTTTAGCTTTTCAAGATAAGAGTTTAAAATTTCAACATTTTCTTCAAAGCTTTTTTCTAATTTCTCTTCCATTTTATCGCCCTTTTTACATAAAAATCAAATTTATCTATCTCCACTAAAAATGCATCATGCCCGTAACTGCTGTCTATATTGAAATACTCTACCATATTTTTTCTACCAAGATCAAGCATGGTAGAGTAAATTTCTTCCATTTCACTAGGCATAAAAAGCATATCACCACGAAAAGATATAAGAGTAAGTCTTGCTTTTATGTTAGACAAAGCATCTTTTAAGTCATCATAGTGGCGAGTTGCATCAAAGATATTCATCATTTTAGCGATATACAAATAACAAAGTGGATCAAATCTTTTAGCAAAATTTGAAGCGTTATACTCCATATATCTATCTACTTGAAACCTACCTTTTAACTCATAAAGACCATCTGTTTCAACATAGTTTCTACCAAATTTTACTTCAGTAGAATAAGGACTTAAAAAGCTAATATGCCCCGCCATACGCCCTAATTCCATACCAACCAAGCCGTGAATTTTAACTAAATTTTTATCGTAGTTACCACCATCAAAGTGAACATCATTTAATATACCATGTATGACTATACGATTAAACGCTATCGCCCAGGCTTTGGTTTGATAAGTTGATGCTAACATTATTACTCTATCGCTAAATTCAGGGTGTTCTATAGCAAAACAAAGTGCCTGCATACCGCCTAAGCTTCCACCCACTATAGCGTGAGCTTTTTTTATACCGATTCTAGAAAAAAGTTTCATTTGAGCATTTACTACATCAGTGATTGTAATAACTGGAAAATTCAGTCTATATTCACTTCCACTACTCTCATCTATATCAAGCGGACAAGTTGAACCAAATGGAGAAGATAAAATATTTACGCATATTACAAAAAACTCATCTGTATCAATAGCCTTGCCACTTCCTATCATAGCGTCCCACCAGCCACTTTTAGTCTCATTTTCATATCTTCCAGCTGCGTGATGACTTCCTGTTAAAGCATGGCAAACCACTACAGCGTTACTTTTATCCGCGTTTAGTTTGCCATAGCTTTCGTACTTAAGCTTAAAGCTATTTAAAATTCGTCCACTCTCTAAATGAAGTGGTTCGTTAAAATACTCAGTTTTAGTAACCATAAATTCCTATATATTTTCTTTGCTAAAGCTATTTAAAGCATTTGCTATTTTGACTCAAGCATAAAAGCAAATGTTTTTATAAAACCTAGTGAACTCTATAGTTTGGTGCTTCTTTTGTGATGATAACATCGTGAACATGGCTCTCTTTAAGACCAGCTGAAGTAATCTCAACAAACTGAGCTTTTTCTTGAAAAGTAGGTATATCTTTACTTCCACAATACCCCATAGAGCTTCTTAAGCCGCCAACTAGCTGGAATACCACATTTTTAAGTGTTCCTGCGTATGGAACGCGTCCTTCAATTCCTTCAGGTACTAGCTTTTCAGCTGCTGTTCCTTCTTGAAAATACCTATCAGCACTTCCTCTTGTCATAGCTCCAAGTGAACCCATGCCGCGGTAAACCTTATACTGTCTTCCTTGATAAGTTACCATATCTCCAGGACTCTCATCACACCCTGCTAAAATACTTCCTGCCATTATAGAACTAGCTCCAGCTGCCAAAGCTTTTGCGATATCACCTGAGTATTTTATACCACCATCAGCAATAACTGGAATACCATATTTTTTAGCTTCAGTCGCACAATCACTTATAGCAGTGATTTGTGGCACACCAACTCCTGCTACTATTCTAGTAGTACATATACTTCCTGGTCCAATTCCTACTTTTATAGCATCTGCATCCACTAAATCTTTAATACTTGCTGGATTTGCCACATTTCCAACCACAATATCAACATCAAAAGCTTTTTTTAGCTCTTTTAAAGTTGATATTATATTTTTAGAGTGTCCATGGGCTGAGTCCATAACTAGTGCATCAACTCCAGCTTTTACCAAAGCTTCAGCTCTATCAAAGTGCCCTACACCAATGGCTGCTGCTACAACAAGTCTTCCATATTTATCCTTATTTGAGTCTGGATACTCTACTCTTTTTTTAAGATCTTTTATAGTAATAAGACCTTCTAAACGGTCATTTTCATCAACGATTGGAAGTTTTTCAACTTTGCTGTTTCTAAAAATCTTCTCCGCATCATCAAGTGTGCAGCCTTTTGGAGCTGTAATAAGTGGCATTTTTGTCATCTTATCACTGACTTTTGCATTAAATTCAGTCTCAAATCTAAGATCTCGGTTAGTTAAAATTCCTAGGAGTTTTCTGTTTTCATCAACCACAGGAACGCCTGAAATTCTATACTCAGCCATTAAATTTAACGCATCTTGCACAGTAGCATCAGGGTGAACATAAATAGGATCTATTATAACGCCACTTTCACTTTTTTTAACTCTTTTTACCATTCTAACTTGAGTTTGTATGTCCATATTTTTGTGAATTACACCAATTCCACCAAGCCTTGCCATCATAATAGCAGCTCTATACTCAGTAACCGTATCCATAGCTGCACTTACTATTGGTATATTAAGGCTTAAATTTTTGGTAAATTTTGTCTTTAAATTTACATCTTTTGGCACTATTTCTGAGTATTGAGGAACTAAAAGTACATCTTCAAAAGTTAAAGCTCTTTTTACTATTTTCATCTATTTTTCCTTTGCAATTTTTTCTAACACCAGTCCTGCTTCTAGGACACTTTTATCATCTCTTGCTTTACCAATTATCTGAGCTGATATATTTAATCCATTACTATCTTTTGCAATCGGAACTGTTATAGCTGGAAGTCCTGCTAAATTTACTCCTACAGAGTAAAGATCACCCAAATACACACTTAGTGGGTCTTTAATCTCACCAAATTTGTAAGCCGTTGTTGGTGCAACTGGGCTATATATAACATCAGCATCTTTAAAAATCTCTTCATACTCTTGTTTTATAAAATTTCTAGCCTTTTGAGCCTTTACATAGTAAGCATCATAATACCCACTACTTAGCACAAAAGTCCCTAAAAGCAAGCGTCTTTTTACTTCAGTACCAAAGCCTTCTGAGCGAGTTTTAACATACATCTCATTTAAATCTTTAGTACTTGCTCTTCTGCCATATCTTACGCCATCAAATCTACTTAAATTCGCACTTGCTTCAGCATTTGCGATGATATAATAAGTTGCTATATCTATTTTAGCGTTTGAAAGAGTTTTAAAAACTACCTTATGACCATCAGCTTTTAGCTTTTCTACACCTTTTAAAAGCGCTTCTTTTACTTCAGAACTTGCATCATTTATATAGTTTTGTATAACTGCGATTGTAAATTTTCTATTTTTATCTAAATTTGAAACGCTTTGAAGTTCGCCGTTAAAACTTGTGCTATCTATATCATCATGACCTTTTATTATCTCATAAATAATAGCAGCATCTTCTACTGTTTGAGTAATAGGTCCGATTTGATCTAAGCTACTTGAGTAAGCTCCAAGACCGTATCTGCTTACATTTCCATATGTTGGTTTAAATCCCACACATCCACAAAATGCCGCTGGTTGCCTAATACTTCCACCAGTATCACTTCCTAAAGCTGCTATAGCGATCCCACCAGCCACAGCCGCTGCACTTCCACCGCTACTTCCACCTGGTACATGGTTGTGGTTTGTAGGGTTTAGAGTTTTGCCATAAAATGATGTTTCAGTTGTTGATCCCATAGCAAATTCATCCATATTCGTTCTACCAAATGGTGAAATTCCAGCTGCTCTTAGCTTTGTTATAACTGTTGCATCATAAGGAGCGATGTATCCTTGTAAAATTTTAGAAGCTGAAGTAACGCTCCAGTTTTTTACTTGGATATTGTCTTTTATAGCTAGTGGAATTCCATCACCGCTTTCATTTATCTCTTCACCCGTTAACTGCTCCACATAAGCACCTAAAACTTTTTGTTTTATAATACGCTCTTTAAGTTCTTTTCTAAGCTCAGCTATATCGCTACTGCTTAAATTTAGTGCCTCTTTTAAGCTTATCACACTCTCTCCTTAAATTTATTTACAAAAAATACTCCTAAAGCTATAAAAATAGCTAGAACAAAAACTGTTATAAAAACTACAATAAACGGCAAAGGCTCATTAAACATTTAAAACCTTCGCACATCTTGGACAGACGCTACCTTCTGCATCTGCATCAAATTTCCAGCATCTTGGGCATTTAAATTTAGGTGAAATTACTAGTCTAAATAGCTCTCCATCTACCCTAAACTCAGCCAAACTATCGCCATCACTTATACCTTCTACCTTACTTACCATAAACCAATCTACTATCTCACTCATATCAGCAGACATTATCTCAGTTGAGCTTGTTTGCAAAACCAACTCTAGAGTTGATTTGATAGTTTTATCTTTCTTTAAAGAATCAATAACTTCAAAAAATTTCTCTCTAGCATCTATAAAAATTTCATCATTCAGCTCACTGTCAAATTCAAATTCCAAACCTTTATATACCAAATCAAAAGCATCTTTTTTACCATCTTTTATAACATCAGGCGCGTACTCCATAACCTCATCAACTGTATAAGTTAGCGTTGGAGCGATAAGTGCTAAAAGCTCTCTAGCAATGATTACCATCGTGCTTTGAGCTGAAATTCTGCGAGCTTCATTTAAGTCATCACAATACAACCTATCCTTACATATATCAAGATACACGCCACTTAAATCGGCACTTAAGAAATTTAAAAGCGTATTAAAGCCTTTTGAAAAATCATAATTTCTAAATGCCAAACTTGTCTCTTTAAAAGCCTTAGTTGCTCTAGTAAGTATCCACTTATCAAGCATGGTGAAATTTTGGCTTTCTACCTCTTTTAAATCGCTAACATTTGCTAGTAAAAATCTTATTGTATTTCGTATTTTGCGGTATTGCTCACTTACTTGTTTTAAGATAGAATCACTTATTTTAAGATCGCTTGAATAATCACTAAGTCCAACCCAAAGCCTTAAAATTTCAACGCCATATTTTTTAGCAACTTCATCAGGAGAGATGACATTTCCTATGGATTTACTCATCTTTTGACCCTTATCATCAACGGTAAAACCATGAGTTAGGATTGTTTTATATGGAGCTTTTTCATTTGCTGCACAACTTACTAAAAGTGAGCTTTGAAACCAGCCACGGTGCTGATCGCTTCCTTCTAGATACATATCAGCTGGATAATTTCCAGCATCATAATCCCCACTTGCTAAAACCGCACTCCAAGTAGAACCGCTATCAAACCAAACATCTAAAATATCCATAACTTTTTCTAAATTTTCTGGATCATAGTTTGAGCCTTGTGGCAGAAGATCTTTTATCTCATACTCCCACCAAGCATCACAACCTTTTTCTTCAAAGATATTACCAATATGATCTAAAATTTCTGTATCAAAAATCGGCTCTTTGGTAGCCTTATCTCTAAAAAACGCAATCGGAACGCCCCAATCTCTTTGCCTTGATATACACCAATCAGGTCTATTTTCTATCATTGTAGTTAGGCGGTTTACTCCGCTTTCAGGATAGAATTTTATATTTTTTATCTCGCTTAGTGCCAACTGCCTTAAAGTCTTACCATCACTAAGTTTTGGCTCATCCATAGCGATAAACCACTGCTTTGTAGCTCTATAAATCACTGGTTTTTTAGTTCTCCAACAAAATGGATATGAGTGGGTAAATTTACTAACTCCTACCACGCTATCACCTAAAATTTCAATGATCTTCTCATTAGCTTTAAAGATATGAAGCCCTATAAACTCATCTAAAAATTCCTCTTTTATAAGAGCTTTAGTTCTTAAAGTCTCATCATATGTGCCATCTTCTGATACTGGCATGATAACTTCTATGCCGTATTTAAGAGCTGCAAAATAATCATCCTCACCATGTCCTGGTGCGGTATGAACAAGACCAGTTCCTCCATCCATCAAAACATGTTCGCCTAAGATAAAAGTTGAATTTCTGCCATTTAGTGGGTTTATCGCGTTTAAATTTTCTAATTCACAAGAGCTAAATTCCTTTAAAATTTCACCATTTGTAAAGCCTTTTTCTACCATAACTTCCAAAAGTGGCTTAGCAAAGATAAATTTTTCAGCCACAACGACATATTTTTCATTTGGATTTAAAGCTATGGCTTGATTAGCTAAAAGTGTCCATGGAGTTGTGGTCCAGATAACTGCTTTTGCGTCATTTACGCCAAGTTTTTCATTTGCCTCTTTACTTAAATCAAATGCCACATAAAGTGAGTAATCTTCCTTATCTTTATACTCAACTTCAGCTTCAGCCAAAGCTGACTTTGCCGCCCAGCTCCAAAACACAGGCTTACTTCTTTCAACCAAAAGCCCCTTTTTAGCTATCTTACAAAGCGTTCTATAAATTTCAGCCTCAAATTTAAATTTCATAGTCATATAAGGATTATCCCAATCCGCAATAACTCCAAGAGTTTTAAACTCATCTCTTTGTATATCTATAAATTTAGTAGCGTGATCTCTACAAAGTTCTCTGAGTTTACCTTTTGATACGCTATCTTTTTTTCCGCCAAGACTTACTTCAACTTGTTGCTCTATAGGCAAACCATGACAATCCCAGCCTGGAGTGTATCTTATGCCTTCTCCAAAAAAGTAGTGGGTTTTTAGAATAATATCTTTTAAAATTTTATTTAGTGCATGTCCGATGTGAAGGTGTCCGTTTGCATAAGGTGGTCCATCATGAAGTGTAAAATCAACATTTTCACGCTTCATTTTCTCATAAATTTTACGCTCATTATACCAGCTATTAAACCTTTTTGGCTCATTTTCTGGCAAATTTCCACGCATCGCAAATTCTGTTTTTGGTAAAAAAAGTGTATCTTTATAATCCATATGTGCCTCTTGTAATAAAAATTCGTTGATTTTACCTAAATAGTTCTGAAATTTGGGTAAAACTTTAGATAAATTTACATAAAACTTGTATAATCTTTAAAATTTATGGAGTAAGGCATGCAAGAACTTATATTGATAATTGGCTCAGATATCAAGATAAATGGACCTTTTTTTAACTATATTTTAAAAGATTATGTGGAAAATTTTGGCTCTTTAGCTGATATAAAATTTATAGAAACAGGGGCTGAAATTTTTAAAATTTTAGAGAATTTAAGCCTTGAGTATGATAAAATCACCGCTTATGCAAGTAGTGAGAATTTTCCTTTGATAGCTAAGATTATCGCAAGTTTAACAAACGATATGCTTGAGATAAAAGATGGTTTTCTAACTCCAACTTTAGCTAAAAAAACATCCCAAAAAAGTTTTGTCATAACTCTAAATAAAGCTCTTATAAATTTAGTAGAAGCAAACCCGCTTGATAAACTTCCAAAGCTACTTTTAGATAAATCTGATGATTATACAAAATTTTATATATATGGTTTTGAGTATGAGAGCATAAAAGAGACCTTTGAAGAGTTAAGCAGCAAATTTGATATGGATATAGATATTACAAATTACTCAAAATTTATAGCTTTTGTTAAGGTTAAAGAGCGTAAATTTGGCGATATGAGTAGCTTTTTAGATGAGTGTAAAACTCTTTTTAAAAACAAAATCATCTTTAATAAAAATTTAGCAGAATTTGTAGTAACCATACTAAAACAAAAAGCTCAAAAGATAAGTTTTGCTGAGAGTTGTACTGCTGGGCTGATAGCATCTAAAATAGGTGAAATTTCAGGGGCAAGTGATGTATTTGATGGCTCAGTTGTCACTTATGCAAACCATATCAAAAACTCATGGCTTGGAGTTAGTGATGAAATTTTACAAGAAAACGGTGCAGTTAGCAAAGAGTGCGTTTTAAAGATGCTAGAAGGGGCTTTGAAAATGAGCGGGGCTGATTATGCTTTAGCAGTTAGCGGGGTAGCTGGTCCAACTGGCGGAAGTGATGAAAAGCCTGTAGGAACGGTCTTTATAGGAGCTATGAGAAGAGATAAAAATGTAATAGTAAAAAGATTTTTATTTAGTGGAGATAGAAATTATATAAGAGAAGAAAGCACAAATGTAGCTTTTAGCCTGCTTTTTGAGGTAGGAGAATTTTTTAAGGAGATAGAGTGAAAAGGTTTATACTATTTTTAGCAAGTGCTGTTTTTGCTTTTGGTTTAAATTTTAAAGATGCAAACCAAAGCGTAGATGAGCTATCTTATAAAAGCAAAGTTATGATTGGAGTTGTGGATAGTTTTTTGAAAAATAACGAGCCAAAAATGAAAGAACTTGAGGCAAATTTAACAAAAAGCTTGAGCGATTTAAACTCAAGCTTTAATGCTATAGGTGATGAGCTTGGAATTTTAGCTTTTGGGCTTATAAGTGCCATGAACTCGCAAATTAATAGTTCAAATTTAAACACCTTAAATACAAACGGTATGAGCAAATTTAGCCCTAAAAAAGATGATATAAAAGCCATCATAAATTTGGCTCCAAATTTGATAAATTTTGCTGAAATTAGTAAAAATGGCGATATTTTTGAGGTTGATATCTATACAAATGAGCCGATCTCAAAAGAGAGTTTTAATGATTTAGCTAAAAAAACAGCTGATATCATCCGCTCTACTCACGCTTCTAAAGAAAAAGTAAGAGTTTATGTTTTTAATGATTTTGTGAAATTTAGCGGACTATACTAATGAGTGAATTTGAAAAAGCTATAGATGAACCACTAAAATTAACAAAGCAAAAATTTAAAAAATATATTAAATTTTATAAATTTTTTATTTATTCGGGGTATTTTTTGATTTTTATCTTTGTTTATTTTCCACTAATAGCCTTTTTAAAAGGAAGCTTAGAGCTGTTTTATATCAGCATAGCTACATTTGTTATATTTTTAATAATCATTTTCATGCCAGCTATGTTTATCTGGGGAGACAAATACGAAGAATACTCGCTTTTTTTCAAAGAAAATTTTATAAAAGCGATAATTTTATACATTGATAACTCGTTTAAATATGACCCATTTGAAGGGATAAGTCAAGATGAATTTAACAAAAACACCCAGCTTAAAAGAGAATTTCTTTCTAGTGGGAAATTTGATAACTGGCGTAAAAGATGGCACTCATTTTAAGCTATCATTTGTAACAACCAAAAAAGAAGATGATGCAAATTCTCAAAGCACAATCCTAAATTTTGTACTATTTTTACTGGTTTTTGCACACGAAGAAGATGTTAAATTTAGCGGTTATGCCTTTATTTGTCAATTTTATAAAAATTTCAATTCTCACACAATTATAGCCAATAAAAATGATAAAAGTGTGAAATTTAGGTCAAACTATGATGTTTTAGATAACACTTTATTCAATAAAAATTTCAGAGTTTATAGCGATGATGCAGACAAGGTATATTTTAAGTCCAAATTTTATGGAAAAAATCTTAAATTTCAAACACTCTAGAAATATAAGCATATCTTTTATGGATAACAAATGTTACATTTTCTTAAATGGATTTAAGAATAAATTTTTACCAATATACAGTGTAGAGCCAAATTTAGATGATGCTAAAAATTTCCGTGATGAAATTTTAGAAATTTTGAGTTTAATAGATGAACTTAAACTCAACAGTCCTAGAATTTATGGCTTAGCATCAGCCAAAGTTAGTCCAAAAAGTACGCTAATTCCTGCTTTTTGACACACTTCAAAAGCTTCTTTCATCGTTAGTCCTGTTGTGATTAGATCATCAACTAAGATGACTGGTTTATCCACCTTTTTAAAAAGCTTGAAATTTCGTTTGTGTTTCTTTCTGTAACTAAGGCTTTGTCCGCTGTATTTAATATTTGACATAGCTTTTATCGTGTTAAAGCTTGGTTTTATCTCTTTGGATTTAAGAGAATTTGCAAGTATTGCCGTGTGAGAATATCCACTATTTATGCTATCATCAAGCGGTATGGCTAGGATTTTTTCGCCAAATTTAAACTCCTTAGCAAATTTAGAAAAACTAAGATTTGCCAAAGCTTTTAGTGTGAAAAGCCCATGCAGATGGTGTTTAGTGTGGATGATATGCTTGATATCTGAGTATTTATAAAAGTAATAAACCTTAAACCCAGCATCATCTCTAAAGCCAAGACTATGCTGGCTTAAAATTCGCGTACAGTCTGAACAAAATGTCCTTAAAGCAAAGCATCCACAACTTTGGCATCTCATAACTAGCCTAAATTTGGTTCAAATTCTTTTAAATTTATATAGAATTTTTTATCTGCTGGGCTGATTTTTTAACTATATCATTAAGCAAATTTTGCATAAATGGGCTAAACGCGCTACCTTTTTTCATAACTACAAACTCACTTTGCTTTTGAGATACTTGATTTTTGATAATTGTGTTACCTTTAGTAACAATAACCTCAACATTTGCACTAGCTTTTAGATTGTCTTTATCAAAACCTTCAAGCACTGCACTAAATTCTTTGATATCAAGCAAAACACTAGCATCAACTGACGGGTCTGCTTTAACGCTTATACCAATTGAGTTTAGCTCTTTAGTAATAGCATCTTTTAGCCATAAGGAAAGATCGTTTTCAAGAACTACATACTCCTTTATGCTGCCATCATTTGCCTTAATAACTCCTACTAAATTATCATTAGTTCTGCTATCTTTAACGCCTTCAATATAGACGCTTTTTAAGCTAGTTGAAACTTTTGGCATAGCGTTGTAACTATATAAATTTATTACATTATTTTTTGACTGACATCCTACAAAAAATAGAACTAAAATAAGTGGTAAAAGAGATCTTTTCATATTCTGCCCTATCCTTTTTGCCTTATCTGAATAAAAAGTAATATATAACATAAAACCAGCTCAAAAATCCGTGAATTATAGCCCATAAAATGCTTTTATTTGCTGACCAAGAAAGAGCTACTGCTACAACAGTTCCTAAAGAAAAACCGCCAATTCCTAAACCTTTCATCTTTTCTCCTTTTAATGATATGGTTTAATTATAACTGAAAAATGTTATATTTTGGTTATCAGTCTTAAAAGATGATAATTTATAGATGACGATTTTATTTAAAGTATAAGTGGTATTCTAACAGCTTAGGAGAAATCCTAAGCTTAGTAGTTTTTCATTAAAAATTCTTTTTTATCTATTGCTTCAAAGTCATACCAGTTTTCATCTATATTTGATGGTACTTTATAAAAAAATCCATACATTTGCACTAAACAGCTTTCGTCACTATTTAATTTGCTTCTAATAACCCCATTAGCATCAGGACCTATTAAAAAATCTTCTCCAGCAAAATTAAAAGCAGCATGTCCAACTATATTTCCTTTATCATCTTTATAGTATCCCGGCAATTCACCACACCAACCTTGACCATAATGATCTTCTGGAGTATTTGGTAAACCTATACAAATTCTGTAATCATCATTTTCTAGACCTTGATTTTCTAACGAATATTCTAAAGAATACCACTTTAAGAAGTCATGCGATATATTTTTTGGTTGATTTTTTGCTGGTTTTTTATCTCCAACATAGGTTTTAGACCATCCATTACCAGTCCATAAAAAATCTGGCATACAAACATCAAGTTTAAATATTTTTCCATCCTTTGCTCTTTGTAGTAAAAAATCTTGAAATTTACTAACATCTTCTTGCGTGTTTATATCCATTGTTAAGCTAATGACTTTTTCTTTTTGCAAATTAAACAAATCAGGAAAAAACACAGCCACAATTCCAACTGCTGTGATTATAAAACTAGTAATTGACCCAATTATAACTTTCTTTTCAAATTTCATCTTTATCCCTAAAATAAATCGTTAAACATATTGTCAAGTTCTTGCATTTCTCTATCAAAATCTTTCATATCTTTTTCAAATTCTTTATCTAATGCATCTAGTTCATCATCCATCTTGCCAACAAATACATCGCCCTCAAAGGTATTATTTAGTATTTCATTAAGATTTCCACTATTTTGATAGATGTATTCAAAAGTTCCTAGCATATCAAGATTTAAACTATCTAGATTATCTAAATTTAAGCCAACATATTCAAGGTTAAAATCACTAGAATTTACGCTAATTGAAAACTGAAAATCCATAAAAATAGAGCCAATTTTATTTACATCAATCTTTTGTTTTGTTATATGTCTTGCATTTTTTGAGTAGTATTTTATGATATCGTTTTGATATTGTTTTTTAATTTTACAATTTGCCTCTACGATATCTCTTCCATTATCACTTACAAATTCACTCCATTTTACACTATCGCAAACTTTCCATTTTTCTATGGCGTTTCCAACTGTGATACTGTCATTTAGCATCAAAACTCCATTTTTAACAAGGTCTATATTTCCACCACAACCACTAAAAAATAAAACTATAATTAAAAGTATAATTTTTGATAAATTTTTCATATTTTTCCTATAAAAAATGCTCTATTTTCTCAAAATTATCTTTTTTGATGCTAGGCATTATCAAAAACCAATCGATTATCGCCCAAATTCCAAGTCCACCAAACGTAATTAACTTTAAAATTCCAAGTAAAATTTTACCTTGATAAAATCTATCTATACCAAGTCCACCAAGCAGAATAGATAAAATAAGACCAATTATAGGATCTTTTAATTGAAGCATAGATATCGCTTCTATTTTATCGTTACTTGTATTTTCAAGTTTCTTTTTAAGAGCAAGTTGTAAACCAGTAGGAACTTTATCTTTAAGTTGTAAAAAAAGAGAACTTTCCATTTTTTATCCTTTTATTTAAAATATATTTTTGTATTATACGAAATAAAGTCTAAATTTAAAATAAATTTACGACTTATTATCGCTGTTAATATTTTATGACCTAAAAGATAAATTTACCGTAAAAAAGGGTAAATTTATGAAATACACTCAAAGAGATAAAGCAAGAATTTTAAGAGTTACAACTAGAACTTTGCAAAGATGGAAAATAACAAAACCGGAGTTATCGGCTATTATCGAGGCTAGTTTTATGCTTAGAGAAGCCATACAAGAAGATGAAGAGGCAAATAAAAAGATAAAAGAGATCATAAAAGAGGCAATTCCACCAAATAGTTAGTTCAAAATAATATCGTTACAAAAGCTTTTAAAAATTAAATAGAGCTTAATCGGGTATTCTTTATAAGTATTTGATTTTAGAAAACAAACTAACAAATTTAGTTATTTTTAAAATCAATATAAAAGTGTTTAAATTTATACTATAAATTGCTGTAATTTTTAATTAAACTTAAAAATTTAGCAAAATTTTTAAGTTTAATTTTGCTAAATTTTGATAGATTAAAACCTATTGCTCTTTTGTAACGCAAATTTTAACAAATGATATAATCACTCCTTCTTAATCAATCTTTAACACACTCAAAAACGCCTCACTTGGTAAATTTACCTTGCCGATTGATTTCATTCTTTTTTTACCCTCTTTTTGCTTTTCTAAAAGCTTTCTTTTTCTAGAAATATCACCACCATAACATTTTGCTGTTACATTTTTACCCATTGATTTAACCGTTTCACGCGCTATTATTTTATTTCCTATACTTGCTTGGATAGCCACTTCAAAAAGCTGTCTTGGAACGATCTCTTTCATAGCTTCAACTAACGCCCTACCCTTTGATAACGCCTTTTCTCTTGGTACTATGATAGATAAAGCGTCCACATTTTCTCCAGCGACTTTTATATCAAGCTTTATAAGATCGCCCTGTCTATATCCACATGGCTCATAGTCAAAACTAGCGTAACCTTTTGAGCAAGATTTTAATCTATCATAAAAATCCATAATTATCTCATTCATCGGTATATCATACTCCAAAAGCACCCTCTCAGGCGTGATATAGTCCATTTTTGTTTGAATTGCACGGCGGTTATTTACAAGAGTCATAATGTTACCTAAATACTCACTTGGAGTTATTATGGTTGATTTTACATATGGTTCTTTTACCATTTCTATCTCATTTACAGGCGGTAGTTCGCTTGGATTTTGAATTTCTAGTTTTTCGCCATCTGTTTTATAAACCTCATATGTTACCGTTGGTGCTGTTGCTATTAGATCAAGCCCAAATTCTCTCTCAAGCCTTTCTTTGATAACTTCCATATGAAGTAGTCCTAAAAACCCAACTCTAAAGCCAAAACCCAAAGCTGCCGATGTTTCAGGCTCATAACTTAGTGAGCTATCATTTAATTTTAGCTTATCAAGTGCATCTCTTAAATCTTCAAATTTATCCGTTTCTATTGGATAAATTCCTGCAAAAACAAATGATTTTGCTGGCTCAAACCCACCTATTGGCTCATTTGCTTTTTTTCGGTAGTTAGTTATAGTATCTCCAACTTGCACATCGCTAACTGTTTTAAGCCCTAAAACCACGATTCCAACCTCACCACTTGCTATCTCTTTTGTCTTAATCGGTGCAACTGGATTTGGATATAATAAATCAAGAACTTCATGTCTGCCATTTGTTCCCATTACTAAAACCTCATCGCTTTTTTTTATAACCCCATCATAAACTCTAACTAACGCTAAAGCCCCTAAATAATTATCAAACCAACTATCGTAAATTAACGCCTTTAAAGGCTTTTCATCATCAGTTTTAGGTGCTGGAATTCTAGTAATGATAGCTTTCATTAGCTCTTTTATGCCTATTCCAGTTTTTGCACTAACTTCTATTGCATCACTGCAATCAAGACCTATAATATGCTCAATCTCATCTTTAACTCGCTCTGGTTCTGCTGCTGGAAGGTCAATTTTGTTTAAAACTGGAATTATTTCAAGGTTATTTTCAAGTGCGATATAGACATTTGCGATGGTTTGAGCTTGAACTCCTTGAGCAGCATCAACTACTAGTAAAGCCCCTTCACAACTAGCCAAACTCCTACTAACTTCATAGCTAAAATCCACATGTCCTGGGGTGTCGATTAAATTTATAATGTATTTTTGATCGTCAAGTTCGTAGTTAAGACGGACACTTTGAGCCTTTATGGTAATTCCACGCTCTTTTTCAATGTCCATATTATCCATAACTTGAGCACTCATCTGTCTATCACTTACGCCCTGACACTCCTGAATTATGCGATCAGCCAAAGTGCTTTTTCCATGGTCAATGTGAGCGATGATGCTAAAATTTCGTATATTTTTCATATAATCCCTATAAAATTTCTAAAATAATCTTTTATTCTAGCAAAAAATTCTTAAATTTAATAGCTGCTAAATTTAAGCAAGGTTGCTAACTGCTTAACTATTAACATTTAATGCTATAATTACAAAAACCAAAGGAATTATTTTGAAAAAACTCATATTTGTAGCCGTTATAGTAGCCATAGCTGTGTTTGCTTTTTACAAAACAAAGCCGAAAGAAAACGAGCTGATATTTTATGGAAATATCGACACAGATACCACTATGCTTTCGTTTCGTTTTTTAGGAGAGATTGACTCGCTTTTAAAAGAAGAAGGTGAAAGTGTTAAAAAAGGCGAAGTCGTAGCCAAACTAAACGATGAGTATTTACAAAACGAACTAAAACGCCTAAATTCAGAGATAAAAATAAACGAAATAAAGCTAGAAAAACTTGTAGGCGGATATAGAAACGAAGAAATTTTAAAAGCTCAAGCTAATGTAAAAGTAGCCGAGGCAAATTTAGTAGATGCAAAGCAAAGTTTTGATAGGCAAGCAAAACTTTTACCATCAAAATCCACATCAAAAGAGATTTACGATAGAGCAAAAGCGGCCTTTGAAAGTGCTAAATCAAACCTAGAATACGCAAACGCAAACTATGAAATGGTAAAAAATGGCTACGAAGATGCTGATATAAAAGCTCAAAAAGAACTTATCAACTCGCTTAAAGTTTCACTTGAAAAGATAAATTTAGACATCAAAAACAGCACTCTTACTTCGCCACTTGATGGAGTAGTTCTTAAAAAACTAAAAGAGGTTGGAGAGATAGCATCACCAAATGAAAGAATTTATGAGATAGCTAAAAGTGGGGATTTTTGGGTTAGAGCTTACGCAGATGAGAGCTATCTTAGCGAAATTTCAGTTGGAACAAAAATGCTAATTTATACTGATTTAAGAAATGAGCCTTATGAGGGCGAGGTTAGTTTTATAGCAAGCGTGGCTGAATTTACACCTAAAAATGTAGAGACGATTGAACTAAGAAGTAGTTTAGTATACCGCTTTAAAGTTGATATAAAAAACGGCGATGACAGGCTAAAGCAAGGCATTCCCGTGCATTTAAAAATAAAATGATAAAAGCTTTAAATTTATCAAAATCTTTTAAAAATATACAAGCTTTAAAAAATATAAGCTTTAGCGTAAGTAGTGGTAAATTCATAGGTCTTGTAGGACCAGATGGTGCTGGTAAAACCACGCTTCTTAGGCTTTGTGCAGGACTTATGAGTAAAAGTAGTGGAGAGTTAGAAGTTCTTGGATTTTCCATGCCAAATCATAGCGAAAAGTTTTTATCAAACATCGGCTACATGCCTCAGACTTTTGGACTTTATGGGGAGCTGAGTTGTTATGAAAATTTGCGTCTTTATGCGGATTTAAAGCTTATTAATAATCCAAAAGAGAGAATAGATGAACTTTTAAATTTTGTAAATTTATATCAGTTTAAAGATAGACTTGCTAGAAATTTAAGTGGCGGAATGAAGCAAAAACTTGCAATTAGCGCAACGCTGCTTAAAAAACCAAAGCTTTTACTTCTTGATGAACCAGGAGTTGGAGTTGATCCAATAGCTAGAAAAGAGCTTTTTGGTATCGCTAAAAAACTTCAAACTGGGGGAACTACTATCATTTGGGCGACATCTTATCAAGACGAGGCTAGTTTGTGTGATGAAGTTATTATGCTAAATGAGGGAGAAATTTTACTTCACTCAAAGCCACAAGATGCTATAAATAGACTAAAAGGAAGGGTTTTTTTAATAAAAAGTAGTGATAAAAAAGCTGATCTTTTAAAATTTATGAATGATAGTGAAATTTTAAATGCCAGTGTGATCGGCGATGATATAAAACTAACTTTAAAAAAAGGCTCAAATTTTACTCTGCCAAAAGATCATAAGTTAGCAAATCCAAATTTTGAAGATGTTTTTTTAGATCTTGCTGGTCCTAGTAAAAAGATAAATTTAAATTTAAAAAATAGTGATCAAAATAGTAACGAAATAAGAATACAAGCTATTAATTTAACCAAAAAATTTGGCTCATTTACAGCAGCTGATAACATAAGCTTTGAAGTAAAAAGTGGTGAAATTTTTGGACTTTTAGGACCAAATGGAGCTGGAAAATCAACAACTTTTAAGATGCTTTGTGGGCTTATCCGCCCAACTAATGGAAAAGCCTTAGTTTTAGGGCAAAATATCTATAATGTAAAGCAAAATATTGGATATATGGCACAAAAATTTTCACTTTATGGTGAGTTGAGTGTGATTGAAAATCTTAAATTTTTCGCAGGAGTTTATCTAGCTAAAAAAGGTGCAATCCAAAGTGCCATTAAAAATTTTGAGTTTGAAAAATACCTAAATCAAAGAGTCAATGATCTATCCCTAGGCACAAAACAACGCTTAAGTCTAGCTTGCGCTACACTTCATAATCCAAAAGTGCTTTTTTTAGATGAGCCAACAAGCGGAGTTGATACAGCTACTAGAAGGGAGTTTTGGGGCTTTATCACAAGTTACGCAAAAGCTGGAGTTAGCATAATGGTAACAACTCATTTAATGGACGAAGCTGAGTTTTGTGATAATATAATGATTATTTATAAAGGCAAAGCAATAGCCACAAACTCATCAGCAAAGCTTAAAGAAATCAGCGCTAAAGATACAATGGAGGAAGCTTTTATAGAGCTTATTAAAAGTTATGATTAGAAGAATAAAAGCAGTTGCTATAAAAGAAACTATTGGAGTTTTTAGAGATGTTAGTTCTATACTAATCGCATTTGTAATGCCGATGATTTTACTTTTTTTGATGGGTTATGCTGTCTCGCTTGATCCTAAAAAGATAAATTACGCCGTTGTTAGCTACGAAAACTCAAAAATAGAAAAAAGCATTATTTCAAATTTTTTAGGCTCAAAATACTTTGACTTAGAAACTGGTAGAGATAAAAACGAAATGTTAAAAAAGCTTGATAGCGGATCCTTACAAGCTGTGCTTATATTAGATCCAAAATTTAGCACAAACTACAAAGCCTTGCTTTTAGTAGATGGAACTGAGCCAAACACAGCAGGTTATATAGCTAAATACACAGCTGATATTTTTAGCAAAAGTTTTGAAAATACGCCAAATTTGGAGATTAAATCAAGAATTTGGTTTAACGAAACAGCAAATAGTAGCTATTTTTTAATACCAGGATCCATTGCTGTTATTATGACTTTAATAGGCACTCTTCTAACTGCTTTGGTAATAGCTAGAGAGTGGGAAAGAGGAACTATGGAAGCACTTCTTTCAACGCCTGTTAGACTTAGTGAGATACTAATTGGTAAAACCATACCTTACTTTTTTTTATCACTAATATCAATGTTTATATGCTTTGTAGTGGCGTATTTTTGGTATGAAGTGCCGTTTCGCGGAAGTATTGGGATGCTTATTTTAATAAGCGTTTTTTATCTATTTCCAGCTTTAAGCATTGGATTACTTATTTCCACCATCGCTAAAAATCAATTCATCGCCTCAATGGCATCACTTATAGTTGGGTTTTTACCAGCGTTTCTTATATCAGGGGCTGTTTTTGAGATAGATGCTATGCCAAAGGCACTTCAGTATCTATCATACGCAATACATGCAAGATACTTTGTAAGCTCACTTCAAACTATATTTTTAGTTGGGGATTTATATGAAATTTTACTTTATGAAGTAGCTGGGATGATAGGCATTGGAATGGTGTTTATTTTCCTTGTTTCAAGGAGATTAAAAAGGAGTTTGGATTGAGATTAGCTGCACTTATTATAAAGGAATTTTTAGCTATTAAAAATGATAAAAAAAGCCTTTTTTTGATATTTGTTACACCTTTTATACAGCTTTTTATCTTTGCTTTTGCTATAAATTTGGATGTTAAAAACATTGATATTGCTGTTTTAAACCACAGCGGAAGCGATACTAGTTTAGAAATTTTAAGAAATTTCAAAGGCTCAAACTATGTAAGAACTATAAAAACAGTAAAAAGCATGGACGAAGCAAAGCATTTAATAGATAAAAAAGAGGTGATTGGAGTAGTTGTTTTTGGAGAAAATTTAGAAAATGATGGGGTTGGGATTTTTCTTGATGGAAGGCGTTCAAACAACGCTGGGATCACGCTAAACTACCTAAATAGCATCATACAAAATACGCTTAATAAAGAAGAAAACTCAAAGCTGATAATTAGAAATTTATACAACCCAAACTTAAATAACTACTGGTGGATACTTCCAAATATCTTTGGTGCCATAACGCTAACATCATCTATAATGCTTACAGCCATGAGTATAGCAAGAGAGCGTGAGATAGGCACTTTTGAGCAGATTTTAGTATCGCCACTTTCATCTTTAGAAATTCTCATTGGAAAGCTAATTCCGCCATTTTTAATAAGCATGATAATATCAACGCTTATGCTAGGAATTGTATTTTTTGGATTTAAAGTCCCACTTCTTGGACCTCTTTGGCTTTTATATCTTGGTGTGATGGCGTTTTTATTTAGCATATGTAGCATCGGACTTTTTATCTCAACGATATCATTTTCACAGCAACAAGCCACGCTTTATGCTTTTATATTTTTAATTCCGTCATTTTTACTTTCAGGTTTTGCCACAGCGGTGGATAATATGCCATCTTGGCTTATACCATTTACAGATTTTATATCACTTAAATTTTATCTATCATTTACTAAAGGTATTTTTCTAAAAGATATATCATTTTTTCAAAGCTTAGAGTATATTTTACCGATGATTGGACTTGGAGGGCTTTCATTTGTTATGGCGTGGCTACTTTTTAAAAAGCAAACTTCGTAAGATTTAGGTAAATTTTTATTTTGCTAATTTATCTGCACTAAATTTTTAGTATATTAGATTTATATAATTTTAATAAATTTATAAGCTTAAAAATCTTAAATATAGCCTAAATTATGATATAATCGAAACAACTAATAAAAGGCTAAATTTGGAAACAATTGCATTTGTAGATCTAGAAGTTGGAGTTATCTCAAAGCGTATTTATAAAATTGGTGCTAAATTTGACTTTCATGAAATAACTACAACCTCAATAGATGAGCTGTGTACTTTTTTTGATAGAGTTAAGCCTGAGTTTATTTGTGGACATAACTTTATAAATTTTGATAAGATTTTTTTATCAAACACCAAATTTAATCCGCACCTTAAAATCCCGATCATTGATACTCTTTATTTATCAATGCTGCTTTTTCCTTGCAAGAAAACCCATAAACTTTCTAAACCATACAAAACAGAGATAAATATAGAAAATCAACCACTTGGTGATGTTAAAGAAACACATGCTCTTTTTAGCTTTTTAGATGATAAATTCAGCTCTTTACCAGAAAATTTAAAACAAATTTATGCTAAACTTCTAAGCAAAAATGAGTATTTTAGTGGATATTTTCTTTATAAAAGTATAAATTTTACTAATATCAATATCTTTGAAAATATTAAAAACTTAGTTCATTGCAAAAGTGATGAATTTGAAATTTTAGAGCTTACAAATCCTTTAGAGCTAGCCTTTTGTATAGCTTTTTTATATACCGATAAAAAAGCATCTTTTTCATACGCCCTACTGCAAAAATATCCACTTATAGCTAAAATGCTAAAAATTTTAACCTACAAACAGCCAGATATTTATAAATTTAGTAAAAATGAGTTTGGGTTTGATACATTTAAGGAATTTGAACCAAATGATCCAACTCTTTTTAATGCTAAAATTTCACAAGCTGACATTATCAACTCAGCACTTAAAGATGAGAGTTTGTTAGCAGTTTTACCTACTGGTGGAGGTAAAACTTTTGTCTTTTTGCTTCCAGCTCTTATTAAAGCTAGTATCTATAAAGCACTAACTATAGTTATATCTCCTCTGCAAGCACTTATGAAAAATCACTGCGATAGCTTTAAAGAAAAAAATAATAATTTCTCTGTAAAAGCACTAAGTGGATATCTAAGCCCAGTTGAGCGTTCAAATATACTTACAGAAGTTGCAAATGGCACAGTTGATGTTTTATACATCGCTCCAGAAGCCCTTAGATCAAATAGTGTATTTAATGCTATAAAAAGGCGTATAATAGATAGATTTATAATAGATGAAGCTCACTGTTTTTCAGCTTGGGGGCATGATTTTAGACATGATTACTATTTCATAGCTCCAACCATCAAAGAACTAGAAAGCATCAATGAATTTCAACACAAAATTCCAGTATCATGCTTTACAGCAACTGCAAAACCTGAAGTTATAGATGATATAAAAAATTACTTTAAAGATTTTTTAAACTTAAACTTTTGTGAGTTTATCGCTTCAGCTATTCGCTCAAATCTTGATTACACAGCAATCAAACTAGACAAAAAAGAGGAAAAATTTGATACATTAGTTAAAGAAATTTTAAAAATTGGTAAAATTCCAACTATTATATACCTACCACAAAATGCACTTGGATGCAAAACACTAAGCCAAAAACTAAATGATGACGAAAGGCTAAGTGAGCTAAATTTAGTCATAGAGCCGTTTTATTCTAACCTCGATAATGACATAGAAAATGGTAGCAGAACAGGAAGAAATAAAAATGAAATTTTAGATGGCTTTATTAAAGATGAGATTAATATTGTTGTAGCAACAACTGCCTTTGGTATGGGCATAGATAAACCAAACATAGGAGCAGTTATTCACTATGAGCAATCTGATTCGCTTGAAAGTTATCTTCAAGAAAGTGGACGAGGAGCAAGAGATAAGAACATAAGAGCAATGTGCATCATAATCTATACATCAGATGAATTTAACCGCTCTTTTAATCACTTAAATAGAAATAAAGTAAGAAGAGCACAAATTCAAGCTGTTGTAAATTTCCTTAAAAAAAGAAAGCAAACCATAGTAAGAGTATCTTCAAAGGAGATAGCAAAAGGTATAGGTCTTAACCTAGATGAGCATGAAATAATTATAAAAACAGCTATTTTAGAGCTTGAAAAAGCTGGTATTATAAGGCGTCTTAGAGATAAAACGCAAATTTTTGCAACTTCAGTAAGCTCTAATATGGATGAAATTTCAAGTACAATAGAAGCAAAATATAAAACCCTTAAAGAACTTAAAGAAAAAATGATTCTTATAATGCAAAATATCATTCAAAGAAGTAAAAAAGAGCCTATTGAAATTTATGATTTAGCTGAAATTTTAGGCTTTAAAAAAGGTGAAGTTTTTGAGTCTTTAAACGCTTTACAAAGTGAAAATTTAATAGCCTTTGATGATCAAATTTCTATAAATATCAAAAACAAAATCAAAGCTGAGTTAAATGAGCATTTCTTAAAAGAGAGAGAAATTTTAAACTTTATTCTAAGTTTGCCAGAGTATCAAAAAAGTTTTAATGTTAAAGATATTTATGGAAAAGTTGCAAAAGAAGTAATTCAAAGTTGGACTCACCTTTCAAAACTTAAAACAAACTGTTTTAATGCTAGTTTTAAAGAAAACATTTGCACTTTTGAAATTTCAGATAAAAAAACTTTAAAAAAAATAGTTAATTGTAGAATTAATTTATGTGAGCATATAGTAGAAATGCTTAGAGTTGAGCTTGGAAACCAAAAAGAAGCAGAGATAGAAGTTGCACTAAATGATATAACAGGAGAGTTTAAATTTACTATAGATGGCATTCATCATACTATAGTTTATCTTAATGATATACTTGATAGCTTTGAGTTAAGGCGTGGAAGGCTGATTTATTATAAAGCGTTTTGCATAGAAAAGCTTGAACCACTTTTAAATGGTAGTGGTGTTATTTATAAAGATAAAGAGCACTATACAACACTTAAAAACTACTATGCAAGAAAAGTAGAAGCCCTTCATATACAGCTTAGATTTTTGGACATTGTAAAAAACAAGGATAATGAACTAGCTAATAACTTTATAAAAGACTACTTCAGTCTTGATTACTCTTTTTTCAAGAAGAAGTATAAGTTTGATGAAAAACTTATAAAACTACCACTTACAAAAGATAAATATGAAGAGATTTTATTTGACTTAAATAGCGAACAAAAAGCAGTATTTGATGATAAAAATAGTTCAGCAATCATGGTTTTAGCAGGTCCTGGAAGTGGCAAAACAAAAACTTTAGTTCATAAAATAGCATCTCTTATCACAGCAGAAGGAGCAAACCCAGAGTACTTTTTAATGTTAGCCCACTCAAGAGTTGCAGTTAATGAATTTAGACAAAGACTTAAAGATTTGGTGGGAGCTGAGATAATGAGTGGCATTAAAATAGTTACATTTCACGCTTTTGCTCTTGATCTTTTAGATAAGGGCGTTAAAAGTAGCGAGGAACTAAAAAACTGCATAAAAGATGCTACTAAGCTTTTAAAGGATAATAAAATAAATTTTCCATATCTTGAAATGATGGTTATTGATGAGTATCAAGATGTAGGAAAAGAAAGCTATGAATTTATAAAAGAAATTTATAAAAAAATGAGTAAAGATAGACGAATAATAGCAGTTGGAGATGATGATCAATGCATCAAAAACTTTGGTAATGATGCAGCAAATATAGAATTTATAGCAAAATTTAAGGATGATTTTAGTGAGTTGTTAGATGATAAAAATGAAATTTTTAACTCCTACTCGCTTATTACAAACTACAGAAGCATGGCAAATTTAGTGAAATTTGCAAATTCTTTTAGAAATGAGTTTAAACACAAACTTAAAGCCAAAGATCTTATATCTCATCAAAATGGCAATGCAGATATAACACTAACAAAATTTAGTAAAAATATTCCAAATTTGAGTAATCTTATAAAGCAAGATAAAAATAGATCCATAGCTATCTTAGCTAGAACAAACGATGAGGTTATATCAATTTACTCAAATCTTAAAGAAGCTGGCATAAAGGCTGATTATATAACTTCAAAAGATGGATTTAGGCTTGGTAATTTGGATGAACTTAGATTTTTTTATGATGAATTTTTGGTATTAAGCTTTGAAAAAGCATATCAAAAATTATGGCAAAAATTTAAAAACTCTAAAAATCTCGCCCTTGTCTCCTTAGTTATAGATAAATTCAAAAATGATAATGAAGAGTATTGGGAAAATCTAGAGTATATAAGAGCTAAATTTGGGGAGTATTTACACAGTATTGAGTTTGAAGAATTTGAAAAAACAACTCAAAAAGTTGTTGTTACAACTATACATAAATCAAAAGGCAAGGAATTTGACTCTGTATATATAGTAGCAAATTTTAAACCAAAAGATGAGTATGAAAAAAGACTTTTATATGTTGGTATAACTAGAGCAAAATCAGCTCTTCATATAATTTCAAATTTAGAAATTTTTGATAAATATAAAGAATTTTATACCGCTAAGTATGAAACTACAAACTTTGACAATGAAAGCAAAAAATTGGTTTTTATGATGGGTTTAAGTGATATTTTTATAGAAAATAGTGCTGCTACTAAAAACATTATAAAATCAAATTTAAAAGCTGGCGATTATGTAAAAGTTGTTAAAAAAAATAATAAAATCTTGCTTTTTAAAGACCGAAATTTAGTTGGACTTCTAGCAAGCAAAAATGGTAACAGAGTAAGTGATAAAATAGAAAAATTTCAACTCCTTGGATATAGTTTAGATGAAGAAGCACAAGTGGAATTTATAGTTAGAAGATATAGCGAAGATAACTCTTACTATCTAAATCCACTCTGCTTAATATCAATGAGTAAACTTAACTAAACAAACTATTCACGCTCTCATCGTGATAAACTCTTCTTATAACTTCGCCAAAAAGCGGTGCTACGCTTATGACTTTGATTTTATCGTGATTTTTTTCGCTATTTAGTGGTATCGTATCAGTTACGACAAGCTCGTCTAATGCACCATTTTCAAGATTTTCATACGCTTTACCACTTAAAACCGCATGGGTACAAAACGCCATCACGCTCGTTGCACCTCTTTCTTTAAACGCTTCAGCAGCTTTTATAAGAGTTCCACCAGTATCTATCATATCATCAACTAATATCACATCTTTACCATTTACATCACCGATGACATTCATAACTTCACTTTTATTTGCCTCTTCTCTTCTTTTATCGACGATAACCATATCAAGACCTAGCTTTTTAGCTAAGCTTCTAGCTCTTGCCACACCGCCTACATCAGGACTTGCGACAATTGGGCTTTTGAGATTTTTACTTTTTACATAATCATTAAAAACAATAGAGCCATATAAATTATCCACAGGCACATCAAAAAATCCCTGAATTTGTCCTGCGTGAAGATCCATCGTAACAACGCGGTTTATGCCTGCAGTTTGCATCATATTTGCCACAAGTTTTGCAGTAATTGGCACCCTTGGAGCAGCTTTTCTATCTTGCCTTGCATATCCAAAATAAGGAACAATAGCCGTTATAGAATTAGCTGAGCTTCTTTTGAGCGCGTCAGTTAGTATGAGCAGTTCCATTAAGTTAGTATTAGCTGGAGCACAAGTTGGCTGGATAACAAAAACATCTTTACCACGAACACTCTCGCCTATTTGAACAGAAATTTCACCATCGCTAAAACGCTTAATACTTGCTTCACTTAATGGCAAAGAGAGATATTTAGAGATTTTTTTAGAAAAATCAACATTTGCAGTACCTGAAAAGATCTTATAACCACGCATAATATACCTTATAAATTTAATTTTGGCTTATTTTATCAAAATTTATCTTTTTAGTTAATAAAACCACTTGCTATTACTCTATTTTGTTCATCATAAAATACCGCTAGCTGTCCTGAAGCAATGCCATAAACACTATCTTTTAAATTTACTTCTAGAAATTTATCGCCATTTTCATTTTTCAAAACCTTAGCCTTAGCCCCTACTTTTGGACTTCTATATCTTATCTTAACACTAGCTTCAAACTCACTACCCAAATTTATAAAATCATTTAAATTTTCAGTACTAAATTTTGTGCTTTTTAGATCATATTTTAACCCAACTGTTATTTCGTTTTTTTCTGGATTTATAGATGTTACAAAGTGTGGATCATGAGCACCATCTACAGTAAAACCCCGTCTTTTGCCAATAGTATAGTGCATATATCCATCGTGTTTTCCGATAATTTTTCCATCTTTATCTACTACATTTCCTGGAATTTTAGTGTTAATGTGTTGATTTAAAATATCAATATAGCTTTTATCAACAAAGCAAATTTCACTGCTTTCTTTTTGTTTTGCTATATTTGAAATTTCACTAAATTTTGAAATTTCAGCTTTTATGTCGCTTTTTAGTCTATCTCCAAGCAAAAATAGCATGTATTTTAAGGACTCTGGCTTTATATTAGCTAAAAAATAACTCTGGTCTTTACTCTCATCAAGAGAGACTTTAAGCAGACCATCTTCTACTCTTACATAATGCCCAGTAGCAAGCTTATCACAGCCTAAATTTAGAGCAAATTCAAGCATTTTTCCAAGCTTTATCTCACGATTACACATCGCACATGGATTTGGAGTTTTGCCACTTTTATAAATTTCAACAAAAGGGTCATAAACCTCTTTTTTAAACTCATCTCTTAGATCTAAAATTTCTGTTTTTATACCTAAAAACTCACCTACTGATCTAACATTTTGTATGTTTTTTTCGTGATATCCAGCCTTATCGTGAAGTACCATGTAACAACCTATTACTTCATGACCAGCTTCTTTTAGGGTTTTTGCTACATATGAACTATCCACACCGCCACTCATCGCAACCATTATTTTCATCTATTTTCCTTGATACTTTTATAAATTTCTTTCACTTGGTCGTGAAGCGAAAATATAGCTGTATCAACCTTAGAGATTGCTTTTTCTCTTACTAAAGAACTATGTAAAAACTCAATTAACGGCGTCCAAAACTCAACACCATATAGATAAATATGAGCATCTTTTATTCCATTTTGCACCAACACTAAAATTTCAAAAAGCTCATCCATAGTCCCATATCCACCAGGAAAAATCACAAAATTTTGAGAATTTTTAATAAGAGCGATTTTTCTAAGGGCTAAATTTGAAAACTCACTTTTATAAGTTGCAAACTCATTAACCTTTTGCTCATTTGGAAGGACGACATTTATAGCATAGCTCTCTTTTTTAGCGTCATATGCGCCTTTATTAGCAGCTTTCATTATCCCACCACCACCACCTGTGATGATAGTAAAATCATCATTTGCTAACATTTTAGCGAGTTCATATGCTTGTTTGGAGTAAAAATTATCATCATCAAACCTAGCAGAACCAAAAAATGTCACGCAGTTTTCTGGAAACATCAAATTTTTTGTTATTAAAGCATCACTTAGTAAACTCTCGTACAAAATTTCCCCTATATTAAATTTAAAACTCTTCTAATAAGTCCGTTTATTCCATTTAAATTCTCTATTTCTAAAGGCTCTAATCCAAAATTTAAAAGCAAATTTGAAGCAATCACTCTAACATCATAAAGCCCCAAAGAGTATGGATACTCATCACTTACAAAAGCTCTTAGCCTTGAGCAATTTATAAAAGCACTATCTTTTCTAATCTCTCCTAAAAGCTTAAAACTAAACTCACTTTTTATATTATCACGCAATATTTTTTCTAGATTTTCAGCAATATTTGAGTTTTGGCTTAAATTTATAGATAGTAAAATCTCGTTTTTAAATTTTAAAACAACCTTCATCATCGCATAAGTATCTATGATAGAAGTTGGCTCAGGAGTTGCTAATATGATGGTTTTATCACTTAAATTTATAATATCTTTTGTTGGCTTATGAAGCGAACTCATGGTATCAATGATGACAAAATCAAAGCTTTTAAGCGTTCTAAGCTCAAAGCTAAGCCTAGCCATCATTTCATTACTATAAAACTCTAAAATTTCCTCTCCGCTAAAACCAGGCAAAAGGCTTAAATTTGGCTTAATATCTGCTACAACTTCATTTAAACTCACCCCGCCTTTAAAAAAGTCAAAAAGAGTAAATTTAGGCTTTAAATTCAGCAAAATATCTAAATTTCCAAGCCCCAAATCAGCATCTACAAGCAAAACTTTATAGCCATTTTGTGATAAAATCTCAGCTAAATTTATGGCTATTATGCTTTTTCCAACGCCACCTTTACCGCTAACTACTGAAACAACTCTCACAAATACCTCCTTACATAAGCCCAAATGGCACTATCACACTAACTCTACTCATCACGCCAGGATGAGGCAAAATAAGTCTTTTATCTCTTGGCAGGGTTTTAGCACTATGCCACAAAATATCTAAATCAAGCGTTCTTGGAGCATTTTTAAAACTTCTTTTGCGTTTAAAAATTCTCTCAAAATGCGCAGTAACTTTAAGCGTTGCTTTAGGACTAAGCGATGTTTGAGCCAAAATCACAGCGTTTAAAAAATCAGGCTGGTCTTTAAAGCCAAAAGCTTTATTTAAAAGAAGCGGCGATGATTTTACGATATGAAATCTTTTATCACTTCTAAATTTTTTAAAAAACCTATCAAATATCAGCCTTGTATCGCCTAAATTTCCCCCAACACCTAGATAAAACTCATGCTTAAAGCCTACTCTTTTGCTGGCTTTATATGGATAAAACCTGCTCTTTTTTATAGATAAAGCATCCTCAAATCTATAAAATTTCACACCCGTTTTCACTTACAGCTACCACATCTTCTATTCTAACGCCAAACTCACCTTCTATATAAATGCCAGGTTCTATGCTAAAAACCATCCCTTTTTCAAGTATGGTTTTATCTCTTTGGTTGATATTTGGCAGTTCGTGGATATCAAGACCTACGCCATGCCCAGTTGAGTGGAAAAACTCCTTTTCATACCCAGCTTTTTTTATAAAATCCCTTGCTACAGCATCTATTTCACACGCCATAACGCCAGGTTTTACTACTTTTATGGCTAAATTTTGTGCCTCTTTTACGATTTCATAAATTTCAGCTTTTTTGCCCGTGAAATTTTGATCTTTTGTGAAATTTAGTCCATTATCAAAAATAGCTGTTCTTGTCCTATCAGAACAATGCCTTTTAAATTTAACCCCAGCATCAAAGAGCAATAAATCGCCATTTTTAAGCTTTTTATCACTAGGCAAAGCGTGTGCTTTTGCGCCATTTTCATTTATAGCTACAATCGGCTCAAAAGATAGCCCCAAATTCCCTCTATCTTTTAGAATATTTTCAGCTTCAAAAAAGAGCTCTTTTTCATCTAAATCTAGTCCATTTTCACTTATAAATTTAGAAAACTTTTCAAACCCTAAAGCTCCAAATTTAGCAGCACTTCTTAAAATTTCAAGCTCATCGCTACTTTTTATCATTCGCTTTTTTTTAGAAAAATTTAGCCTTTTTTTATAGTTTATATAACCAAATTTAGCTAAATTTCCAAACTCATAAACGCTAAAATCATTAGGGTCATAGATGATATCTTTTACGCTAAATTTTCTAATAAGCTTTCTAGCTTCTTTAAAAAGTTCACTACTTTCAATAACTTCACACTCTTTTACGCTCTGTTTTGCCTCTATAGCATATCTTGAGTCAGTTATTAAAAATTTCTCGCCCTTTAAATTTAGAAAAACTAAATTATCACAACTATATCCGCACTCGTAAAATACGGCATTTTCATTTTTTAAAATAAAGTTATTCGTCATTTTCTCTTTATTTTTTAAACGCTTCTATTTGGCTAAAAATTTGAAGCATTCCAACCATCGCAAGATGATATCCAACAGGTCCAAAGCCTATGATTTGTCCTGCTGTTACGGCTGATATCACGCTTTTTTGGCGAAATTCTTCACGGCGCGCGATATTTGATATATGAACTTCAATTGCTGGCAGGTTAACAGCTGCTATAGCATCTCTTATGGCAATTGATGAATGACTATAAGCTGCTGGGTTTATGATAATTCCATCAGCATCGCCTAAGCACTCTTGAATTCTATCAACTATTTCGCCTTCTAGATTGCTTTGAAAAAACTCAATCTCAACGCTGTTTTGTTCAGCTACTGCTTTCATTTGAGCGTGAATATCTTCCATACTCATCACACCATAGATATTTCTCTCTCTAGTGCCTAGCATATTGATATTTGGTCCTTGTATTACGACGATTTTCATTTTTATCCTTTTGTTAAAATTTAAAGCCTGATTATATCAAAAAGTAACTGAAATTTAGATACAATTGCGAAACTAGGAGCAAAAATGAAAATTTTAAAAGCTAAATTTATTTTACTTTGTGATAAAGATTTTACTATTTTAGAAAATTGCGCTATTGCGTTTGATGAAGAGATTAAAG
The DNA here is from genome assembly GCF_013201645.1 of Campylobacter corcagiensis. Lineage (NCBI taxonomy): Bacteria > Pseudomonadati > Campylobacterota > Epsilonproteobacteria > Campylobacterales > Campylobacteraceae > Campylobacter > Campylobacter corcagiensis. The sequence continues at coordinate 403,966 of NZ_CP053842.1, read as the reverse complement.
AAGTTGGCGAGTTTGATAAACTTAGTGCAAAATTTCAAGAAGCTGAAATTTTAGACTATGGTAGCGATATAGCTATGCCTTGTTTTATAAATCCTCATGTTCACCTTGAATTTAGCTCAAACAAAACCACACTTGTTTATGGAGACTTCATAAAATGGGTAAATAGTATCGTAAAAAGCCGAGATAACTTAAGCAAAGAGGCAAATGAAAGTCTAATAAAAAACAAAATTTATGAGATGATGAGAAGTGGAATTTCTACAATAGGTGAAATTTCAAGCTTTGGTGGCGAGATGGAAGTGTGTGCAAACTCGCCTTTAAGAGTTGTATTTTTTAATGAAATTCTTGGAGCTAGTAAAGATGTAGTTACTCAAAACTGGGAGAAATTTAAAGATAGATTTAAAAGAAGTGATGAGCTAAAAAGTGATAAATTTATACCAGCTGTTTCTATCCACTCACCCTACTCAACTCACCCAAATTTAACTAAAAAAGCTTGTGAATTTGCTAGGCTTAACTCTTTAACAGTCTCTACTCACTTTTTAGAAAGCGATTATGAAAATCGCTGGATAAGAGATGGTAAAGGTGAGTTTAAAAACTGGCTAAAAGCCTTTAATCCAAACCCAAAACCGATGTATAACGTAGAAAGCTTTATATCAAATTTCAAAGGCATAAAAACGCTTTTTACGCACTGTGTTTACCTAAAAGAGTTTGAACTTTTAGATAGAAATTTACACTCTATTACAACTTGTGCTTTTTCAAATAGACTTCTTAGTAAAAAGAAGCTAAACCTTAAAAAAGCTATAAAAAGTGGCGTAAATTTAAGCTTAGGAACAGATGGTCTTAGTTCAAATATAAGTCTAAATTTCTTTGATGAATTAAGAACAAATCTTTTAGTTCATAGTGATTTAAATTTACAAAATTTAGCTAAAACTTTGCTCTTAGCAGCTACAAATGGAGATGCTTTGGGGTTAAATTTAGGTGAAATAAAAAATGGTAAAATAGCTGATATAGCTGTTTTTGAAGGTTTTGAAGTTGAAAGTAAAGATGAAGTAGCACTTCAATTAATACTTCAAACAAACAAAGTAAAAGAGATGTTTATAAAGGGGAAAAGATGGAATTTCTAAAAGGCATTGGGGAGTTTTTTCTAAAAATTTTAAGCTTTACAATAAAGGTATTTATAGTTCTTTTTATGATAGCTATTTTTATATCAGCCTTTAGTGTTGGTGAACTTACAACCACAAAAAGCCCAAATTTAGCTGAGATAAAGCTAGAGGGGGCGATAATGGATGAACTTGAAATTTTAAAAGAGATAGAAAATATAGCTAACAACCAAAACATAAAAGGCGTGCTTTTAAATATAGATAGCCCAGGCGGGGCATTAAGTCCAAGTGTTGAGATATCAGAAGCGATAAAAGAGCTAAATTTTAAAAAACCTGTCATTGCTTATGCAAGCGGGACAATGGCAAGTGGAAGTTATCTAAGTGGCGTTTGGGCTACTAAAATTTACGCAAATAAGGGGGCTTTTATAGGATCAATCGGAGTTATAATGCAAGGAATGAACATTGCTGAACTTAATAAAAAAATAGGAATTTCAACTCAAACAATAAAAGCTGGTGAGTATAAAGAAGCTGGAACAATGACAAGAGAGTGGACGCCTGAAGAAAAACAAAGCCTTCAGTTTTTAACAGATCAAAGTTACGCTCTTTTTACAAATGAAGTAGCAAGTGCTAGAAAGTTGGATATAAACAATCACAAAAACTGGGCAAATGCTAGAGTTTTTATCGCAAGTGATGCTGTAAATGTTGGGCTAATCGATGGAATTTCAACTTACTCAAAAGTAAAAGATGAAGTAGCAAAAGCGGCAAAAGTTAGCGAACAAATCTGGAAACAAAAGAGCAAATATGATAAATTTGTTGATTCTATGTCAACTAAAATAGCAAGTCTTATAATGGCTGAATTTAGTCTAAAAGTTAGATAAAAACAGGGCTAAATTTAGCCCTTTAATTAAAATAAGCTTAAAATAAATCCTTAAAATTTTAATTTATCGCTTAATAATAATAAAATAGTTATAATTTAATCATTATTTTTAAAGGATTTAAAATGAATCAAGATCAAATTTTAGATTTAAAAACAGATCTAGTAAATGAACTTACAAATTCTGGTCTTTCAAGAAGAGATGCTCTAAAGCTTTTGGGCTTAGTGCCATTTATGCTAAGTGCTACACCAAGCGTTGTTAGTGCAAAAAGCCAAAGCAGTGCTTCAGCAAATATCCTTATAGTAGGTGGTGGAGCCGCTGGATGCACAGTAGCAAATTTTATATCTAAAAACATACCAAATGCTACCATAACCATCATAGAACCAGATGAAAATAGCATCAAATACCAACCTGGTCAAACCATGATAGGTGGCGGACTTTGGAAGAGTGAAGATATCTTAAAAGATACAAAAGATTTCTTGCCAAAAGATGCAAAGTGGATAAAAGATATAGTTGTGGAATTTAATCCTGATAACAACCTTGTAAAAACGAAAAATAGTGGTAAACTCAGCTATGATTTCTTGATTTGTGCAACTGGACTTGAACTAAATTTTGAGGGCATTGAAGGCATTAGTAAAGATATCATTGGCACAAATGGCGTTGGTTCTATATATCTTTTTAGTGGAGCTGAAAAAACTTGGGGTGAGATATCAAAGTTCGTAAATTCTGCCACTCCTGACAAAGTAGCACTATTTAGCGAACCAGCAGGATCTATAAAGTGCGGTGGAGCTCCTAAAAAAATAGCATTTCTAACCTCAGCTAGACTAAGAGAAGCAAAAAAACAAGCAACTCTAAATTTTAGAACAAATAAAGGAAATTTCTTTGGAACCAAAGTCTATAACGACTCTACCATAAAATATATGAACGATAGAAATATTTATTTTAATTTTAAATCAACTCTGGTATCAGTTGATGTGGGCTCTAAAACAGCTACATTTAAGGATGAAAACGAAGGATTAAACAAAATTAACTATGATTTTATCCATATCGTTCCGCCGATGAGAACAGTTAAAGCTGTAAGAGAAAATAGCGATTTAGCAAATGAAAAAGGCTGGGTAGATGTGGATAAATTTAGCACTATTCATAAAAAATATGATAATATTTTTGCCATAGGGGATAACTCAAGTCTGCCTACTTCAAAAACAGGAGCTGCTATTAGAGAGCAATATAAAGTTCTTGGAGAAAATTTAATCTCTAGAATAGATGGAAAAGAGCTAAAAGCTAAGTATGATGGTTATACAGCTTGCCCACTAATCACTGATATAGGTAGAGTTATGATGGCTGAGTTTAACTACCAAAACGAACCAGCCCCTTCACTTCCTTTTCTTGATCCAGCAAAGGAAAGATGGATATGGTGGTTAGTAAAAGCATATCTTTTAAAACCTATGTATTTTTATGGAATGCTAAAAGCAAGAGCTTAAGTATTTATCAAGAGATAAAATTATAAAATAGATCAAATTTTAAATTTGGGATTTTTATGGACTCTATCCTTTCTATACTAAAAATCGGCGTTGGACCTAGCTCATCTCATACTATAGGTCCAATAAGTGGAGCTTTAAAATTTACAAAGTTAGTTGAAAATTTAGATATTGATAGAGTAAAAGCTACTCTTTATGGCTCTTTGTCATTAACAGGCAAAGGGCATATGAGCGATGTTGCTATCATGATAGGTCTTAGTGGCGTGACTGCAAAAAATCTAACCAAATCTAAAAAGCTTGAAATTTTAAATTTAGCAAATGAGAAAAATACCCTAAATTTAGGCGGAACTAAAGCTATCAAATTTGATCCTACAAAAGATATCATTTTTAACAACTCAATGCTCTTACTTCATGAAAATGGCTTTACACTAGAGGCTTTTAAAGACGGTAAACTTGTTAAAAAAGAGACCTTTTACTCAACTGGGGGTGGGTATGTTTATAGTGAAGATGAACTTAAAAACAGAAATTTTAAATCCACAGATAAAAAGCTTAAATTTGATTTTAAAAGTGCTTTAAAACTAAAAGAGTTATGTCAAATTCACAACAAAAGCATTTCACAAATAGCACTTTTAAGAGAGGTAGAGTATCACGGAAGCAAAGAGTATGTTATAAACTATATCTTAGAAATTTATGAAACTATGGTTAAATGTTATGAAAATGGCATAAGCGCAACTGATCTTATACTTCCTGGTGGGTTAAATGTAAAGCGACTAGCCCCTCAAATTTATAAACGCCTTAAAGAAAACAGAAGAATCCACGAGAAAGACCCACTAGCAGCGATTGATTTTATATCAATGTATGCAAGAGCTGTAGCTGAAGAAAATGCAAGTGGAGCTAGAGTTGTAACTGCTCCTACAAATGGTGCATGTGGAGTAGTTCCAGCCGTTATGCTATATATCCAAAATCACCGCTTTTATATGGGTAAAGATCAAATTTTAAACTATCTTTTAACTTGCTGTGCTATAGGGTATTTGTATAAAGAAAACGCCTCCATTAGCGGTGCAGAAGCTGGTTGTCAAGCTGAAGTAGGCGTTGCTTCATCTATGGCAGCAGCTGGCATGGCTGCAGTAAGTGGCGGTACAACTGAACAAATTTTAATCGCAGCTGAGATAGCTATGGAGCACCACTTAGGGCTAACTTGCGATCCTGTTCGTGGTCTTGTTCAAATTCCTTGTATAGAAAGAAACACACTTGGAGCCATAAAAGCAATATCAGCTGTCAAATTAGCAATGGAAAGCTCTTATAGTGCCCTTGTAACACTTGATGAAGTTATACTTACAATGTATAAAACAGGAAAAGATATGGACTCAAGATATAAAGAGACTTCACTTGCAGGCTTAGCTAAAATAGTAAGTTGTTAAAAAGGGTAAAAGGGGCATTAGGCCCCTTTTTTAAATTTATAGAAGTACAAAATATCCAAATAGTGCAATAACAAGTATACACACTATATTTAAAACTCCACCTGCTCTAAGCATATCTCTTTGTGGGAAGAGTCCTGTGCCAAAAACTATAGCATTTGGTGGAGTTGCAACTGGCATCATAAATGCACAACTTGCACCAACACCTATTACCATAACCAAAACCTCTTTTGGCATACCCATTTGCTCAGCAACACCTGCAAAAACAGGAACTAAAAGTGCAGCTGAAGCAGTATTACTTGTAAATTCAGTTAAGATAATGATAAATATCGTAACAACAAAGATAATTACAAGTGGGTGTGAAGTGCCAAATACAGAAGCAACAGTTTGACCAATAACAAGTGAAGCACCAGAATCTTTAAGTATAGCACTCAAACAAAGTCCACCGCCAAATAGCATTAAAATCCCCCACTCAGTATTTTCTGCTACTTGATTCCAACTACAAAGCCCTAGTATTACAACTAAAATTGCCGCCACTACAGCTATAAGACCATCATTTAAAGCAAGACCTGTTGCTGCTTTAATTTGTGGTGAAAATATCCAAAGTAGAGCAATAGTAGCAAAAACAATAATAGTTACAATCCTACTTAGTGTCCATGGAATATTAACACTTGCATCTATATCTACGACTTTAGTCAAATTTGGCTTAAACATAAAATATAGAGTTATCATCATCAAAGGCCAAAGGATTAAAAACATCGGAATTCCTATCTTCATCCAGTCAAAAAATCCATATTTTAATTCAGCTGAAACTATAGCATTTGGTGGTGATCCAACAATCGTACCAAGTCCGCCGATACTTGCAGAGTATGCAATACCTAAAAGCAAGAAAACTGTTGTTCCATGGTCTTTTTCTTCTCCTTTTCCACCTAAAATTCCAATAGCAAGTGGAAGCATCATAGCTGCTGTTGCGGTATTAGAAACCCACATAGACAAAAGTGCTGTTGCAAGACATATCAAAATAGCTGCGTAACCTAGCTTATTTCCAGATAAAGAGATAAGCTTCATAGCTATTTTTGTATCTAGCTTTTGGATGTGTAGTGCAGTTGCAAGTGCAAAACCACCAAAGAAAAGAAAAATGGTTGAGTTTGCAAAGTGAGCAAGAGCTGAACCAACGCTTATTGCTTTATAAGTTCCCTCAGCAACACTTCCTGAACCTATACCAAACAATACAGCAAGAACAGGCACAAGTAGTGCTGTGATTGTTATATGAATAGCTTCACTCAGCCACAGGACTGCTATAAAAAATAGAAGTGCTAAAGCTTTGTTGACATTGACATCATATGGTAAGATATTTGCAATTATAATGGCTATCACAGCAGCTATTGCTGTTATAATAAGCCCTTTTATGGTTCCTGCTTGAAAACCATTTATAGCTTTTTCTTCCATAAATACTCCTTAATTTGATTTAATAAGGTAAGTATAACAGAGAAAAACTCTTTTATCTTTAAAAAGTACTGCATTTAATATTTTTAACTAAAATAAGTTACAATTTGTATCACTCCTTTTAAACCATCCATAAAAATTCCCATCAATAGTACCTAAATTCAAAAGTTTTAAATCTAAATTTACTTTAAAATTATCTAAAACACCTAAATTTGGCGAAAAAAATATGAGTAAATGGGTTACAAAATTTGGTAAATTCTTTATCATGCCATCTCCACCTTCAAACATAACAAGGCGTCTTTTAAGAGCTTGATTGATATCGCTAGTTATCATAACTTCACGATTTTTTACACTAAAAAGTGGAATTTTTGTATCAAAACTACGCTCTTTTGAGTATATAAGAACATCTGGCGGGTTTTTACCACTGGCTAGTCTTGTATCAATCCTAGGTCTATCAACTCTAACTGTATTTCCGCCAATCACTAAAAGATCTAAAACTTCCCTAATCTCATGAACCTTTTTTCTTGAAGCTTTATTTGTGATAAGTCCGCCTTTTAAAATGCCATTTATGCTACTTCCTAGTTTTAAAAAGCTAAAATTTCCATTTTGCCACGCTAAAAATGGCTCTATAAGCTCATCTCCTTTATCTTTTAAAACACCAAATTTAACTTCTACTCCAGCTTTTTGTAAAATTTCAGCCCCACCACCAGCGATATCGCTACTATCTTTTATACTTATAACAACTCTTTTAAATTTAAGCTCTTTGAGTAAATTTGCACAAGGTGGGGTTTTCCCAATGTGAGAACAAGGCTCAAGCGTAACATAAGCTGTGGCATTTTCTAAAAGATAGTTATGGTTGTTTAAGATAAAGTCATAAATTTCACTAGCTAAAAAAACTCTATTTTCAAATTTCATCTCAAATTTAGTTTTAAACTCACTAAAATTTAAAAGAGCAGTTAAAATAGCATTTAACTCAGCATGAGCAAAGCCTGCTTTTTTATGAGCTTGTATACTTAAAATTTTGCCAAATTTATCAGTTATAACGCACCCAACTGCTGGATTTGGGTATGTTAAAATTTGCCATTTCCATGCCTCTTTTATGGCTAAATCCATATAAAACTCATCACTCATTACCGGCCTTTAAATTTAGCTTATATCCCATGCTTTGGATATTTGATATGTCTATTCCTTTGAGCTTTGATTTTATCCTGGCAATTGCTGTGTGAATTTGACCAATATTAACGCTATCACCACTATAAACATACTCTTCTATCATATCATAGCTTACAAGGTTGTTGATATTGTAACAAAGTAGCCAAAAAATAGAACTTTCAAGCCTTGAGAGATATACCTCTTTTTCACCTTTAAAAACTCTCTGGCTTAGCATATCGGCTTTGACATCTTTACTTAAATTTAGTATCTTTTGAGTTTTGCTAACTACGCTTTTTACGATAGAGTGATGAAGATAGTCCATAGAAATGGGCTTTTTTATAAATGAAATAGCACCTTTTTTAAAGCTTTTAAGTAAATTTTCATCACTATCATAAGATGATACTACGATAAAATTTTGCTCTGGTTTTAGTTTTAAAATCTCTTCTATCATATCAAGACCGTTTAAATTTGGCATATGTATATCAGTAACTATAACATCTATTTTATGAAGCTTAAACATTTCAAAGCCTTGAAGTCCATCTTTTGCTAAGAAAACCTCTTTACAATACTCCTTAAGCCCAGTTAAAATAGCAACTCCAGTAAGTTCATCATCTTCAACAACTAAAACTGAGATATCTTTAAGCAAAGCATTCACACAATCTCCTTTTTAATAGTAAGTTCAAATATTGTAGGATTTTTGTTACTTTTAAGTATGATATCGCCACCTAACTTTTTTACAACTATCATCTTAGCCAAATTTAACCCAATACCACTACCGTGTATTTTTGTGCTTACTTTTTGTTTATTAAAAATTCCTTTTATCATATCTTGTTCTATACCAATTCCATTATCTATAACTGAAATTTTAACAATATCGTCTAAATTTTTAGCTTTAACGGTTATAGTTTTTAAACCTCTCTTAAAAGATAGAGCATCTTTTGAGTTTTGAAGAAGAACTAAAAGTACTTGCCAAAGATAGCTTTGACTAGTTTTTAACCATATCTCAAAATTTTCAACCTGAACCGAGACATTTTTTCTACTAAATTCAATATGTAAAAGCGAGAGTAGATTTTTTATAGATGAGTTTAGTTCAAACTCAACAATATCATCACTAAATTTATAAAAATTTCTAAAATTTTGGATCGTCTCATCCATCATTTTTGTTGATCTTATGCATAAATTTATATTATTTATCAGTTCATCTTCGCTAAGTTTTCCATCTTTTTTGAGTTTTACAATAGAAGTTAGCATAAGTAAAGATGAATTTATTGGCTGTCTTAACTGATGAGAAATAGCAGATAAAAGCTCACCAGTTTCAGAAACTTTTAGCTTGTGAGATAGTAAAACCTCGTACTCTTTTTGCTTTTTTAAAAAAGTACTATTTATAAAAGAAAATATAAGTCCAGAAGTAATTGAAAGTGCTGAAAAAAGTAGAAGTAAAATAAGTGAGTTATTTAGTAAAATTTTTAGAGTTTTTTCTAATATTTTTTGATTACTAACCTCTATAGCCGTTCCCCAGTTTCCTATTTTTTCAACTTTTGTAAGGCGTGGGTCGTTTAAATTTGGTATTTTATTTGCTGAATTTAACATAGCAAGTATCTCTCCATCTTCATCAAAAAGATAAGCATTTTCTACAAATGCATGAATTTGCTTTCTTATGCTTGGAAAAAGAGCATTAGCTTCTACAACACCACAAAACTGGCGATTTTGTCCTATGGTATGGCATATATCAATTGTTGTTTTTTTTAAAATTTCATGCTCTTTGCAAGTTGAAATTTTAGCTGGATTTAATGAATTATTAAGATCATAATATTTGCCGTCAAATATTGCACTTTTATCATCTAATATAAATTGATAGTGCTGAAAAAATACTCTACTTTTATCGATTTCTATACCTATTAGCTCATCTTTTGATAAATTCTTAAAAGAACTAGATATAGTTTTTATAAATTCAGTTCTCGTATCTAGCCACTCATTCATACTAAAAACAATCTCTTTGCTTAGGCTTTCGCCAAATTCAGAACCAATTTTTGAAATTTCAGACTTTATATGAAAGTAACTAAATATCCCAGTAAATGCTAAAAATATGGTAAATGCAAATAACAGTTTATTTATCTTAAGATTTTTAATGGTAAAAAAGATAGTTTTTAAGAAATTTTTCAAATTTTGCCTTTTTTATAAGCATTTTAGCAAAATTTGTAAATCTTTTAGTAAAGGGGCGAAATTTGCCCCTATTGATATTATTTAAAAGAGTCTTTATAGTCAATTACTAAAGCTCTATATCCGATGATATTTCCACCAACCATTTTTATCTCAAGTTCAGGCTCTTTTGTACCGTATTTAAACTCGTGAAGATACGGGGTAAGCTGTGCTGTTCCAGCTCTAAATGCGACTAAATCGCCCATTCCAGCAGTTGCTGAATAAACCATCATAGTATCAGTTTTTGGCATATACTCAGTTACAGAAGTAATTGGACTATACCAGTCAAGCCCTCTTTCTTTTCCAAACTCCCAAATTTGCTGCACGGTCATATTTTTCTCATCTACAACATACTCAACCGCACGGCTGTATTTCATAGTAACAAGAGCAGGTTGTTCCATACCACGGCTATCTCCGTTATCAAATGTGCTTACATGACGGAGATGATCTTTTGACTTTTCAGGGATAACATAAGCGGTGTGCTGTGTCCATGACCAGTCAAAGCCACCTTTATCGCTTAAATATCCTGGACATTTTGAACCCTCAGCCTCGCAAACGATCTCTTTGCCATTTTTATCAACTGGCTTTAAAAGATATTTATGAAACTCTTCACTCCAGCCCTCAGGTGAGCCTAAAATCCACTTAACTTTTTTATCTCGTGTGATTTTTATAACTGCACTTTGGTGACGGCTTGAAATTATAATACTATCATCATGTGGATCGTAATTTACGCTATTTACATGTGCCCAGTTTCTACCAGCACCAACTCCTGCAACATCTCCAAATGGCATAGAATCATCTTCAAGATCTTCTTTTGATAGAGTTTTTCCAGCTTTATCAGCGTCTATATTTAAACAAACTGCACCTTGATCCATAGCTAAAATGTTATTATCTCTATATGGATCTAAAATCGCACTTAAATCCCACTGGTCAAGCACATTTCCCTCTTTGTCAAGTTCAACAATCACATCTCTAACAGTTCTTACATTTTTACCATCTCGTCTTTTTAAGTCTGAGTTTGCAACTCTTAAAAGATAAGTGCCTTTAACTGTCTCTTCTAGGTGGTGAGAAAAGTCGATATAACTTCTTGGAAGCATTCTATCAAAGATTTTTCTACCCATAAGATCATATTTTTTATAAGTTTGTCCTTGACCCCACATGATGTTTCCATCTTTTGTCTGGTCAAAGCCCATTAAATTTCCTTTTTTGCGGATATCATAAGGATCTCTAAATTTACTAACATCAAGTTGCCATCTAATGTCGCCATTTGTATCTATCATCCAAACATAGCTTTCATAATCCCACTCCAAAGCTCCACCAGCTGGTAAATTCCAAACAACTTGAGAAGCGTTTGGCATAGTTGAGCTTAGATGATTCATCAAATAAAGATTATTTTTTACATTTTTACTAGCTGGAACTACAACTTCTGCTTTTGGTAGGGCCATTTTTTGAGCTGTTCCTGAGCCATAAGTTACAACTGGTGGAGCATAAATTTGATAAGTCTCTTTTATATCTTCGCTATTGATTCCACCTGCGACTGGATTTTCTCTTTTGTAGCTTACTTCAACTGTATTTACAAAATCAGGATAAAGCCCAAACACTGGAATTCCGCCGTGTTGTAAGACATTTAAATCACTAACATCATAGCTTATATCGATGCCTTTTTCACCTTTTCCTTTAACTGTGACTTTTGCATTTTTTATAGCGTATCCGCCGTCATTTATAATAGCAGTTAGCGGGGCAACGCCGTAAGGGTTCATTATAACTGCACCGATTTTGCCAACTGCGTTATAGCTTTTTGGACCACTTGCACCACCAGCTGCTAATGAAGTACTAACGCCAACTGATAAAAGCATACTAGCAACTAAAACTGAACTAAGAATTTTTTTCATGTTTTCTCCTTTTGTTAAATTTAGAGTAAAATTTCAATTTAAAATTTGGTTTAAATTTGAAACTTTGGTCTAAATTTAAAGCCCTAAATTTAGGGCTTTAAAGACTAATTAAAGGCTTTTTTGATATCTATTGGAAGTGCTCTATATCCGATAGTTCCACCAAGACCTTTTAGGCGAATTTCAACCTTTACATTTTGAGTTTCATCTTCTATTTCGTTTAAAATAGGCTCAGTTTCGCCCTCTCCAATTAGAAATTTACCAAGTCCAGCTGTTGCTGAGTAGATAAACATTGTATTTCTATCTGGTTGATACTCAACAACTGAAGTTATCGGACTATACCAATCAAATCCTCTATCTTTACCATACTCCCAGACCTGTTTTACAGTCATATTTTTTTCATCAACCTCATACTCAACAGCCCTTGAGTACTTCATATTTGGAAGTGCAGGTTGTTCCATACCACGGCTATCGCCATTGTCAAAGATAGTTACTCTAAGAAGTCCTGGTTTTGATTTTTCTGGCACTACATAAGCAGTGTGTTGAGTCCAAGTCCAGTCAAATCCACCCTTTTCATTTAGATATCCTGGGCATTTTGATCCATCTGCTTCACAAATAATCTCTTTTCCATTTTCATCAATTGGCTTTAATAGATATGGTTTAAATTTATCACTCCAACCCTCGTGTGAGCCTAAAATCCACTTAACTTTTTTATCTCTTCCAACCTTAACAGCTGCACCTTGATGTCTAACTGATAGTATTATACTATCATCAGTTGCGTCATAATTTACAGAGTTTATATGAGCCCAGTTTCTACCAACTCCAACTCCTGCAACATCGCCAAATGGCATAGAATCATCTTCAAGGTCTTCTTTGTCTAGCGTTTGACCTGCGAGCGTGGCATCAACATTTAAACAAACTGCACCTTGATCCATTGCTAAAATGTTATTATCTCTATATGGATCTAAAATATCATAAATTTTCCACTCATCAACAACTCTTCCGCTTTCATCAAGTTCAACTATAACATCTCTAACGCTTCTTACATTTTTGCCATCTTTTCTTTTTTCATCAGCTGATGCAACTCTTATTAGATATGTGCCTTTTGGAGTTTGTTCTATGTGGTGTGAGAAATCTATATATGATAGCGGAAGCCTTCTATCAAATATCTCTCTTCCCATAAGGTCATATTTCATATATCTTTGTCCCATTGCAAAAAGTAGTGCCCCATCATCAGTTTGAGAAAATCCCATAATATTACCTTTTTTATAGATATTTTCAGGATCTCTTATCTCATCAGCTTTCATATACCACCTAATATCACCATTTGCATCTATGATCCAATTATATGGTTCATTATCCCACTCCATCGCACCGCCAACTGGATGATTCCAAACTGCTTGACCTGAATTTGGAGTTGAGGCTCTTATAATGTGATTCATCAAATATAATCTATCTTTAAATTTATCATCCATTTTTACAACTTCTGCTTTTGGAAGTGTGCCAAATTGATTATTTCCGGGTCCTGGCATATAAACAGCTGGTCCATAAATTTTATAAGTTTCTTTTATAGCTTCGCCATCTCTTTTATAGCTTACTTCTACTTCGTTTTGATACTCAGGATAAAGTCCCCAAATTGGAATTCCACCATGTAATCTAACTGCGTTATTTGATGGATTATAGCTTATATCAATTCCGCCATTTGGCTTACCTTTTACTGTAACGCTTACATCTGTAACATCATATCCGCCATTTAGTATAACAGCAGTCAGTGGGGCAACTTTGTAAGGATTCATAAAAATAGCACCAAGTTTTCCAGCGGGTTTATAGCTAACTGGACCACTTGCTCCACCAATAGCAAAAGAAGTTGTCACTCCAACGCTAAGTAGCATTCCAGCGACTAAAACTGAACTAAAAACTTTTTTCATATACTCTCCTTTTTGTTAAATTTGATTAAATTTAGATAAAAACTCTTTAAATTTAAGGATTTTTATATAAATTTAAAAAAAGCCCTAAATTTAGGGCTTTAATGTTATTTTGTTTTACCAAATGCTTTTTCAAGACTAATTGGCATTGCTTGATATCCTGCATCTGAGCCGATAAATTGAATTTGAACTGATGGCTCGCTTGCTCCCCATTTAAACTCATCAATCTCAGGCTTAGGCTCCCCAACGCTTACTCCAGCATTTAGATCAAAGCTCATTCCAGCAGTTGCTGAATAAACAACGATACTATCTGTATCGCCGTGATACTCTGTTAAGCTTGTAACTGGGCTATACCACTCATTTCCTCTGTTTTTGCCATATTCCCAAATTTGCTCAACTGTCATTTTTTCTTGATCGACTTTGTAAATTACAGCGCGTGAGTATTTCATAGTTGGTAAAGCAGGTTGTTCGATACCTCTTGCATCGCCGTTATCAAAAGCTGTTACATAAACATATCTTTTGTCTGATTTTTCATCAATTCTCCAAGCAGTATGTTGTGTCCAAGTCCAGTCAAATCCACCTTTTTCATTCTCATAGCCAGGGCATTTTGAATATCCATCTTCGCAAACGATTTTATTTCCTTTGTTATCAACTGGTTGAAGAAGTTTATCTTTAAATTTATCATTCCAGCCTTTGTGTGCTCCAATTATCCATTTTACTTTTTTATCGCGTCCGATTTTTATAATCGCACTTTGGTGACGGCTTGAAATGATAATACTATCATCTGTTGGGTCATAATCAACTGAATTTACATGAGCCCAGTTTCTACCAATACCAGTTCCTGCGATATCGCCAAAATTATCGCTAGCATCCATTTTTGCTAGATCTTCATCACTTAAAGTTTTTCCAGCCATACTTGCATCGATGTTTAAACAAACTGCACCTTGATCAAGTGCTTTAATAACATCGCTTCTATATGGATCTAAAATTTCAAAAAGTTTCCACTCATCGATCACATCACCATCTTGATTTACCTCAACGATAACATCTCTAACGGTGCGAACATTTTTACCATCAGGGCGTAAAGTATTAGCTGAAGCTACTCTTAAGAGATAATTTCCATTTTGCATATCATCCATCGCGTGTGAAAAGTCGATGTATCCAAGTGGAAGTTGGCGGTTGAAGCTCTCTTTTCCCATTAAGTCATATTTTACATATCTTTGACCAAAGCCCCAAGTTAGTGAGCCATCATCATTTTGATGAAATCCCATCATAAGTCCTCGGTTATAGATATTATGCCAGTCCATAAGTTTTGCGTTGTCAAAAAACCATCTAATCTCGCCTTTTGTATCAACTATAAACGCACTTGATTCTTCATCCCACTCCATCGCTCCACCAGCTGGGTTATTCCAAACTGAATTTGAGCTTTTTCCTAGGCTTTTTCCAGGGGCATTATTTACCAAATAAAGTCTATTTTTAAACTCATCATCTACTTTTAAAACATTTACTTTTTCAAACGGAACGCCTCTTTGGGTTGTATATCCAGATGGTTGTAAATTTACTCCACCTGTTACGATTTTATACTCTTCATCTTTAACGCTTTCTTTTTTGCCAAAGCTTTCTTTTGTATAGCTTACTTTTACGGTATTTAGGTAGTTTGGATAAAGACCAAAAATCGGAATTCCACCATAAGTTTTTGCTCTTTTTTCACCAACTTTGTATTTTATGGTTTGACCATTTTCTTTTGGAACGATAGTAACTTCGATATCGCTTAGATTATACCCACCATCCATTATAACAGCTGTTAGTGGGGCTAGGTTGTAAGGATTTATCTTAATGCTTCCTATTTTGCCTTGAATTTCCCAGTCAACTTTTGCACCACTTGGACCACCCATAGCAAGAGCATTTGTTACGCCAACTGAAAGTAATAAACCAGCAACCAAAGCTGAACTTAAAATCTTTTTCAAAGTTTTCTCCTTAAAAAAATAAATTTAGATTAAAATTTCATCTTTAAATTTAGTTTAAATTTGAAACTTTGGTCTAAATTTAAAAAGCCCTAAATTTTAGGGCTTTAGTGTTATTTTGAAAGAGCCTTTTCAATGCTAAATGGCCACGCTTGATAGCCCATTGCATTTGTCATTTTAATCTCTATGCCAGGAGTTGTTGAACCCCACTCAAATTCGTTAATATGTGGACTTGGAAGACCTGTTGGTGCTCCAGTTGCTATATCAAACTGCATTCCGGCAACAGCTGAATAAGTCATAATAGAGTCTTTATCAGCTTGATACTCTGTTAAGCTTGTAACTGAGCTATACCAGTCAAATCCTCTATCTTTGCCGTATTCCCAAACCTGCTCAACTGTCATTTTCTTTTGATCGATTTTGTAAACAACAGCGCGTGAGTATTTCATTGTTGGAAGAGCAGGTTGTTCCATACCACGGCTATCACCATTATCAAACGCACTTACATAGATGATATCGCCTTTACTTTTTTCATCGATTTTAAATGCTGTGTGTTGTGTCCAAGTATAATCAAATCCGCCTTTGTCATTTTCATAACCAGGGCATTTTGCACCATCAGCACCGCAAGAAATTTTATTTCCTTTGCTATCAACTGGAGTTAGAAGTTTTGATTTAAACTCATCTTTCCAACCAACTGGATTTCCTAAAATCCATTTAACTTTTTTATCTCTACCGATTTTGATAATTGCATTTTGATGGCGGCTTGAGATGATGATGCTATCATCTTCTGCGTCATGATCTACTGAGTTAACATGAGCCCAGTTTCTACCAGGTCCGCTTCCAACGATATCACCAAAGTTATTATTATCATCCATCTTAGCTAAATCTTCTTCACTTAAAGTATGACCTGTTTGACTTGCATCAATATTTAAACAAACTGCACCTTGATCAAGAACTTTTAAGACATTATCTCTATAAGGATCTAAAATTTCATAAAGTCTCCAATCATCCACAACTTGTCCGTTTTTATCAACCTCAACGATCACATCTCTAACAGTTCTTACATTTTTACCATCAAGTCTTTTTAAATTTGCATTTGCAACTCTTAAGAAATAGTTTCCATTTGGACTATCATCAAGTGAGTGAGAAAAATCAACATATCCAGCTGGAAGTTCTCTATTCCAAATTTCTCTACCCATGATGTCATATTTAGCGTATCTTTGACCATATCCCCAAGTTAAATCGCCATCTTCATTTTGTTTAAAGCCCATCATAACACCAGCATTAAAAGCTGATTTTAAGTTATAAATTTTAGCTGGGTCTAGATACCATCTAACTTCGCCTTTTGTATCTAGGATAAAAATTTGTGGGTTATAGTTCCACTCTAATGCTCCGCCCATTGGGTTGTTCCATACAACTTTTGTACCTTTTCCAGTTTTATTTTGAAAGTTATTTACAAAATATAGTCTATCTTTAAATTTATCAATTGCAGGAGTTACAACTTCAATATCATCAAACAGTACACCTTTTTGTCCTTTATGACCAGAAACATCTAGGAAAACTGGTGCTGTGTAAATTTCATAAGTCTCTTTAAGGGTTTCATCTTTGCCTTTGTAGCTCTTTGTATACTCAACTTCAACTTTATTTACATAATCAGGATACAGACCAAAAACAGGAATTCCACCATGAGTTTTTAGCTCACCATCAGCAACTTTATATTTTATCTCTTGACCGTTCTCTTTTGGAACGATTCTAACAGTTGCGTTTTTGATATTGTATCCGCCATTTTTAATAACTGCTGTAAGAGGTGCTACATCATAAGGATTTACAACCAACTCTCCAAGCTTGCCTTGAACTGCATAATCAATCTTTGGTCCACTTGCACCGCCGATAGCAAAAGAAGCCGTAGTGCTAACTGTAAGTAACATACCAGCAACAAGTGCTGAACTAAGAATTTTTTTCATACTTTCTCCTTAATATATTTCAAATTGAATTATATAAAATTGTTCTTACTAAGTTCTTACTATGGATTAAAATTTAAATTAAATTTAAGAATTTATATATGAGTATCGCCCCAGTTTAGGGGCGACTTTAATTAAAAGAAGTTAAGGTTTTTAACGTCTTGGTCTATCTTTTGAAGTCTATCACTTGGCACGCTACCAACATCACCTTTATGAAGCTCGATTCTTTCAGGTGCTTGAACCTCATCTGCTTGCTGAGTAAGAGTTATAGCTATATCATAAGCTTTTAGCTCATTAGCTAACTCAACTTGACCTTTTCTAGCATACTCTTTACACTGACCAATAACTCTAGCAGCTTCATCTGGACCATGGAAACCATAGCTGTTTTCACTAAATGCAAAGTCCCATCTCATATGAGCTCTTCTTTGATTCCAAAGTGAGCCTTTTAATGCTTCACTAATAGCTGCTTTTTTAGCATCAGCTTCTAAACTAGCAAAATTAGGATGATTTGCAAGCTCTTCTCTAGCTGTAGTAATATCTTGAATGAGAGATAAAAGTGCGTTTTCACACTCTCTAAGGCTATAAGCATGGCGATTTTGAATAAAATCAATTCTCTCTTTTAACTTCTCTTCACTTTGCATATGGCAAGTTTTACAACTTCCTGTTATATCAGCAAATGGACTAGTTATAAGGTGGCTTGTAACTTTTTGAGCTCCACTTCTTTTATAAGGCATATGACAATCGGCACACCCTACACCACTTCTAGCATGAATTCCAGTTGAGCTAAGTTCAGCTTCTGAGTGTTGCATTTTAACAATTGGCGCATCTGTAGTTTTGTGTTTATAATCTTGTGGAAATTTTCCATTTTCATACATCTCATCATAATACTCATCAAACATCTCTATCTTAAATGGCTCATCTTTTGGCCATTTTGTCCAAGGAAATGTTAAAGTTGAGTCTTTTCCAGCAAAGTAATACTCCACATGGCACTGCATACAAACATAGCTTCTCATCTCCTGTCTTGTAGCTTTTAAGCCACTTTTTGCATCAGCTTCATAACCTCTTGCAACCATTGCATTTACAAAAGCTGGTCTTGTAACTCTTAAACTCATATCATCAGGGTGATGACAATCAGCACAGCTACTTCCTAGATGAGAACCACCATATGGATCTTCGCCATGTTTGTTAGCAACCATCTCCATAACATCAAAGTAAGGAATTGAGTTCATCTTTGTCCACGCAGCTTTTTCTTTTTGTCCATCCTTACCTTTTACATCAAAAAATGGCATAGGATCTTTTGATGCTTCTACAGGATTTTCATGAAGTTTAGTATAATCTTCATCAACCATTATCGCAGTTAAGTGACCTGTATGACAATTTACACAGGCACCTGGTTGGCCTTTAAAATTAGGAAGTCCATGAGAATTTAAATACTCTTTATTGTTTCTCATAGTCTCTATTTGATCTATTTGAGAGTAAAAGTGAAGTCTTGGGCGGTTATAATCAACAGAAAATGCATATCCATCCCAAAAAACTGTAGATGCTGGCCATCTAATAAGCTTACTATATGGAACTGAACCAGCAAATGGAGTTTCGATATTAAATGTTTCCATACCTATAAAAGAGTCATACTGAACAGGAAAATTCTTACCCCACTCTCTAACATCTGGCTTGGTATCACTTACTTTATGAAGCATCATAGGGTATGACTTTTCTTCACTTCTTTTTTCGCCAATATCGGCAAATAGTGCAAACATCGCACCACCTAA
Organism: Campylobacter corcagiensis; assembly: GCF_013201645.1. NCBI lineage: Bacteria > Pseudomonadati > Campylobacterota > Epsilonproteobacteria > Campylobacterales > Campylobacteraceae > Campylobacter > Campylobacter corcagiensis. Next base: position 384,796 of record NZ_CP053842.1, on the reverse strand, counting down.
AACAACAGCAATTAAAAATGCAACCACGTATAAAGCTTTATTCTTCATACTTATATCTCCTTATCAAATTTAAAAGTTATGTGCATGTCCAGCTTGCCTATGGCAAGAGATACATGATAGTGGCTCGCTTATAGAACTACCGGCTTTTTGGGTAGCATCTACTGAGAAAGCAGCATAATCTCCATGACAACGAATACAGTTGTCTTGAACTATTTTTTTACTTTTTGGTGTAGCTGTAAAAGATACTGGATTTTCCTTGAAAGTAACTGCATATCCATGATGAAGTCCACTTTCAGCTTTCATCATCCATTTACCAATAAAATCATGAGGAACATGACAATCATTACAGGTGGCAACCTGTTGGTGTCCACCTTTCATCCAGTTCTCATAGACTTGATTCATAACATGACAGTTTTTACAGGCTAAAGGATCGTCACTCATATATGAAAACCCTTTTGCATACACAAAGGTAAAAAGTCCATGACCTATTACAACTCCAAAGCTTACAATAAGCAGTAAAGCTGCAAAAGTAGAGGGGTACTTTTTGATCTTATCTATGATTTTACTCAAAAGATCCTCCTTATCAAATTTGTTTACTTTTATAAAAATTTAATTTAAAAAAAGTAACTTGGGCAAAAATTATATCAGATAATATTTTAAACTAGGTTTAAATTTTTACTATTTTAACAATAACTGCCCTTGAGTTAAATACCTAAATTTAGGATATTAAAATCATTCTTTTTAGTATACAATAAGTTAGTGTTAGATTTATTGATTTGTATCAATTGATGATTAAAAGAGATATAGCCATAATAAGCATACCAGCTATGAAACCAGCTATACTTACATGGTGTCTGCCATATGCTCTAGCAGCAGGTAAAAGCTCATCAATTGATATAAATACCATAATTCCAGCTGCTATACTTAAAACCATAGCAAGGATAAATTCATTTAAAAATGGCGCTAAAACCAAAAATCCAATAACTCCACCAACTGGTTCAGCAAAACCTGAAGTTGTAGAGTAAATGAGTGCTCTTTTTTTATCGTTTGTGGCTTTATAAATCGGGGCTGCTACGCCAATTCCTTCTGGTATATTATGAAGTGCTATAGCAAAAGCTATGGGAAGAGCTAATTTAGGGTCTGAATAAGACGCGATAAAAGTAGCAAGTCCTTCTGGAAAGTTATGTATAGCAATGGCAATGGCGGTAAAAATTCCAGTTCTCATAAGTGATCTTTTTTCATCTAAAGAGGCACTAAATTCGTGCGGATTGCTACTTTCTGGGATAAGCTTGTCAATAACTGCAATTATAGCTATACCAATAAAAAATGCAAAAGTAGCAAACGCTTTGCCATATACACTATTTGTATTAGTTGCTATTTCAACACTGTTTGGCAAAATTTCAACAAATGAGACATAGATCATAACTCCTGCTGAAAAACCTAAGCTAAATGTAAGAAAATTTTTATTAGTTTGCTTAACAAGGACAGCTATAAGTCCACCAATGCCCGTACTTAATCCTGCTAGAGTTGTTATTAAAAGAGCAAAAACAAAAGCATCCATTACCACTCTATGAATGTTCTAGCTTTTTTAATATCACTAAATTTTATTTTTAAATTTTCGCTTTGGGTTTTAATAGTTAAAATTTCATCTTCAAAACTTAAAATTTCACCTTCAAATTTCTCTTTTGAATTTAGTGTAACTATAATTTTTTCACCAATGCTACTTATAAAATGCTCTTCTTTTTTTAAATTTCGCTCAAGCCCAGGACTACTAACTTCTAGTGTGTAATCACCATTTACTGGAGGAGTAACATCTAAAATAGGACTTAAAAGGCGGCTAAATTTCTCACAATCATCAAGAGTCACACCACCGTTTTTTGTAATATAAATTCTATATATGGTTTTGTTGTTTTCATTTACTATCTCACTATCATAAAAATCCAAACCACACTCTTTAGCTAAAGCTTGTAAATCAATCATCTTTTTTAAGCTCCTTTGAGATTTTATCAAACAAGGCATCCATTTGATTTTGACGCTCTAAAGTATCATCAAATTTAAAGTGAAATTTTGGTGCTCTAAACCACCCTTCAGCTTCACGACAATAGCTCTGTAGGTAGCCATTTACTTTTTTTAATTTATTTAAAATTTCAGCTTGTTCTAACTCACTAAGACCCATCTTATCAAGATAGATAAAAGCATCATATTTGCCTCTTTTGCACTCAACATCTACAACACAAAGCCCCCTTAAAAGCGGGTCATTAAGCTGAGAAAGTGCTTCAGGAATAATCTCTTTTAAAATGCTTTGTGTTCTTAAAAGCTTGATGTTATCGCTCATCTACAAGACAACCTTTTGCTCTTTTTCTATAAAGCTCTCAATAAAATCCCCAACTTGCATATCATCATATCCAACAATTCCAACACCACACTCAAAACCTTTTGCTACCTCTTTTGCGTCATCTTTGAAGCGTTTAAGAGAGCTTATCTCGCCTTCAAATTTAATAATACCTTCACGAATAACTCTAATCTTTGCTCCACGAACAATCTTGCCATCAGTAACCATACATCCAGCAATTTGACCAACTTTTGGAACATTTATAACTTGACGAATTTCAGCTTGACCAATCTCTTCTTCACTAATTATAGGACTCATCAGTCCGCCAAGCACAGCTTTTACATCATCAAGCATCGAGTAGATGACATTATAAGTTTTAATTGTTACGCCTTTTTGTTTTGCGCTCTCTTTTACATCACCTGTTGGGCGTATGTTAAATCCTAAAATCACACAGTTTTCACTAGCACTTGCTAAACTTATATCGTTTTGAGTAATACCACCAACACCACTGTGGATAATATCAACTTTAACCTCATCATTTCTAAGTTTTTCAAGACTAGCTTTAATAGCCTCTAAACTTCCACCAACATCAGCTTTTACAATAACAGGAAGAGTTTTTAGCTCACCTTCTGCGATTTTTGCACCAAGTTCTTCAAGACTAACTTTTGTCGAACGAGATAACTCAAGAGCTCTATTATGATCATAAATTTTCTTTGCATACTCTCTAGCTACCTTCTCGTTCTCAACGCAAACAAGCGTCTCGCCTGATTCTGGAACTTCATTTAGTCCTATTATAACGCCACACTCACCAGGCTTTAAATCTTTAAGAGCTTTACCACTATCATCAGTTATAGCTCTAACTCTGCCATAACTTGAGCCAACCACTACATTATCGCCAACTCTTAAAGTTCCATTTTCCACTATAATAGTAGCAACAGTTCCAACTCCTTTTTGAAGTGAGCTTTCTATAACTGTAGCTTTTGCACTTCTATTTGGGTTTGCTTTTAGCTCTAAAAGATCGGCTTGAAGCAAGACTATCTCTAAAAGATCATCAACGCCCATTCCAGTTTTAGCTGAAATAGGAACAAACTCATATGAGCCACCCCAATCAACTGGCATAATATCAAGCTCAGAAAGACCTGTTTTAACCTTATCTGGATTTGCAGTAGGCTTATCCATTTTATTGATAGCAATTATTATAGGAACACCAGCCGCTTTTGCATGAGCAACAGCTTCTTTTGTTTGAGGCTTTACACCATCATCAGCTGCTACAATTATAATAACAATATCTGTTACTTGAGCACCCCTTTCACGCATAGCAGTAAATGCTTCGTGACCTGGAGTATCAATAAAAGTGATAGCTCTATTGTTTTTAGTTACCATATAAGCACCAACATGTTGTGTAATACCGCCAGCTTCGCCAGTAGCAACACGAGAATTTCTTATATAATCAAGAAGGCTTGTCTTACCATGATCAACATGTCCCATTATAGTCACAACTGGAGCTCTTTGTTTTAAATCTTTCTCATCATCATCTGTTTGATTATAAGCACTTACATAGTCAAATTCTTCTGCTTCATCAATGATATTTATCTCAATATCAAACTCACTAGCCAAAATTTCCATCGCATCTTCATCAAGGAAATCATTTTTAGTAACCATAAGCCCTAGTATAAATAGCTTTGAGATAATCTCACTTGGAGATTTACCAAGTTTATCAGCAAATTCATAAACCCTAATCTCTTTTGGGATATCTAAACTTTTAATCTCTTGATTATTCTCAACTTTAACAGTTTTTTTATGTTTTTTTCTAGAACCTCTACTTATACTTCTAGGAGCGTTATCTTGATTTGTATAACTTGCTTGAGAATTTTTATAAATTTGCTGTTTTTTGGTCTCTTTTCTTTCTTCTACTTGGATAGGCTTAACAGTAAGATCGGGTAAAACTACTTCATTGTCATCTTCAAAATTTATATCTGCCATACCTCTATCATCAAGAAGTTCAACCTTTTTAACCCCTTCTCTTTTAGGAGTTTGATGTATTTTTTGCTTCTCTTTTTTCTTTTTATTTAGTGATGTTTCAGCATTTGAAAAAAGCGTATCAAGCCCTACATTTAACTTTGTAGAAGGTTTTTTAACTGAAGTATTTGACTCTTTATCTTCTTTTTTCTTTTTAAGAATAACTATACCTTTTCTTTTGCCAAGTGAAGATGCAACGCTTTCTTTTTTGATTTTTGTAACGCCTGGAATTTTGTCTTCAACTTTTGTAGGCTCTTTTGGCTTTAAATTTTCACTCTCAGTAGGAGTAGATTTTTTAGCTTCTACAATCTTTTCTTTTTTAACATCTTGTTTTGCTGGTTCTGTTTTTTCTACTTCCACAGCAGGCTCTTTAGATGGTTTTTTAACATCAGGCTTTGCTTTTTTTACCGGTTTTTTAGCTTCAAGTTCCTCTTTTTTAGGCTCAACTATATCAATATCTTCATCAACCACAACATTTTTCTTAGCCCTTGTAGTCTTTTTTTTCTTTGGCAATTCGCCTGTTTGAATATAGTTATAGATAGCTTCAGCATCATCAACACTTACTTTACTATTTGCAGCTTTTACCTTTTTAAGCCCCATTTCATGGGCTTTTTTAATGATCTCTTTGTTATCATAACCTAGCTCTAGTGCTATATCACTAATCTGAACTTCCGCCATATAAAACGCTCTCCTTTAACTCATCTAAACTAAAATTTTTAATATATTTAGATATGCTTTTATTTAAAATTTTATCTTCTGTTGTACTGCACTTTTTGCAAATATAAAAGCTTCTACCTCCACCACAAAGTAGCTTTTGCTCCTTATAGTGAAATCTAAAAAGATCACATTGAGCAAATTTAGCCCTGCAAACTATGCAAGTTCTCATTGGTTTATAACGCGTCATTATACCATTTTTTCTTTATTTTTTGCTTTTAGGCTCTATTTTAAAGCCATTATTATCAAATTCAAGCTCTAAAATCCTAAAATTTGGAAATTTCAGAGCTAATGTTCTAGCTAATTTTGAAGAACTATCACGATAAGCGATATTCAAAAATGACGACCCACTCCCAGAAAGCGTACTCATAAGTGCTCCATTTTCGTAAGCTACATCTCTAACTTTAAAAAGCTCAGGTAAAGTTTTCATCCTTAGATACTCATGAATTCTATCATAAGCTGCGTATTTTAAATTATCATAATCCTTATTCATAAAACATGCTGATAAAAAAGATGAACAAGATAGATTTGATACTGCATCTTTAAGGCTTATTTTTTTAGGAAGTTTGCTTCTTGATTCATTTGTTGACATAGGTTTATCTGGTATAACAACTACAGCTTTGATAGAGTCTAGAATTTCTGCTTTTTGTGTATGAACTTCGTTTTTAACTACAATGCTGGCTGTAAATCCACCAAAAACAGCGGGCGTTATATTATCAGGGTGATTTTCATATGTTAAAGCCCTATTTAAAACAAGCTGTTTTTCAACCCTAAATCCCGCCATATGATAAGCTGCTGCTATAGCACCTACAACGACCGAAGAGCTACTACCAAGACCTCTTGAAAATGGTATTTTATTATCAAAAGCAAATTTAAAATTTTCATTTTCACCTGTTAAGGATAAAAAAACATCATTAAAAATATTAACAAATGTATTATTTTTCTTAACATTTGCTCTATTTTCTCCTTCACCTTTTACAGATATGCTTAAAATAGACTGTTTTGTAATACTTACTTCGTTAAACAGTCCCAAACTAAGCCCAAGAGAGTCAAACCCAGGTCCAAGATTTGCACTGGTAGCTGGTATTAAAATTCGCACTAAACCGCTCCTAAAATGTAGTTTGGAAGTGTATCATTTTCTAAATTTAAAGTATTTAAATTTGTAGGTAGCTTAAATTCTACTGGCAGTGCTTTTTTAAGTAAAATTTCACCATTATTTAAAACAAAGCTCATGGTTTTATTTGCTTTTATAGGACCACCACCATTTAACTCAAAACCACTAACTGCATAAAATTTAATATCTTTTACTATAGATATTGTTTTAAGTATGGTATAAGATACCTTTATGCCCATAAAACTACCAGGTCCATTTGTATAGATAATGCGTGAAATTTCATAACTATCTAAAATATTATCAAAGATTTCAATCAAAGCTTCACTAGCCATATTATCTGGTGAGATCTTTTTTTCTAAAATGCCACCTGTATATATCCCAACAACCAAAGTAGAGCTAAGAGATATCACTAAAATATCAATTTTTTTTATATTAATTCCTTAAGCAAAAGCTTTTGCGTACTCTTTTAAAGCCGATCTATTTAGCTCAACAACTTCAAAGTTTTTAGCATCAGCCAAAATAGCAAGAGTTAACTCATGGTTTAGTTTATGACTTCCAGCAAATGATGTATAATCTCCAAGAATAGGCATTCCCATAAGCGATAAATCACCAATAGCATCTAAAATTTTATGCCTTACAAACTCATCTTTATATCTTAAACCTTCTGGATTTAAAATACTAAAATCATCCATAACAACAGCATTTTCTAAGCTGCCACCAAGCGCAAGATTATTAGCCCTTAACATCTGAACATCTTTTAAAAATCCAAAAGTCCTAGCTTTTGAGATCTCTTCAATATACTTTTTCTTAGAAAACTCAAACACATACCTTTGCGTACCAATAAGTGGATGATCAAATTTAATAGTATAGTCAAATTTTGGGCTATTTGATGGGCTAATTTTTACAAATTTTTTACCCTCTCTAATCTCAACTTCATCTTTTATAACTATAATCTTTTTAGGTGCATCAAGCTCTTTAATACCAGCTTCATCAAGCATCATACAAAAGCTTACTGAGCTTCCATCCATTACAGGAGCTTCATTTGCATCTAGGATAATTCTAATATTATCAATCCCATAGCTTGATATAGCACTCATAAGATGCTCTATCGTAGATACATAAACGCCTTTATCATTTCCAATAACTGTTGCCATTTGTGTATTTATAACGCTTTTTGGTTCAGCTTTTATACTAACCCCGACATCTTTTCTATAAAAAACTATGCCAAGATTAGCATCTAATGGCTCAAGAATGATATTTATCGGCTCACCTTTGTGAAGCCCTATACCAACCCCTTCTACTCTTTTAGCGATAGTTGTTTGTTTCAATTCTTATCCTTAAAATTTCTTTACTTCCAAAATTATATCTAAATTTCAGTAAACAAAAAAATTACTTTTTATTGTCTATAACCTTACTTGAGTTATCAAGTATTTGATATATGTTATCTTGCATCCACTTACTATCCATCCACTCCTCAGGTCTTACCTCGACTCCTTGAATTATCACGCCAAAGTGAAGATGATCTCCAAAAGCTAGACCAGTTTTACCAGTATGGGCTATAATATCTCCAGCTGCTACCTTATCGCCAACACTTACTAAAGTAGTACTACAGTGAGAATAAAGCGTATAAAGACCAAAACCATGATACAAAACAACACTTAGGCCGTATATGCCACTATCTCCAGCAAATACAACAGTTCCTGGGTTAGAACTAACTATATCAGCCCCAGCTATACTTGCAAGATCAAGCCCTAAATGCCAGCTTTGGCTTACGTCTTTGCCATTTTTTTCATAAAAACGGTGATCACCAAAACTCGCAACTGCTGCTGCATTTTTAAGAGGATAAAATTTTTTTAAAAAGAACTCATCAAGTTGATTTTCATGAATTTTTACAGCATGAGTTCCTACTGGGCTACTTTGCCTTAAGGTTTCATTTACAAATTTAAACTTTTCAACGCCTTCTAAATCATCTGGATTTTTAGCGTAGTGATTTGTAAGATCAGTTATTTTGCCATCTATAAAATCATCAGTTAGTTCGATATTTGAAATTTTATATTTTTTATCTTGCAAGTAATACCTTATACGAGTTTTTGTCTCATTTCCTGCCATATCAGTAGCCACTATATCAGCTCTAAAATTATCTTCTCCAACTGGCCAAGCTACAAGTGCTGCGTAGTAATCTTTAGCATGAAATGGAACAACTTCAAAGCGTTTACCAAAATTTGTTTGGATATAAACATCTTTAAGCATCTCATCACTAGCTCTAAATACCACAACTGCTGCACCGCCTTTTGTAATCTTATATGACTGATTGATTGCATAAACTTCAGGGCGTTTTGTATCTACAATAATATTTACATCTTGCTTTAGCCTGTTTCCTTGAAAGAAATTCCACCTACTTGCATCACCAACTTCTAAAGAGAGCGAATAGTTAGAATTTCTATCTAAAAGTGAGCCTTGCGGAAGAGTTATCTCAAGAGCGAGCTTTGGTTGCATGATATTAAATTTTTGATCAGCTAAAACTATGTTTTGTTTTCCATCGCTTAATGTAATTTTTATACTTTTAATTCCACTATCATCTTCAATAATTAATGGTATAGGAGTTTTTAAATTCCAAAAAATACTATCACCTAAATTTGAAGTTGGTGAATTTCTCTCAAAAGTTTTAGATGAGTATACATAAAAAACACAGCCCGCTACTAAAAGTAGAATAAAAAATCCAAAAAAACCTTTAAAACCGCCACTTTGACTACTTCGTCTTCTCAAATTTACACCTTAATATTTTTGAATAATTCTAACTTATAGTGTTAAACACTCAGTCAACATCTATAAAAAATCTCTTATTACCCTAGCTTCATAAAGCCACTCTTTAAGATCATTCCATCTTTTGTCTTTGATCATACTCTCGCAATTTTCAAGCTCTTTTTTAAATGATTCTATAGAATTTAACACATTATCTCTATTTTGTCTAAAAACATCCACCCACATCTCGGGTGAGCTCTTTGCTATACGACTTATATCCGAAAAACTTCCACCTGAGAGATTTATGATATTTCTTTTATTTTCCTCTTTTAAAACGCTATTTACAAGTGAGTAGCTAACAACATGGGGCAAGTGAGAGATTAAAGCCACATGATGATCGTGTTTCTTAGAGTCCATAAAAATTATTCTCATGCCAGCATATGATAAAAGTTCAACTGCTCTTTTTAAATGAAAACCACTACTTTTATCTTCATCACAAATAACCACAACAGCATCTTTTAATAGTGTCTTAAAAGCCGCTTTTGGACCTGAGTTTTCAGTTCCTGCCATAGGGTGAGCTGCCACTAAATTTGGGCGAATTTTATCTGGACAATTTTGTATAATCTCAGATTTTGTACTTCCTAGATCAATTATAGTGGTTGACTCTTTTACATCTTCTAAATTTTTAAGAGTTGAGATAATTGCTTTAACAGGTATAGCAAGAAAAATAATATCACAAATTTCTTTTAGCTCATCAAATGGTAAAATTTGATTAATAAGTCCCAAATTTAAAGCTTCTTTTTCATTTTCTTTGCTTAAATCATATCCATATACTCTATCAACTAATTTCATATCTTTTAAACATAACCCAAGCGAGCCACCAATAAGTCCAAGCCCAATAATGCCTATTTTCATAAATTTCCTTATACAATTATCTAATTTATAGTTTTTTTATGGTATTATACGAAATTATTTTAAAATTTTAGGTTAGTTAATGAAAAAAAGTTTAGTTTTTTTACTGGTTTGTGCAAATTTTTTATTTGCAGCCCGCATTGAGTCTATAAGATTTGAAGGTTTAAATCAACTTTCCCCACTAGTTGCGCAAGAAATGAGCGGTCTTAGAATAGGTGATGAAATTACTGGTGCAAATACAGATGCAGCTATTAAAAGGCTGTTTGATCAGGGATATTTTGATGATATTTATATTGATTATAGTGGCGGTAATGTTGTAATTCATGTAAAAGAAAAGCCAATAATTGCAAAGCTTGACATTGAAGGCGTTGTTACAAACGACAGAAAAGCCATGGAACAAATTATCGGTTTAAGACCTGGTCAAGGATATGATAAAGTTGCCTTAAATAGAGCTAGAGAAAGAGCTAGACAATACTATGAAGTAAAAGGGTATTTTGATACAGTTGTAGAAGTAGATGAAGAACCACTTAATAGTGATGGCAGCTCACTTCACCTAACAACCATTGTAAATAGGGGCGAAAATATAATAATAGATAAAGTCAACATGATAGGAGCTAAAAAGCTAGACTATGGCGACATACAGCCAGCCGTAGCAAACAAACAAAGAGAAGTACTTGGTTGGATGTGGGGATTTAATGATGGAAAATTAAAAACTATTGACCTTCCAAAAGACCCAGATAGGATAAAAAATGAGTACTTAAAAAAGGGCTATCTTGATGCTAATGTATCTTTGCCTTACCTAAATGCAGATATGAAAAACTATAGAGCTGAGCTTACATACTACATAGAAGAAGGTGAAAGATATAGAGTTAAAGATATATCTATAGAAGCCCCTGATTTTTTAAATTTAGATAAAGAAAAACTTATAAAAAAACTTAAGTTAGATAGTGGAGATAGATTTAACTCAGATTTTTTAAAAAGAGATATAACAAAACTATCAAATCATGTAGCTGATATGGGTTATGCTTACGCAGAAGTTGAACCACATCTATCACAAGACTATGAAAACCACACTGTAGATATAAACTATGTTGTTATACCATATAAAGAGATATATGTAAGAAAGGTGACAATTTCTGGAAATGAAAAAACAGCTGATTCGGTAGTAAGAAGAGAGATGTATTTAACTGAGGGTCAACTTTACAATAGAACCGACCTAGTTGATTCAAGAAATGCTCTTAGAAGAACTGGGTATTTTGAAAATGTAGAGATAGAAGAAACTAGAGTTAGTCAAAACGAGATAGATTTAAATGTAAAAGTAACCGAAGCTCCAACAGGAAGTATAACTGGTGGTATAGGGTATGGAAGCGATGATGGACTTTTACTAAGTGCAAGCTTGTCTGAGAAAAATATATTTGGTAGTGGCATTGGCGGACATGTAAGCATAGAAAAAAGCGATGATGATTTAAGTGGAGCTATTGGCTTAACAAACCCTAGAGTTTTTAACTCAGAGTATAGTTTAAGTGGGCAAATTTATGCAAGAGATTGGGAGTGGGATGATTATGAAGAGACTGCTTATGGCTTTAGCATAACAGCTGGTAGAAAGCTAAATAGATATACATCAGCATACCTAACATATGATATTGAAAGTTCTAAAATAGAAGGTCTTGATGAGTTTTATAAGGCTGCTGGTTATCAAAATGGCAAAAATATAAGAAGTTCATTAATTCCTAGTATTAGATTTGATAATACTGATGATTATTATATTCCACGAAGTGGTATTTCAGCTTCTCTTGCACTAGAATATGCTGGACTCGGTGGAGATATGGAGTATCTTAAAGGTATGGGAAGCTTTAATTGGTATTTTGGATTAAGGGATTATATAGGATATGATGCAATATTTAGATACAAGTCCAACATCGGTTACTTCTTTGATGATAGCGAGCTTCCTGTAAATAAAAAATTCTTTCTTGGTGGCATGAAGAGCATTAGAGGCTATGATGGCAGAAGCATTCCACAACAGCAAATTTGCCTTGAAGGTAGAGGGTGCAAATATATAGAGATTGGTGGCAATAAGAGCTTTAATAATTCATTTGAGATAAGCTTACCACTAATAGAGCGTATAAATATGAGATTTGTAACGTTTTTTGACTGGGGAACTATCGGTGATGATAGCTTTGATGAAGTTACAAGATATAGCGTTGGTGCTGGAATCGAGTGGACTACGCCTATTGGACCACTACAACTTTTCTGGGTTAATCCACTAAATGATGAAGAGTATGATAAAACAAACAATATAGAATTTACTATCGGAGCAAGATTTTAATTTTGCTTAGTTATATTAAGGATTTCTCTAATAAATTTTAGAGAAATCCTTTTATGTTTATTTAGAATTTAACAGCAACACTATTTACACTTATTTTATATATCAGAATTTGCTTATTTTTAATCATATCAAATTTTAAAATTTTGAGTTTAAACTTGTAACTGTTTTTATCTAAGTTAAATTATCTATTTTTTCAAATATCAATTATTAGCTTTGCCTAGATTATGCCCAACATCATTAAACGCATAAAAATTATTATAATCAAGTATTAAAGTAGCTTTAGCAGCCTTTAACTTCTTTAATTATATTTTTACATTATAATTTATTGTATATAATGGTAAATTTAGAACTTTTGCCTCTTACAAATATAATCTTTTCATCAATAACGCTTTTTTATTTATCAGTAAAATTTACCTCGAATGTTAGACTTACTTCTAGCTGATTAGGTAGCCTTTTAGGTATTCTTTTTTATAATATTGATGCACATTATTTCAAATCAATTTGGCTTAAAGTAATCTTAAAATCCCTATTTTTAGGGGTTGATTTATATAAAAAAGATTGATTTGGAGTCTTAAGGATTGTATGTGGTGGGTTCACTAGGACTCGAACCTAGGACCATCCGGTTATGAGCCGGATGCTCTAACCAACTGAGCTATGAACCCACTTGTGAATTAAAGATGTAATTATACTTATTGTTTGCTTAAATATAGCTAAAATATCTAAATTTAGAACTAAATTTTAAAGTTTAAAACTTAAAAATTTAGAAGCAAACATAGCCACTTCAAGTGGCGTCCCCAAGAGGATTCGAACCTCTGGCCTCAAAATTAGGAATTTTGCGCTCTATCCTGCTGAGCTATGAGGACTTTAAACCTGTAATTATATCGTTTTTGAAATTAAAATTTATTGAAATTTTAGAATTTAGTAAAGAAGTTGAATTATTTAGCTTATTTTATATGAAAATACCATCACTTATCTTATAATATTAGTTTTTATTCTTAAATATTTGAGTTTATCATATTATTTTCAAATAAATTAAAAGTAGTTTTGCTTTAAAATTGACATTTATCAATAATTGCCCCTCTTACATTAAAAATAATTTTATAGAGTACCTATATTACTATAGCAATTCCAAATTAACTATTTATTTATATATTTATATCTTAAGTTTCTTACATGAGATTTCTAAAAACATCTAAGTTATTGCTTACACTAGTAGCAATACTTTTAAGTGCTGTATAAATTTAGTGTTGATTTTAGAGTCAACACCTAAAAATAGATATAAAAGCAGTACAAGAGTGGTATTTTTCATATTATTTGCTTTATTAAAATATGAGTTATATTTAATAAAAAAGTTTAAGATCTTAAAGTGATTATAAATAAGGAATAATTTAAAATATGATTTTTAAATTTAAGGTGGATTTCCACCTTAAATTCTAGCCATTTCTTTGTTTAATAATCTCATCAGCAACATTTCTTGGAACCTCATCATAGTGATCAAACTCCATAGAGTAAGTTGCTCGACCTTGAGTTTGGCTTCTAAGATCAGTTGAGTAACCAAACATCTCTGAAAGTGGACAAAACGCATCAATTATCTTATTTCCACCACGGTCACCCATATTATTTACCTGACCTCTTCTTTTGTTGATATCTCCAATAACATCACCCATGTAATCCTCTGGAGTTTCAACTTCAACTTTCATAATTGGCTCAAGTATAACTGCACCAGCCTTTCTAGCACCCTCTTTAAAGCCCATTGAAGCAGCTAATTTAAATGCCATCTCTGATGAGTCAACATCATGATAACTACCATCATAAACAGTAACTCTAACATCCTCAACTGGATATCCAGCTAAAACACCACCTTGCATTGCTTCTTGACAACCCTTGTCAACCGCTGGAATATACTCTTTTGGAATAGCTCCACCTTTAATCTCATTTATAAACTCATATCCAGTACCCGGCTCAAGTGGCTCTAAACGCAAGTATACATGACCATACTGACCACGCCCGCCTGATTGTTTAGCATATTTATACTCTTGTTCAACAGTTTGTCTAATAGTCTCACGGTAAGCAACTTGAGGTTTACCAATCTCAGCATCAACTTTAAATTCTCTAAGCATTCTATCAACAATAACTTCTAAGTGGAGCTCACCCATTCCTGAGATAATTGTTTGACCACTCTCTTCATCAGTTGTAACTCTAAAGCTTGGATCTTCTTGAGCTAGCTTTTGAAGCGCAATACCCATTTTCTCTTGATCTGCTTTAGTTTTTGGTTCAACTGCAACACTAATAACTGGATCAGGAAATTCCATTCTCTCAAGTATTACTTGATCCTTTTCACTTGCTAAAGTATCACCTGTTAAAGTATCTTTTAAACCAACTACAGCACCGATTTCACCGGCATAAAGTTCTTTAATGTCCTCTCTTTTATTTGAGTGCATTCTTAAGATTCTACCGATTCTTTCTTTTTTACCTTTTACGGTGTTATAAACATAACTACCACTTTCTAAAATTCCACGGTAAACTCTAACAAAAGTTAACTGTCCAACAAAAGGGTCAGTCATAATTTTAAATGCTAGTGCTGCAAATTCGCCATCATCTGTTGATTCAACTTTAACTTCAGTTCCATCTTCATACTCACCTTTTATATCAGGAACTTCATCTGGAGCTGGTAAATAATCAACTACGGCATCAAGTAGGGGTTGAACGCCTTTATTTTTAAAAGCAGTTCCACATAGCATTGGAATTATTTTAAGACCTAAACAACCTTTTTTGATACCCTCTTTTATCTCATCAACACTTAGCTCTTCACCACCAAAATATTTTTCCATCAAAGTATCATCTTGCTCTGCAACTGCTTCTACCATTTTTTCACGATACTCTTTAGCTTTGTCTACTAATTCAGCAGGAATATCTTTAACAACATAGTCAGTTGGAGTTTTTTCATCTTCCCAAACAAATGCTTTCATTGTTACCAAATCAACAACGCCTTTGAAATTATCCTCAGCACCTATTGGAATTTGAAGTGGAACTGGGTTTGCTTTTAATCTGTCTTTTATTTGAGCTTCAACACTATAAAAATTTGCACCAACTCTGTCCATTTTGTTAACAAAAACAATTCTTGGAACATGGTATTTATTTGCTTGTCTCCATACTGTCTCAGACTGTGGCTGAACTCCACCAACCGAACAAAATACTGCAACAGCACCATCTAAAACACGCATAGAACGCTCAACTTCAATAGTAAAGTCAACGTGGCCTGGGGTGTCTATAAGGTTGATTTGGTGATCTTTCCAAAAGCAAGTTGTTGCAGCAGAGGTAATAGTAATACCTCTTTCTTTTTCTTGCTCCATCCAGTCCATTGTTGCAGTTCCTTCGTGAGTTTCACCGATTTTATGGCTAATTCCTGTAAAGAAAAGAATTCTCTCACTTGTAGTTGTTTTACCAGCATCAATGTGAGCTGCAATACCGATGTTTCTAACCATATGTAAAGGTGTTTTTCTAGCCATTTTTTTCTCCTTTTTACCAACGATAATGAGCAAAAGCTTTATTTGCCTCTGCCATTTTGTAGGTATCTTCTTTCTTCTTAAATGAAGCACCTTTTGAATTTGCAGCGTCCATTAGTTCATATGCAAGTCTTTCTACCATAGTTCTTTCACTTCTTTTCCTAGCAAAAGTGATAATCCATCTAATAGCTAGTGCTTGTTGTCTAACTGGTCTAACTTCAACTGGAACTTGATATGTAGCACCACCAACACGGCGTGATTTAACCTCAAGGATAGGTTTGATATTTTCAATAGCATCATTAAAAACATCTATACCCTTTTGCTCGCTATCTTTGCTATCTATTAAATCAAGTGCTCCATACATTAGTTTTGATGCGGTGTTTTTCTTACCATCATACATTAATGCATTAATAAATTTAGTAACTACTTTATTGCCATATATTGGATCTGGCATTACCTCCCTAACGGGTGCTCTTCTTCTTCTCATTTTATTCCTTCAAATTTATTAAATTTTACTCAAACTAAACTAAATCTAGCGAGTTTAGTCTGTATAGCCAGACTATTTCTTAGGGCGTTTAGCACCGTATTTAGATCTTGAAACAGTTCTTTTTGCAACGCCAGCTGTATCAAGTGCTCCACGAACGATATGATACTTAACACCTGGTAAGTCCTTAACCCTACCGCCACGAACTAAAACAATGCTGTGTTCTTGTAGGTTATGACCTTCACCACCGATATAGCTAATAACTTCTATACCACTTGTTAGCCTTACTTTGGCAACTTTTCTAAGAGCTGAGTTTGGTTTTTTAGGTGTAGTTGTATACACACGAGTACAAACTCCGCGTCTTTGCGGACAATTCTTAAGAGCTGGTGATTTTGATTTATAAATCACTTTTTTGCGCTCTTTTCTAATTAACTGATTTATTGTAGGCACAATAATTCCTTTCAACTAAATTTATTAAAAAGACTGAATTATATCTAAGTTTAGCTTAGAGTTTTGTTAATGCATGAAATTTTATAGATTAATGAGATTTGAGTCTTTTAAATTTTAAAGTAATACAATTTTAGTTTTGTTAAATTTAAAGCAGCTCTATAAGTAATATTTACAAATAGAGCTTAAATTTAAAAATATTGTTATAAATTAAGATAAATTTTTAAAATTTAATCAGCTCTTACAACAAATTTTCCACCACCATTTAGCAGCAAACATATCGCTGAGCCTATATATAAATATACTATCTCAGGAGCTAAGCCACCATAAGAAGTAATACTAAAAAGCTTATCAGCATGAGCAACATAAAGTATCACCGCACAAGTTCCTAGAAGGATCAAAGAGCCAAGTCTAGTAAAAATTCCTAAAATTATCATAACTGGTGCTGCCACTTCTCCAACATAAACACCATATCCGATAAACTCAGGAATTCCTTTTGCTGCTAGCATACCTTTAACACCACTAATTCCACCTGTAATTTTAGAAATTCCGTGCATTAAAACATTTACACCTAAAAAAATTCTTAAAAATAAAAGTCCTAAATTTGGGTAATGGATGTATTTTGACATATCTTATCCTTATAATATATTTAAAACATTGATGTATAAATTTATAAGTTAGGGGGTAAATTCCCCCTAAATTTAGTTAGATTTGATCTTAATCTTATGATTTTTATAAAGACCTGTTCCAACAGGAATCATTCTACCTAAGATGACATTTTCTTTAAGATCTTCAAGATGGTCAAATTTACCTGCTATACTTGACTCTGTTAGAACTTTTGTTGTCTCTTGGAATGATGCAGCTGAGATAAAACTATCACTTCCAATAGCTGCTCTTGTAACGCCAAGAAGTATTGGCTCAGCAATCGCAGGCTCACCACCCATACTGATAATTCTTTCGTTTTCTTCTCTAAATTTTCGTCTGCTAATTAGATCACCCACTATAAAAGTTGTATTTCCACTATCTAAAATTCTAACCTGTCTAAGCATTTGAGAAACAATAATCTCAATGTGCTTATCACTTATGGCAACACCTTGACCACGATAAACTTGCTGAATTTCACTTATCAAATAATAATGAAGTGCTTTTTCACCTAAAACCCTTAAAACTTCGTGACTACTTACAACGCCATCTGTTAGTTTTTCACCAGCGTGAACAAACTCTCCAGCATGAACTTGAATTTGAAGGTTTTTATCTATTAAATACTCTGCACTACTTCCATCTGGAGAGTCTATGACAATTCTCTCTTTTGAACGAAGTGGTTTATCAAATCTTACCACACCATCTATCTCAGCAATAACGGCTGAATTTTTTGGTTTTCTAGCTTCGAAAAGTTCACTAACGCGTGGAAGACCTCCAGTAATATCTTGAGATTTAGCTACTGCTTTTGGAGTTTTAGCTAGTATATCAGCAAGTTTTACCTCATCTCCATCACTAACATGAATAACACTTTTTGGCTCCATTTGATATTTTAAAAGCTCCCCACTATTAGTTGCAACTATGATAGTTGGCTTAACACCTTGTGGCAAGTATTCATTAACAACGAGTCTGCTTGTTCCAGTCAAATCATCATACTGTTCAGCCACAGTATAACCAGGCTCTATATCTTCAAAACTAACAATACCAGCGCTCTCAGCAATAACTGGAGTAGCGTATGGATCCCACTCAGCTATTACGGTATTTTCATCCTTAGCTGGTCTAGCTATAACATCTCCTGCTTTGATCTTAGCATTGTCATTAAATTCTATGATAGATTTTCTTGGTATATAATACCTTGTAGCCTCTCTTCCAAGCTCATCAGCAACAACAACAAAAAGTCCTCTTTCTACTACCTCATCACCTTTTTTGATAGTTTTAACTCTTTGTAAAGCATCACCTTTTAAGATGAAAAATTTAAGAGTTCCCTTTGCTCCTGATTTGATAATCTGACCAACTGGTTCACCATCTGCTATTTTTATCTCACTTGCATAAGGTATACGAGTAGGAATATTCCAACCTTCCTTAATAACCTCAGCTATAGTCTCATCTTCTTTTACTTTAGCTCCACTTTCAAATGGCAAGTAAAATTTACCCTCTATCTTACCAGAAACACCAGCAAGCTCAGTTGCAACAGCAACATTTTTCTTTCTTATGGTAAATTTAGCCTCATCTTTTGATCCCTTAACGGTTAAAAATATATCTTCATGAGATACTTCAATACCTAAAACTCCATCAAATGGTGCTTTTATCTTTGGTTCAACCATCAAAATAGCGGCATTTCTTCTGTTTGAAACTATATGTTTGCCGTTATTTAAATAGGTATTGATATTATAATACCTTACAAAGCCCTCTTTTCTAGCAACAACTTGATAATCTTGTTGTTCTGCTGAAGCTGTACCACCAGCGTGGAAAGTTCTAAGAGTTAGCTGAGTTCCTGGCTCGCCAATTGATTGAGCAGCAATAATTCCTACTGCTTCACCCGGTTTTACAAGTTTACCCTCACCAAGGTTAATACCATAACATTTTGCACAAACGCCCTTTTTGGCTTTACAAGTTATAGGAGTTCTAATATTTACTGATTTTATTCCACTATCTGATATAAATTTAGCTTTTTCTTCGTCTATCAAAGTTCCTGCGGTAAATAAAATTTCATTTGTTATAGGATCAATAATATCATCACTTAAAACTCTTCCTAAAATTCTATCTTCCAAACTCTCTACTAATTCGCCATTTGCAGTAATCTCAGTAATCTCAATACCTTCATGGGTTCCACAATCTTCTTCAGTTACTTTAACATTTTGACCAACATCAATTAGCTTTCTTGTTAAATATCCAGCATTTGCTGTTTTTAAAGCAGTATCAGCAAGACCTTTTCTAGCACCGTGAGTTGATATAAAGTACTCTAAAACATTAAGTCCTTCTCTAAAGTTTGAGATAATTGGTGTTTCAATAATACTTCCATCAGGCTTTGCCATAAGTCCTCTCATACCAGCAAGTTGGCGGATTTGAGCTGCACTACCTCTAGCTCCAGAATCAGCCATCATATAAATAGAGTTAAAGCCGCCTTTATCAGATTTTACTGATTTCATCATCTCGTTTGCTATTTTTTTGTTAGTATCTGTCCAAACGCTAACTATTTTATTATACCTTTCATTATCTGTTAAAAGTCCCGCACCGTATTGACTTTGGATACTTTTAACCTCATCTTTTGCATCATTTATATATTTACTCTTTGAATCAGGAGTAATAATATCAGACATTGCAATTGAAATTCCAGCTTTTGTAGCAGAATCAAACCCTAAATTTTTAAGATCATCTAGGAATTTAGCAGTTCTTTCTAGACCGCCTTTTTTATAAACTTCATCAACTAAATTTGCAATATCTTTTTTCTTTAATATCCTGTTCCACATACTCTCTTCTATAAAATCAGGAACAATTGACTTGATGATAAGCCTACCTGCTGTTGTAAATATCGTACTTCCATCAACCATAGTCTTAATCTTTGCATGAATATCAAGATATCCAGAATCAACTGATACCATAACTTCATCAACATTTGCATAAATTTTATTTGCTCCTTTTGCGCCTTCTTTTTCTAAGCTTAGGTAGTAAATTCCTAAAACCATATCTTGGCTTGGAACAGATACTGCCTTACCGCTTGCTGGAAGAAGAATATTCATCGAACTAAGCATTAAAATTTTACACTCTGCGATTGACTCATTTGATAAAGGAACATGAACAGCCATTTGATCGCCGTCAAAGTCAGCGTTAAATGCAGCACAAACAAGCGGATGAAGCTTTATAGCTTTGCCTTCAACCAAAACTGGGTGAAAGGCTTGAATGGACATTTTGTGAAGCGTAGGGGCACGGTTTAGCATAACTGGGTAGTTTTTAACAACCTCTTCCAAACACTCCCAAACTTCATTTACCTTATCATCTATCATCTTTTTAGCTTGCTTAACTGTTGTAGCGTAACCTTTTTCTTGAAGTCTAGCAATAAGATGTGGTTTAAATAGCTCTAAGGCCATTGTTTTTGGAAGACCACATTGATCCATTCTTAGTTTTGGACCTATAACTATAACAGAACGACCAGAAAAATCAACTCTTTTACCAAGAAGATTTTGTCTAAAGCGACCTTGTTTGCCTTTAATAATTTCACTTAATGATTTAAGTGGACGTTTGTTTGCACCTTTAACTGCGTTTGCACGTCTACCATTATCAAACAAAGCATCAACAGATTCTTGAAGCATTCTTTTTTCATTTCTGATAATAATCTCAGGTGCATCAAGTTCCATAAGTCTTTTAAGTCTTGAGTTTCTATTAATAACTCTTCTATAAAGGTCATTTACATCACTAACTGCAAATTTACCACCGTCTAAATTTACAAGTGGCCTAAGATCTGCTGGAAGAACAGGAAGAGCTGTTATCATCATCCACTCTGGACGATTACCAGAAGATACAAAGCTTTCTACAACTTTAAGCCTTTTGATTATATTTTTCTTTTTAGCTTCTGAATTAGTAGCTTCCATCTCCTCTTTTAACTGAACTAGAATTTCAACCAAATCAAGCTCAGCAAGAAGATCTCTTATAACTTCTCCACCCATTTTTGCACTAAAGCCGGTATTAAAATATAGTTTTTCAAGTCTTTGATAAGTCTCTTCATTTAAAACATCATATTTTACTACCTTTTTAGTGTTTTCACTATCATAAAACGCCTCGCCTTCTTTATCTACAATGTAAGCTTCATAGTAAAGTACGCGCTCTAAATCTTTCATCTTTATGCCAAGTAGAGTTGCGATTCTACTTGGAAGTGAATTTACATACCAGATATGAGCAACTGGAGTTACTAGCTCAATATGACCCATTCTAGTTCTTCTAACTTTAGAAGTTGTTATCTCAACACCGCATTTTTCGCACTTATGACCTTTAAAACGCATCTTTTTATATTTACCACAAAGACACTCATAATCCCTTACTGGTCCAAAAATTTTAGCACAAAATAGACCATCTCTTTCTGGTTTTAATGTACGGTAGTTTATGGTTTCAGGCTTTTTAACCTCACCATGACTCCAAGACCTTATCTCATCAGGACTAGCAAGTTTTATCTGTACTGCATCAAAATCATGCGGTCTTTCGTTTTCTGTAACTTCAATCTTTTCTAATTCAAAATCACTCATCGCCCTCTACCTTTTTAAATATATCTATATCAAGTGCTAAAGATTTAAGCTCTTTAGTTAGCACGAAAAATGTCTCTGGAACGCCTGCACTTGGTACATTTTCACCTCGTATTAGTGCTTTGTAAGCTGCAAGTCTGCCATCAACATCGTCTGATTTTATTGTAAGCATCTCTCTTAGAGTGTAAGCTGCTCCATACGCCTCTAATGCCCAAACTTCCATCTCTCCAAATCTTTGCCCACCGCTTAGTGCCTTACCGCCAACAGGTTGTTGTGTAACTAAGCTATATGGTCCAGTACTTCTTGCGTGAACTTTTTCATCGACTAAGTGGTGAAGTTTAAGATAATACATACAACCTACATTTACTCTTTCTTTAAATTTCTCACCAGTTCTGCCATCATATAAATCTGTCTTTCCATCTGGATCTATACTTGCTAATTCAAATAGTTTAGTGAAATCCTCAGGTACAATTCCTTCAAAAACAGGAACTGCAAATTTAACTCCCCTACTCCAGTCTCTTGCGTATTTAAGTAAAGTTTCATTATCCATATTATCAAGTTCGGCTTTGGCATCCATAAGATTTGCTGTGTCAGCTATTGATATCATTTTATTTCTTAAATTCTCAAGCCATTCACCCTGTTTTTCTTCTAGAAGTCTTTCTATCTCATCTCCTAGCTTTACACCAACAAGTCCTAAGTGGCTCTCCATTATTTGACCAATATTCATACGACTTGGAACGCCTAGTGGATTTAAAACTATATCAACTCTTTTTCCACTTGGAAGATATGGCATATCAACTTCTGGAACTATAGTTGAAACTATACCTTTATTTCCATGTCGTCCTGCCATCTTATCACCAACCTTAAGTTTTCTTTTGGTTGCGATATAAACCTTAACAAGCTTAACAACGCCACTTGGCAAAATATCATCTTTTTCTAAAATTTCAAGCTTCTCATCATGTTCGTCTTTAAGCTTTCTTTTTTCATTTTGGAAGTGGTTTTTTATATCATCATACTCAGCTATAGTTTTGCTATCATAAGAATTTATAAAGTTATTTAGTGCAAAACGGTTAGAATTTTCAAGATCTTCTTTTGTAACGATATCACCTTTTTTATACTCACTTTTACCTAAATGTCCATCTTTTACTAATTTTTTAACAGATAAAAGTGAAGTAACTTTTAAAGTCTCTTCTCTATCAAGCATTAAAAGTCTGTCGTGATGCTCTTTTTCTAAATTTATCTTTTCACTTTCATATGATTCAATGGTTCTGCTATCTTTTTCATACCCTTTTTTTGTAAAAATTTTAACATCTACTACAACACCTTCCATAGATGAAGTAGCATATAGTGATTTATTTACAACATGACCTGCTTTTTCACCAAATATAGCTCTTAAGAGTCTTTCTTCTGGAGTTGGTTTAACCTCACCTTTTGGTGTGACTTTGCCAACCAAAATCATACCAGCTTTTATCTTAGTTCCAATCTTTACAATACCGCTCTCATCAAGATGAAGCAAATCTTCTTCTTTTACATTTGGAATGTCTTTTGTTATCTCTTCAACACCATCTTTTAGCTCTCTAGCATCAATCTCTTTTTCATAGATATGAACACTTGTATACTCATCATTTCTAATCATCTTCTCGCTCATTACAACTGCATCTTCATAGTTGTAACCATGCCATGGCATAAATGCAATAAGAGCGTTTTTACCGATTGCAAGCTCGCCTTGTTCCATACTTGAACCATCAGCTATAATTTGACCTTGAGCTACCTTATCTCCTTTTTTAACTATAGGGTGCTGGGAAAACATTGTATTTTGGTTTGTTCTTAAATTTTTCTCCATTAGGTAGTGGTCTATAAAAGGACCTTTTTCATCTTCACCTAATATAAATATATTTTTACTATCAACCTTTTCTATAACACCAGCTCTTTTTGCTTTTATAGCAAGCCATGAGTCTCTAGCGATAGTTGCTTCCATACCTGTTCCAACAATAGGCGCTGTGGCTTTTAGAAGTGGAACTGCTTGGCGTTGCATGTTTGAACCCATTAACGCTCTGTTTGCATCATCATGTTCAAGAAATGGGATTAATGAAGCTGCAACTCCTGTAACCATACCAGAACAAAGGTCTATTAGGTCTACTTCATCTTTTTTGACTAGAATTGTTTCACCATTTTTTCTAGCTTCTAAAATTTCATCTTTAAAACTTCCATCTTCATTAAGTCTAGCTGAAGCTGCTGCAATTACAAGTCCTTCTTCTTGAGTGGCTGTTAGATAAACCACCTCATCAACAACTTTACCTTCAACTACCTTTTTATAAGGAGCTTCTACAAATCCTAAATCATTTACTTTAGCATAAGTTGCTAAGGTATTAATAAGACCTATATTTTGACCTTCTGGAGTTTCAATAGGACAAATTCTGCCGTAGTGAGTTGGATGAACGTCACGAACTTCAAAACCAGCTCTTTCTTTAACCAAACCACCCTCACCAAGAGCCGAAAGTCTTCTTTTATGTGTAACTTCACTTAGTGGGTTTGTTTGATCCATAAACTGGCTTAACTGTCCACCTGTATAAAATTCTAATAATGCTGTTGTTATGGTCTTAGCGTTTATTAAATCATATGGCATAAGCTCATCAATACTACTACTTAGTGTTGTAAATTTATCCCTAATTGTTTTTTGCATTCTAACTAAGCCGTTATGAGTTTCATTTGCTAAAAGCTCACCAATTGATCTAATTCTTCTATTTCCAAGGTGATCCCTATCATCAATAAAACCTTCACCATTTTTAACACCGATGAGATATTTAGCTGTTTTAATAATATCCTCACTTGTTAAAACTGTAACATACTCAGGAGCATTAAGACCCAACTTATGGTTCATCTTCATACGACCAACTTTTGTTAAATCATATCTTTCAGGATTAAAGAAAAGATCTCTTACAAAATCTCTAGCTGCTTCTTTTACAACTGGCTCACCTGGTCTCATAACTTTATAAATTCTAATAGCTGCAAGATCATTTTCATCATCAACACCTTCAGTTTGAGCTAAAATTTTAAGTGATTCTGTGTCTTGCAAAAAGGCATTAATAATACTATTATCAACGCCTTTTGCGAGGTCGTTTGCTATAGTTATGGTCTTTTGAGTTTTTAAAATTTCAGCTATTTTTGTCTCATCTAAAGCAGATAAAATATCGTATAAAATTTCACCGCTTTCTGCATTAAACACAGGATTAGCGATATACCTTTCTGCTAACAGCTCAACTGGATACTCAACATAATCAAGCCCATCTTCAATAAGTCTTACTGCTTTTTTCTTAGATAGTCTTTTTCCTGCTTGATGAACAACATTTCCCTTTGGATCTTTTATATCATATTCAAGTCTTGAGCTATACTCATCTGGCAGAAATTTAGTAAGAAATTTACCATTTTCGATATGTAGAGTTTTTATAGGATAGAACAGTTTAATAATATCTTGTTTTGTATAACCAAGTGCTCTAAATAGTATAGTTATAGGCATTTTACGGCGTTTATTTATTCTAACGTACAAAACATCTTTTGCGTCATACTCAAAATAAAGCCAACTACCTCTATCTGGTATAATTTGAGCTGTGTAGATTCTTTTATTTGCTACAGTTGGGCTTTCTTCTTCTTTAAATATTACACCAGGGCTTCTATGTAGTTGATTAACCACAACTCTTTCAACACCATTTATTATAAATGAGACTCTATCGGTCATTAAAGGAATATCTCTTATAAAAATTTCTTGCTCTTTTGCATCCTTAACGCCAACTTTATCGCCTGTTTTTTCATCTTTATCATATAGTATTAAGCGAATCTTCATTTTTAAACTAACTGAGTATGTAAGACCGCGCTCCATACACTCTCTAACTGAGTATTTAGGTTTTAAAATTTCATATCCTGCATATTCTAAGCTTAGTCTATTTTGCGGATCATGAATTGGAAAGATTGACTTTAGTACTCTTTCTATACCACTCATATCAGAGCTATTTGGGTATAAAAAACTATCAAAACTCTTCTTTTGTAATTGTAATAAATTTGGAATTTCTATCTCTTTTTTAACCTTAGAAAAATCAATTCTTAGGCGGTTTCCTGAATATAGGGAATTTAACATCTATCTACCTCGTGGCAAAATTTTTGAAAGTAGGTTGGTGTGATAAACACACAAAATTTAGAGAGTCAAATTTAGACTCTCCTTTAAGTTTTATAATCAAACTATTTAAGCTCGACTTTAGCTCCAGCTTCTTCAAGCTCTTTCTTAGCTGCTTCGGCATCTTCTTTGCTAATGCCTTCTTTAAGTGTTGTTGGAGTTCCCTCAACTGCATCTTTTGCATCCTTAAGACCAAGACCTGTAAGAGCTCTAACAACTTTAATAACATTGATTTTCTTATCACCTGCATCAACTAAAACAAGATCAAATTCAGTTTTCTCATCTGCTGCTTCTACCGCACCTGCACCAGCTGCACCTGCTACCATAACTGGAGCTGCACTTACGCCAAATTTCTCTTCAAACTCTTTTACAAGTTCACTTAACTCTAAAACTGTAAGATTAGAGATATACTCTAAAACATCTTCTTTTGTAATTGCCATTTATTATCTCCTATAATTTATTTATGCTGATTGTTCTTTTTTCTCTTTAAGCGCATTTAAGCCGATTGTAAAATTTTGAACCGGTGCATTCCAAACCTGTAAAAGCATAGCAATAAGCTCTTCTCTTCCAGGAAGTTTTGATAGCGCAATAACCTTATCTGTACTACAAACTTCACCATCAATATGAGCAGCCTTGATGATAAATTTATCATTTTTCTCAGCAAATTTTGCTGCAACTTTTGATGAATTTAGTTGGTCGCCCCAGATGAAAATACTTGTATCTTTTAGCTCTATACCGTCTTTACCTGCATTTTTAAGTGCAATGTTAGCAAGTGTATTTTTAATAACTTGAACCTTTACATCTAAATCTTTTGCAGATGCTCTAAGTTCTTCTAGTTTAGAAACAGTTAGACCCTTAAATTCACTAACAATAACACCATCAGCTTCTTTAAAGCCATCAGTTAAGCTTGATACTAAAGCTACTTTTTCTTCTCTTGTCATATCTACTCCTTTCCGACCGGTGATTTCAAGCAGAGAGGGAAAATCCCAATTAAGCTTTCGCCTCGACTATCTCCAATCAAAGATAAAATTCTTTAATTATCTTAAATCAATAATTTCTTGCGTATCTAGTGATACAGAAGGACTCATTGTTAAAGATAGTGTTGCATTTTTAACATATCTGCCTTTTGCAGATGCAGGTTTATGCTTGTTTATAGCTTTTATAAAAGTGCTTAGGTTGTCCATAAGTTGCTCTTTTGTAAAGCTTACTTTACCAATTCCTGCATGGATATTGCCTTGTTTATCAACTCTAAAATTAACTTGACCGCCTTTTGCATTTTCAACAGCTTGTTTAATATCCATAGTTACAGTACCTGTTTTTGGGTTTGGCATAAGACCTTTTGGTCCAAGAATTCTACCAACTTTTCCCACTAAGCCCATTAAATTAGGAGTAGCTATTAAAACATCAAAATTGATATTTCCTGCTTGAATTTGCTCTATTAGATCATCATCTCCAACAATATCAGCAGCAGCTGTTTTAGCCTCATCAGCCTTAGCATCTTTTGCAATAACTGCAACTCTTACAACTTTACCTGTACCAGCAGGAAGGACAACTGAACCTCTTACCATTTGATCAGCATATCTAGGATCAACATTTAACTTTAAAGCGATCTCAACTGTCTCATCAAATTTAGCAGATGCTAAAGTTTTAACTGTATCAACACCCTCTTTTAATGAGTGAACTTTTGTATTATCAAATTTTTTTAGTAATTCTTCAAATCTTTTAGTTTTTTTCATAAATTTCTCCGCATAAGTTTGCTTCCACTTTTAACCCAGTGGTGAGGGTTTTTTAGTCAACTACTGTAATACCCATGGATCTAGCTGATCCTGCTATAATCTTAGCAGCCTGCTCTTTGTCTTTAGTATTCATATCAGCAATTTTTTTATCAACTATCTCTAAAACTTGAGCTTTAGTAAGTTTAGCGACTTTATTCTTTAAAGGATTATCTGAACCTTTATTTATTCCAGCAGCTTTTTTAATCAAATCTGTAGCTGGCGGTTGTTTTGTCACAAATGTAAAACTTTTATCAGCATAAACTGTAATAACAACAGGGATATTAAAACCTGCCATGTCTTTAGTTTTTTCATTAAATGCTTTACAAAATTCCATAATATTAACACCTTGTTGACCAAGTGCTGGACCAACAGGAGGGCTTGGATTTGCTTTTGCAGCAGCTATTTGTAATTTAATTTGACCTGTAACTTTTTTAGCCATAAACTATCTCCTTAAACGATTTTTTCAACTTGTGAATACAAAATTTCAACAGGGGTACTTCTACCAAAAATAGAGACATTTAATCTTAGTTTTCCATGTATCATATCATACTCTTCAACTGTACCATTAAAATTTGCAAAAGGACCATCAATAACTCTAACAACTTCACCCTCTTCAAATGAAATTTTAGGTTTTGGAGCCTCTCTTTTATTAACCTTTTCTAAAATAAGCTCAACATCAGCTTCTCTAAGTGGACTTGGCTTTTTAGATTCACCAATAAATCTACTTACTTTAGGCAGTCTTTGAATTTTATGCCAAAGAGCCGTATCAAGATCAAGGTTTGCAAAGCAATATCCAGGATAAAGGCTTCTTTCTTTTATAGTTTGCTTACCATTTTTTATCTCTATGACATCTTCTGTTGGAACTATAACTTGATCGATTTTATCCTCTAAACCTTGACTTTGTGCTAAATTTTCAATAGCAACCTTTACACTCATCTCTGAACCAGCATAAGTCTGAATTGCATACCATTTATGTGCCATACAATACCTTATATGATTGATGATAATGTAGAAGACATAATCACATCAACTAAAGCTAAGAAAAGTGCCACAACAGTAACAACAATAACAACTGCTATAAAAGCTTTTCTAATCTCATCTGCAGTTGGAAATATAACCTTATTAAGCTCTATTTTTGAATCTGATATATACTCTTTTAATTTGTTCATATTCTAACCTTTAGTGGCAGGGCAAGAGGGACTCGAACCCCCAACAATCGGATTTGGAATCCGGCGCTCTACCATTGGAGCTATTGCCCTAAAATTTAGCCTTTTAGCTTGACTTCTTTATGAATAGTATGTTTTCTAAGTCTTGGGCAGTATTTTTTAAGCTCTAACTTTTCAGTAGTGTTTTTACTATTTTTATATGTGCTATAGTTGATATCACCACTCTCACTACATTTTAAACCTACTTTAATTCTCATAATTAATCCTTAAAATTTGGGGTGAAATCACCCCATAAATATATTATTTTATAACCTTAGACACAACACCTGAACCTACAGTTTTACCACCTTCACGGATAGCAAATCTTGT
The DNA here is from genome assembly GCF_013201645.1 of Campylobacter corcagiensis. Taxonomy (NCBI): domain Bacteria; kingdom Pseudomonadati; phylum Campylobacterota; class Epsilonproteobacteria; order Campylobacterales; family Campylobacteraceae; genus Campylobacter; species Campylobacter corcagiensis. The sequence continues at coordinate 355,509 of NZ_CP053842.1, read as the reverse complement.
ACCTTGCTCAAGAGCGATTGGGTGAATAAGCTCAACTGTGATTTTAATATTATCACCTGGCATAACCATTTCAGTTCCTTCAGGAAGCGTGATTGAGCCAGTAACATCTGTTGTTCTTACATAAAATTGTGGTCTATAGTTGTTGAAAAATGGTGTATGTCTACCACCTTCTTCTTTTGTTAGGATATATACTTCACCTTCAAATGTAGAGTGTGGAGTAATTGAGCCTGGTTTACATAAAACCATACCTCTTTCAACATCCTCTTTTTTAGTACCTCTTAGAAGAATACCGCAGTTATCACCTGCCTCACCTTGATCCATTTCTTTTCTAAACATCTCAACACCAGTAACTGTTGTTGTTTGAGTTGGTTTGATACCTACGATTTCAATAGTATCACCTACTTTTACAACACCTTTTTCAATTCTACCAGTTACAACAGTTCCACGACCTGAAATTGAGAAAACGTCTTCAATAGGCATTAGAAGTGGTTTATCTGTATCTCTTTGTGGAGTTGGAATATAGCTATCAACTGTATCCATAAGAGCCATAATCTTCTCTGACCAAGGACCATCTGTGCCAGCTTTTGCCTCTTCTAGTGCTTGAAGTGCAGAACCAACTGTTATAGGAGTATCATCACCTGGAAAATCATACTCATTTAGAAGTTCTCTAACTTCCATTTCAACTAGCTCTAAAAGCTCTTCATCATCAACCATATCTGCTTTGTTTAGGAAAACAACGATATATGGAACACCAACTTGGCGTGATAGTAGAATGTGCTCTCTTGTTTGTGGCATTGGGCCATCAGCAGCACTAACAACTAATATAGCACCATCCATTTGAGCAGCACCTGTAATCATGTTTTTAACATAGTCAGCGTGCCCTGGACAATCAACGTGAGCATAGTGTCTATTAGCTGTTTCGTACTCAATGTGAGAAGTAGCGATAGTAATACCTCTATCTTTTTCTTCTGGAGCATTATCGATATTATCATAATCTTTAAGCTCAGCTAGACCTTTTCTTGAAAGAACCGCTGAAATAGCAGCTGTCAAAGTTGTCTTACCATGGTCAACGTGACCAATAGTACCAATGTTAACGTGTGGCTTACTTCTGGTAAATTTTTCCTTAGCCATCTTTTCCTCCATATTAAATGATATCTTACTTTAACTGGTTTGTGCTCTTGCTTGCTCTAATTTGATGGAGCTCATAGTGGGACTTGAACCCACGACCTCTTCCTTACCAAGGAAGTGCTCTACCTCTGAGCCATATGAGCGTAAACTCATGGCAAAGTAGTGCAACATTATATCACAACACAAACAACAAAATGGAATTTATGGCTAGTAACTGTATAAAATTATTAAAATTTGTATTACAGCTCCCAGTTTTCATTTAAATTCCAAAATAAATGGAGCGGGAAACGAGGCTCGAACTCGCGACCCTCAGCTTGGAAGGCTGATGCTCTAGCCAACTGAGCTACTCCCGCATAAACAAATGGTGGTGAGACGTGGATTCGAACCACGGAAGGCGAAGCCAGCAGATTTACAGTCTGCCCTCGTTGGCCACTTGAGTATCTCACCTAATATATCTGGTCAAACACTGTTTTTAAAACAAAATGGAGCTGGTGAACGGACTTGAACCGCCGACCTACTGCTTACAAGGCAGTAGCTCTACCAACTGAGCTACACCAGCATCCGTAAATTTGATAAGTGTGAATTATATCTGAAAAGTTTTTTTATGTCAAGAGATTTTATAGTTTTTTTCTATTTTTAGCTAAATTTTAGAAATTTAAGATAAAAAGCCCCATATTTTGGGGCTAAATTTTAGTATAAACCTGATGTTTTTCCAGTTAGATCTATGGCAATACTTTTAGTTTGAGTGTAGTGATCAAGTATCATTTTATGTGTTTCTCTACCAATTCCTGAGTTTTTATACCCACCAAAAGGAAGTCCAGCTGGAATTTGGTTATAGCAATTTATCCAAACTCTTCCAGTTTCCATAGCTCTTGCTGTATTTAGTGCTTTTGTGATATCTTTTGTAAATATACCACCACCTAAGCCATACTCGCTATCATTTACCATTTTAATAAGCTCATCTTGATCTTTAAATTTAATCACAACACCAACTGGTCCAAAAATTTCTTCTTGAGCAACTCTCATATCATTTGTAACATCTACTAAAAGAGTTGGTTCTATGAAATTTTCTCCAGCTGCTGCTCTTTTGCCACCAACTGCAACTTTAGCACCCTCTTTTCTACCTATTTCAATGTATTCTAGAATTTTATCGGCTTGTTTTTTATTGATCTGAGATCCCATTTGGGTATTTTGATCAAGTGGATCGCCTACTTTTAAATTTTTAAATTTCTCAATAGCTTTTTTGACAAATTCATCATAAATACTCTCTTCAACAAAAATCCTACTTCCAGCACAACAAACTTGTCCTTGGTTAAATAAAATTCCCATCTGAACGCCATCAAGAGCTTTTTCAAAATCAGCATCAGCATAGATGATATTTGCGCTCTTTCCACCTAATTCAAGTGTGCTTGGAATGATTCTTTTAGCAGCTGCGATAGCTATTCCTCTTCCTACTTCAGTTGATCCAGTAAATGCTAATTTATCAAGGCCAGGGTGTTGGGTTATAAACTCACCTGATTTACTACCTCTACCTGTTATAACATTTATAACGCCTTTTGGAAGAATATCTTTAATAAGTCTCATTAACTCTAAAACACTTAAACTAGTATCTGATGATGGTTTAAATACGCTAGTATCGCCAGCTGCGATTAGTGGAGCAAGTTTCCACGCTGTCATAAGAAATGGAAAATTCCACGGAACGATTTGCCCTACAACACCGATTGGCTCTTTTAAAATAATAGCCATAAGCTCACCATTTAAGATATTTGCTGCACCTTCTTCGCCTTGTATAACTCCAGCAAAATATCTAAAATGCTCACTTGCATAAGGAATATCTACATTTAGAGTTTCGCGGATCGGTTTACCATTATCCATAGTTTCAACTTTTGCTAAAAATTCCTTGTTTTCATCAATTATGTCAGCAATTTTTAAAAGCAACTCTGAACGCTCTTTAACTGTTGTGTGTCTAAAGCTATTAAACGCTTTTCTTGCAGCTTTTACTGCTAAATCAACATCTTCTTTTGTTGCATCAGTTATAGTAGCTAGCTTTTCGCCTGTTGCTGGGTTAAATGTATCTAAAGTATCACTACCACTTGACTTAACAAACTCGCCGTCTATAAAAAGATTATACTTTGACAGTAAATTTGACATATTGTCTCCTTTGTTTTAATTTTTTAAATTTTAACAAAAGAGAATTAACAAAAGTTTTGGTTTTTAATAATTATTATCAAATACTATAAAACAGATGCGATTAGCTCAATAGGATTAACGCACCTTTTATCACTTTTATCGATATGTAAAGCGTTATTTAGCTGCATTCTACATGCACTACACTCAGCACTTACAAATTTAGCACCTGTTTTTTCTATCATAGGAACTTTTTGCTTGCCACTTGCTTTGCTTAAATAGTAGCGGTTTGTCTGCATAGTTACTCCGCCAAACCCACAGCATTGATTTGGATTACTCATCTCGGTAATGCTGAAATTTTGAGCTAGTAGATGTCTTGGTTCCTTATAAACGCCTTGCATCTTTCTAGCATGGCAAGGATCATGACAGGTTATGCTTAGATCTGAGCTATTTTTTGTAGCTAAAATTTCAGCTAAATTTGTAAATTTATCAAAATACTCTGTAGCTAAAAAAACCTTAGAACTAATAGCAATTGCTCTATTTTTCCACTCTTCTTCATCATGGAAAAGATGCTCATAATCAACCCTTATCATGCCAGAACAGGTCGCTTCTGGAATGATAATAGCATCTACAGTTTTTAGTATTTCTTCAAAATACTCTATATTAAATTTGGCATTTTTCTTAGTTGTTTTAGTATCTCCTGTAAAATACATAGCAGCACCACAACAGGCTTGTTTTTTCATAAGATGAGCATTTATTTTTAAGGTTTTACAAATTTTAAGTAGCCCTTCGCCAATGCCTGTATAAAAGTAATTTCCCATACATCCTATAAAAATTCCTATAGTTTTTTCGCCACCATTATCTATAAATTCAGGATAAGAATTTAAAAAGCTCTTTTTACCAAAAGTTGGCAAGAGTCTTGTTTTATCTATCATCTTAACTAAAGGAAGGTTAAATCTCATTCTCATAGAATTTGAAAATTTCTCTTTATTTACCTTAAGTCCACAGCTTTGAAAAACATAGCCAAATTTAGCTGTTAAGTCCATGATTTTTCTATGGCTTAAAAACCAAAACACCACTTTTTTATACCACGAAATGCCATATTTATCAGCTATATCGCTTCTTACCATCTCAATAGCTGTATCAGTTCCAATAGATGAGGGGCAAACATCAACGCAATTTGTACATAAAAAGCAGCTTTCAAATATCTCTTTTGCCTGCTTATCAAGTTCTAAATCACCATTTTGATACGCACTTAAAAGATCTAAAAAGCCCCTTGGACTAGTAGTTTCATCTCGGTTTATGTTATGAATCGTACAAACTGGAATACACTTACCACACTTTACACAAGCATCTGTTATGTTTACAATACTCATACTGTTTTTGAAAACCTCTTACTTCCATCATTTACCATGTACTCATCAAAGCACATAGCTATATTTCTAATAAGTAGCGTTCCTGTTGGAGTAACTTTTATCTCCTTATCACCAACTTCTAAAAACTCACTTAAATCTTTAAGCTTTTCTAAACTATCATGGAAATGCTCTTTGAAATTTATACCAAATTTTGATTCGATCTTTTCTATATTTAAGTAAAAGTTACTCATCAAACTCATAATAACTTCTTTTCTTAAAATATCTTCATCATTTAGCTTTATGCCTTTAAAGTAAGGTAAAATTCCACTATCAATAGCCTTTTCATATCTATCCATATCTTTATAGTTTTGAGCGTAGTGGCTAACTCCTTCACCTATACTTGTAATGCCAACTCCTATTAAATCCGCCCCGCCTTTAGTTGTATATCCTTGGAAATTTCTATGCAAACTGCCATCTTCTAAAGCCTTAAAAAGCTCATCTTCAGGTTTTGCGTAGTGATCCATGCCTATCATCTTATATCCATTTGATGTAAGATAATCATGAGTATATTTTAAAATTTCAAGCTTGAATTTTGGCTCTGGAAGAGTGTCTTCATCTATCTTTCTCATTGATTTTTTAATCCACGGAACATGTGCGTAGTTAAATATGGCAAATCTGTCAACATCAAGCGTTAAAGCTTGTTTTAAAGTCTCTTTAAAGCTCTCAACCGTTTGAAATGGAAGTCCATAAATAAGGTCCATATTTATAGAGTAAATTCCCCTATTTCTTGCCATATCAACGGCATTTTTAGTTATTTCAAAGGGTTGAATTCTGTGAATTGCTTTTTGAACCTTTTCATTAAAGTCTTGAACTCCAAAACTAACTCTATTAAACCCGTGTCCTACTAAAATATCAAGTTGCTTATCAGTTAAAAATCTAGGGTCTATCTCACAACTTATCTCAGCATCGTTACTAAAATTTTTAAAATGAGATTTTATGTTTTTTATAATTTTATCAAGCTGAGCATCACTATAAAAAGTTGGAGTTCCACCACCAAAATGAAGCTGAGTTACAACTCTATTTGTGTCTAAAATTTTACTTAAAATTTCAAGCTCTTTTTCTAAGTAATCAATATATCTATCAAGCTTTTCTTGCTTGCTAGTATAGATGACATTACAGCCACAAAAATAGCATGCTGAGCGGCAAAATGGTAAGTGAAAATATAAAGATAGTGGTCTTTGTTTATCTTGGTTTTTTAACTCGTTAATATACTCATCATAACTAAAATTCTCACTAAATTCCAAAGCCGTTGGATAGCTTGTGTACCTTGGTCCTGGTTTTGAGTATTTTGCGTATGCATCAAAGTCTATCTTCATAAATTTCCTCTCCTAACTCTTTCTAAATCAATAAATAAATTTGGATGGTCTTGTTTAACCTTGCTAACTATCTCATTTAGGTCGATATTTAGCGTGGTGCTTTTTGGATTTTCTAAAGCTATACGCCTTATCTCATCCATGCAAACAGTCCAAACATCGCCAAAATCTATTGGCAAATGTTGGGCTATGCTTCTTTCAAGCCTTAAATCAAAATTCTCTCTAGCTAAATTTCTATAAGACTCTATAAATTTAGTAAGAGATTTTATAGAAACCATGGTATGTAAATTCTGATCACCATCGACTCCAAACCACGGTTCGCTACTATTCCATGAACCACTTTTTAAAGTTAGCATCTTTTTATCATCGCTATCAACTATCTCAAAGATAGTCTTTTCGTTTTTATCATCGCCTAAAATTTCGTGAATTTCATCTATTTTTTCATCAATACATCTTTTATCTTCACTCATCTTTTCTCCTATATAGCCATACCATGACAGCTTTTTGTGCATGTAAGCGGTTTTCTGCTTCGCTAAATATCTCATCTGCATGAGCTTCAAATAGCTCTTCACTTACCTCATAACCTCTATAAGCAGGCAAACAGTGTAAAAAAATCGCATCGCTTTTAGCTAAACTCATTAAAACTCTATCAATAGTAAAGCCATTAAAATCTTTTACTCTTTTAATTTTTTCCTCTTCTTGCCCCATAGATATCCAGGTATCAGTTACTACGACATCAGCTTCATTTATAGCAGTTTGTGGGGTATTAGAAAGTAAAATTTTAGCTCCACTTTCTTTAGCAAAATCAAAAGCCAAATTTAAAACACTATCACAAGGCTCATAACCTTTTGGGGTAGCAATTCTTAACTCAAACCCTAACTTACTAGCAGCTAGAATATATGAATTTGCCATATTATTTCCATCGCCTATATAAGCTACTTTTAGACTATTTATATCCTTGCCAAATTCTCTCATAGTCATAAGATCAGCCATCAGTTGAACTGGATGAAAATCATCGCTTAGCCCATTTATAACAGGAATTCCACTAAATTTAGCAAGCTCTTCTAAATCGCTTTGTTTATAGACTCTAGCCATTATCATATCAACCATTCTTCCTAAAACTCTAGCTGTATCTTTTACAGGCTCTCCACGACCAAGCTGAATATCACGACTACTTAAAAATAGAGCTTTTCCGCCAAGCTGAGAAATTCCAACTTCAAAGCTAACTCTAGTTCTAGTTGAGCTTTTTTCAAATATCATAGCTAATGTTTTATCTTTTAAATACAGCTTTAAATCGCCCTTTTTAGTCTGGGCTTTTATCTCATCAGCAAGATCTAAAATTTCTAAAATTTCATCTTTTGTGTAGTCTTTTAGTGTTAGAAAATGTCTCAATTTTTACCTTTTAAAATTTTAGCCATCTCTTTTGCGTGGTATGTGATGATAAGATCAGCACCTGCTCTTTTGATGCTTATAAGTGTTTCAGCCATAACTCTTTGATAATCTATAATGCCTGCTTTTTCTCCAGCCTTAAGCAAAGCATACTCTCCACTTACATTGTACGCACAAATTGGTAAAAGCGAATTTTGCCTTAAATCGCGAATGATATCAAGATAAGCTAAAGCTGGTTTTACCATTAAAATATCAGCCCCTTGTGCCTCATCTTCTAAGCTTTCCATTATGGCTTCACGACGATTTGCTGGGTCCATTTGATATGTTTTTCTATCACCAAAACTAGGAGAACTCTCCGCAACATCTCTAAATGGTCCATAATAAGCTGAAGCAAATTTGGTAGAGTAAGCCATTATAGGAAGATCTTTATATCCGTTTTCATCCAAAGCAGTTCTTAAAGTCTCAATAATACCATCCATCATACCACTTGGTGCTATCATATCTGCTCCAGCTTTTGCGTGAATCAAAGCTTGTTTGGCTGAAATTTCTAATGTTGCATCATTATCAACTGTATCTCCACACAAAATTCCACAATGACCATGATCTGTATACTCACAAAAGCATAGATCAGTTATAACATAAAGGTTTGGAAATTTCTCTTTTATAGCTCTTGTTGTCTTAGCGATTATACCATCTTCGCTTAATGCATCACTTCCTATGCTATCTTTTACATCAGGAATTCCAAAAAGAAGGACTGATTTTATTCCTAAACCAACTATCTCCTCACACTCTTTTAAAATTTCATCAATACTGAGCTGATAAACGCCAGGCATTGATGGAGTGTCTTTTTTAACGCCTGTTCCTTCAACTGCAAAAAGTGGGTATATAAAATCATCTACACTTAAACTTGTCTGCCTAACTAAATCTCTAATATTTGAGTTTTTTCTAAGTCTTCTATATCTTCTAAACATGATTTATCCTTTATGATATATAATTTTTGATTTTATCATAACTCTTTTAAATTCTTAATAAAATTTTGCCTTTATTAATAAACTAAGCCTAAATTTAGCTATAATGCTTCAAAAAATTTAAGGTGTAAAATGGATATTAAAATTTCACAAACAGCAAATCTTCCTTCATATTGGGGAGAATTTAAGGTGAAAGTTTTTAAAGAGAATTTTAAAGAGCATATGGTGATATTTAAAGAGCCGTTCGGTGAGATACTAAATACTAGAATTCACTCAGAGTGTATTACAGGCGATACATTTTCAAGCTTAAAGTGTGACTGTGGCGAACAACTTCACGCAAGTTTAGAATACATCTCAAAAAATGGCGGAATGGTAATATATCTAAGACAAGAAGGGCGAAATATCGGGCTTTTAAACAAAATAAATGCTTATGCATTACAAGATAAAGGACTTGATACTATAGAGGCAAACCACCAGCTAGGATTTAAAGCTGATGAGCGAACTTATGAGATAGTTGATTTTATTCTTAAGCACTTTGGGATCACAAAAATAAACCTACTAACAAACAACCCAGATAAACTTAAAAGCCTAAAATGTGTAGAAATAGTTCGTAGAATTCCAATACAAATCAAACCAAATAAATACAACATAAAGTATTTAAAAACCAAAAAAGAGCGAATGGGGCATATTTTAGATGTCGTATAGTGATAAATTTAAAACTCAAATTTTAGCTTATAAGGAAATTTTGGCTAAATTTAACGCTGTTCATGACCTTACAAAGCATGAAAATCTAGACTGGGCGATTGAAGATAGCTTTAGCGGGGCTAAATTTATAGAAGGCTTACCAAAAGTGGCTATTGATATAGGAAGTGGGGCTGGATTTCCTGGACTTTTTTTGTCATTTGTTTTAGATGAGTGCCAGTGGCATCTGTTTGAGCCAAACTTTAAAAGATCTAGTTTTTTAACATATGTAAAGCTAAATTTAGGGCTTAAAAATGTCACAATCCATAGTGAAAAACTAGAAAATTCTACTAAATTTAGAGCTGATCTTATAACCTCAAGAGCTGTAATGAAAACTAAAAAAATATTAGAAATTTCAGATGGGTTTTATGATGAAAATACTCAGTTTTTACTCTATAAAGGAAGTAGTGTTGAAAGTGAGCTTGAAAATTTAAAAGCTAAAATTTATAGTAGTGGCAATAGAAATTTCGTAATCCTAAAAGGAGTTAAAAATGGGTAAAATCATAGCAATTATAGTCATAGTGGCTTTGGTATATTTTTTAATACTTCCAAAATTTACAAGAAGTAAAAAAGACATAAAAGAACAAAAAGGAATAACTGATCTAGTTGAATGCACAAAATGTGGCACAATGGTTGATATAAAAGATGCTACAATCAGCACAAGTGGATATATCTGTAGTGAGTGTATAAAAAGGAGATAAAATGCAAATAATAGGGCATGAACTAATAAAATTTAATAAATTTAAAGAAGTAAGCGATGTACAAAATTTGGTAAATTTTGATAATGTTATCTTTAAATTTAGCGAAGAGCTTATAAAAGCTGCCTTAGATACAAATAAAACATTTAGCGTTTATGCAAATAGCCAAAATGAGGTAGTTTTAGCAAATGCTTTGGGGGCGAAATTTATAGTCATAAGTAACGAAAACTCATTTTTAATACAAGAAGCTATGAAGTACGCAGAGTATTATCTATTTGATAGTAAAATAGCAACTATCGTAGATAACTTTGACAATGACTTAAATATAGCTCTGAATTTAGGTGTGGATGCTGTTATTCACAGAGCCGCTATAGTGCCTTAACACTTTGGTTTAGTAAGTTTCAACGTGTAGGCTTTTTAATTAAAAATAGCGTTTTATCACTTTGGCTTAGTAACGGCATATCCAAATTTAAAACTCTTTGTTTCATTTGGCATAAGTGTAAAATTTATCTCAACCTTTCCATCTTTGCTAGGAGACTCTTCTATATCGCCAAGTTTTACAACCTTGATATCTTCATGGGTGCTAACTGGCACTCTTTCTACAAATGTTATGCTTTGATTTTGATCGCTACTGTTTTTAATCTCATAAAGCCAGCTATTTTTCGTGGTCTCTTTGCCACCAAATAACGATTCATCGGTTTTAATATCGCTTATTTGTTTTTTAATCTCTATAAAGTTATTTATACCAAAATAAATTTTATTTTCTGTTCCTTTTAATACCTTACCTGAGTAGTTTGAGTGGATAAATTTATCATCAAAGTAGTAATCACTCTTTGCAGATTGTATATCAAATTTAGGAGTAAATTTTATACTGAAATATGCTCTATTTGTGCCGTATCCATCAATGAAATTTGACAAAGTTGCATTCACTTCTTGAGTATTTAGATTTATTAGATTATCCTTTTTGGCAACTAAATTCATATTATCTATCTGCCAAAAATTAAATGTATGAAGTGTTTGTTCACTAGCTTTAGCTAAAGGAGCACTGTTACTTTCTATAGCAGAAGCCATTTTCATCATCGTAGCAGGAGCATCTTGAATTTGAGCTGGAGGCTCTTTTTGAAGGTAAATAGGAGTAAAAATAGCTGGGGCTTGATCTAAATTTGTAGCATAAGGAAAAAATCTAACCTTTGTAGATGTTAAATTTGAGTCTAAATTTGAAATGGTTGCGTTTTGTTTTATTTGAAGCTTGCCATCTTTGAAGATTATGATATTTTTGCTATCAAGCCTGACATTATAGTCTGGATATCGTATGGTAATACCTTTACAAGGAGCATCTACAACTAAATCTTTTTCTAAACTTACACTACTTGTTAAAGTATTTAAAAGAGAAAGTTGTGAAGAGATGCTTGTTTGTTCATTTAAATTCTCACTAAGAGCATCACTTAAAGTAGCAATATTATCAACTTTTGAGGCCTTAATAACTTCATAACTATCTTTAAGAGCTTTAAGGCGGTTAGTTAATGTCTCTATTTTTTTAGCATTCTCATCTTCTAGTTTTCTAAAATTTGTAAAATAGGCTGTATTTATATCGCAATTTGCACTTATTTCTATTTGATTCATCTCAAGTTCAAAAGGTAGGCTAAATTTGCCATCTTTACTAGTTTTTTCAACTATAACTTTGTTTGTATAAATATCTATACCATTAGCTAGAGCAAAACTAGCAATAAGTGCTAAAAGAGCGATTTTTCTCACTTTTACTCCATAATTTCTTTTGCTTTTATTCCCATAAGAGATAGAGCTGTTTTTATACTAAGCCCAACAACTGCCATAACCTTAAGGAGTGAGTCTTCATTATCGCTTCCTACAACTCTGTTTTCATTATAAAATTTATGAAAACTAGCTGCTAAGCTTTTAAGATAGTCAGGAATTTTTTGAAGCTGTCTGCTATAAAAAGCATCTTCTAAAATTTCATCTAAAATAAGAGCTTCAAAAAGCAAATTTAAAGCATCACTTCCTAAATTTGAGATATCAGCATCTATAACATCTTCTGGTTTTTTACTAGCTTTTTTAAAAAGTTGATTAATTCTTGCATGAGCGTAGTTTATATAAAAAATCGGATTTGAACTATCATCTTTTTTAAGCTCATCTACATCAAATTCAAGTGGTGTGTCACACTTTTTGCTAATAAAAATAAACCTTAAAGCATCACTTCCGATTTCTTGGACCACATCACTCATCAAGATAAAATTTCCAGCTCTTTTGCTCATCTTATAAGCTTGGCCATTTTTTAATAAATTTACCATTTGAGCTAAAATAACCTCTAAGCGGCTTTCATCATAACCTAAAAAATGTATACTTGCCTTTACTCTAGCAATATACCCATGATGATCAGCTCCCCAGATATTTATATATCTATCAAAACCTCTTTCAAATTTATCATTGTGGTAAATAATATCACCTGCAAGATAGGTCGGACGACCATCTTCTCTGATAACAACGCGGTCTTTTTCATCACCCATATCGCTTGATCTAAGCCAAATTTTGCCGTCTTGTTCGTAAATTCCACCACACTTTTTAAGCTTTTTGACAGTTTTATCTTTTTTATCATAAAGACTTTTTTCGCTAACCCAGTTTTGGATATTAATATTCGCATCTGCTAAATTTTGCTTAATTAGCTTTAGCATCTTATCTTTTCCCCAACTGCTAAGCTTTGTAGCGTTTTCATCTTTAGAAAAAATCTCAGCGCCAAATTCCTCATACGAATCTTTTGCCAAGTCATCTATATACTCGCCTTTGTAAAACTGCTCTGGATACTCAACACTTTGACCTAAGATATTATCTCTTCCACGAAGTAAAATAGAAATTCCTAAAAGGTCAATCTGATTTCCAGCATCATTTATATAATACTCAGTTGTAATATCTACGCCCAAATGCCTACCAACTCTAGCTAAAGTATCCCCATAAACAGCACCTCTTACATGACCTATATGAAGTGGACCTGTTGGATTTGCACTAACATACTCAAGTAAAATACTCTCATCCTTTTTAGAGCTTTTTGCAAAATCTAAAGGATTTTTTAAAGCAGTAGTTGCAACATCATCTAAAAATTTGCCCTTAAGAGTAAAATTTAGATATCCATTTACCGCACTAACACTAAAAATATCGCTATTTTCAAATTTACCAACAAAATCCTGGGCTATTAATTTTGGAGCTTTTTTAAGCTCTTTTGCAAGAGTAAAAGCAACTGGAGTAGCGTAGTGTCCAAGCGAACTATCTTTTGGTTTTTCTAGGACAAAGTCTATGTCTAAGACTTTGTTAATCTCTTTAATAACTGTAGTTTTCAAATTAAACTTTTTCACTATCTTTAGTTTCTGTAGACTCTACTTTTTTCTCTTCTGTTACGCTTTTTTTACTCTCTTCTTCGTCAATATCATCCATCTCTTTTTTAAAAGTCTTAATCCCTTTGCCAAGGCCTTGTGCAAGTTCTGGAATTTTCTTTGATCCAAAAAGCAAAACAATAATAACCAAAACTATCAACCAATGCCCCATGCTCATTGCACCCATGTTTTCTCCTTAAATTTAGTTAATCCAATCATCAATAATACCACGCAAATTTAAATTTATAGTTTTATACTCGACTGATTTAAAGATAGACTCAAAAGCAGCGTATGACTCATCAAAATCATCATTTATAATCAAATAATCATACTCTTTAATATGTTCCATCTCTCCAGCTGCATTTAAAATCCGCCTTTCTATATCATCTTTAGAATCAGTTCCTCTTAATTCTAAGCGAGTTTTAAGCTCACTCCTACTTTTTGTAGTAATAAAAATAGAAACAATAGCGTTTTTAAATTTCTCTTTTACTATTTTAAAGCCTTGAACATCTATATCAAATATAGCTGTTTTTCCCTCCTGAAGGGCTTTTTGGACAGGCACAAGTGAAGTTCCATAGTAGTTTTTATGAACTATTGCCCACTCTAAAAATTCACCTTTTTCAATGCCCTCTTCAAATTTATCTTTACTTATGTAGTGATAGTTTATACCCTCTTCTTCACCTTCTCTTATCTCTCTTGTGGTTGATGAGACTGAAAAGTAGATATTGTTATGATCTTTAATAAGCCTATCTATAAGTGATGACTTACCGCTTCCGCTAGGTCCAGAAATGACTAAAATTTGACCCTTTGACACTTTAATTGTTATCCTTAAAAGTCACTTTTATTTTTATAGTCATACCTTCTAAAATCTCTTTTAACCTACTGTTTCTAAGAGAATTTTCTATACCTGAAGTTATAACTTCACTAATCTCATCTTCAATACTATCTTTAACATCATCACTTTTAATATCTTTAAGAAGATCGTTTTTTAACTCTTCTTTGAATGATTCACTATCAAACTCTACAGGCTTTACAGGATTTATATCACTAAATTCATCTTTTAGCTCTTCTTTACTGCTATCTGCTTTTAAGCTAGCCAGGATACTATCTTCTAGGTTTTGGTCTATAAAATAATCATCATCTTCTAAGCTATCTTCCATACCATCTAATGTATCACCCATATCATCTTCTAAATCATTTCTCGCGTAGTCCAAACCATCATCTAATGATAAATTAATCTCTTCATCCTCTAGATTATCCTCTATTGATAAGTCATTTTCTTTAGAATTTAAATTCTCTTCTATTTGATCATCTTTTTCATCATCACTTAAATCATTAAGTAGCATATCTAAATCATCAATATCCAAATCATCGATGTTTAACTCTTCATCATCTTCTTTGGAAAAATCATCAATGTTTAAGCCATCAATACTTGACTCTTCTTTGTCATCTTCAAAATTTATATAACTCAAATCTTCATCATCAACATTTGAATCAAGAATATCATCAATCTCTTTGTCTAGCTCTTTTGCTAAAATATCAAGCGGAGTATCATCATCTAAACTCTCAATAACGCTATCAATCTCTTTATCTAGCTCATCACTTAAGCTATCAAGTCCAGCGTTATTTAAAAACTTTTTTCTTAAAAGCTCTTTATCAAGCTCCGTTTGTCTTTTGCCTTCCATATCTATCTCCTCTAAATTTTCGTCCATTAAGTCTATCTCATTTATAATATCGCTAATTGCTGTTATTTCACTATTTTGAGATTTGGTTTTTTTTATATTTTTTATAATCTTAATCATCTCTGTAGGTAAAAATGGTTTTACAATGAGGTTTTGGGCCTGAGCATCACTGAAATTTTTAGAAACTAAATTTAAGATATTTGGTAAATTCTCAATATCGCTTACCTCTTCACAATCTTTTATAATAATATTGGCCTCATCTCTACTCTCAACCAAATCACAGTTTGTTCTCTCGCAGCAAATTCCCACTATAGACTGAATCGCTGGATTGTTGCTATCTAAATAAACCTTCATTGCTTTCTCCTAAAAATTTTTTACTATTTTATGATAATTTTGTTTATTAATAGCTTAGTTTTTGATATATTTTAATGGTTTTTATAAAATATTGAGTTTTTTATCTTGAAGTAAAAATCTATTAGAGCACTTTTTAGCTAAATTTTCATCATGAGTTACTAAAACAAGTCCTGCTCTGTTTTCTTTTATGTAATCAAAAAAAATCTCCATAACTTCATTTGCTGTTGTGCTATCTAGATTTCCAGTTGGCTCATCGGCAAATATTATGCGCGGTTTTTTGCTTAGTACTCTTGCGATACTAACTCTTTGCTGTTGTCCGCCACTTAAATCGCCAACTTTTTGATGAATAACATCTTTTATATCAAGTTTTTTTAAAATTTCATCATCTATCTTTTGTCCGCCTAAAAGTGCTCCAAGTTCTACATTTTCAAAAGCATTAAAGCCCTTAAAAAGATAGTGAGCTTGAAAGATTATTCCAAAATCATGGCGGCGAATTTTAATAAGATCGTCATTTTTTAATTTATAAAGGGATTTATTATTGTATATTACTTCACCAAAATCTGGCTTTAAAAGAGAGCTAAGGATGTGCAAAAGCGTGCTTTTTCCACATCCACTCACGCCAAGAACGGCTGAGCTTTCGCCCTCTTTTATCTCAAAATTTAAATTTTCAAAGAGCAAATAATCAAAGCTTTTAGCTAAATTTTCGCCCTTTAAAAGTGTCATATTTATGCCATTTGAGCTGCAACTTCTGCAGCAAAATCTTCTTGTTTTTTCTCTAAACCTTCACCAACTTCAAATCTTACATAGCTAGTTATTTCGATATTACCACCTAGTTCTTTGCTCTTTTCTTTAATAACTTGCTCAACAGTTTTTTTATCATCCATTACATAAAACTGTCCTAAAAGAGTAAGTCTTTGGTCTAAAACTGTATTATCAGCTTCAAATCTTGCTAACTTTCCAGGTATGATATTTGCCCAGATTTTCTCTGGTTTACCTTCGCTTTTAAGCTCATCTTCTATATCTTTTTTAGCCTGAGCTATAACATCATCTGTTAGTTGAAGTCTGCTGGCAAATTTAGGTATATGATTTAGTGGTTTACCAAGTCTAGTTAACTCTTCGTTTTCCTTTTCTAGTTCGCCTTTTAGCGCGATTAACTCTTTTTCAACAAAATCAAGATCTAGTTCTTCATAGCTAATAACACTTGGTTTCATAGCAGCTGCGTGCATAGCAAGGTTTCTTAAAAGCTCACTAACTTTTTCTTTGTCAGCTCCACCAGTTTTTGCAGCTATAGCAACCGCAACTCTACCATTTGAGTGAATATAACCATTTACTACTTCACCTTCAACTGTAGCAAAACGTCTAACAACTAAATTTTCACCAATTGTAGCAATCTCTGACTTAAGATAGTCTTCAAATTTAGTTCCATTAATCGTGCTACTATTTAGCTCATCATTAGTTTTTATGTTGTTTTCATGGATGTGCTTAACTGTACTATCAACTAAATTTATAAATTTATCATTTTTAGCAACGAAATCTGTTTCAGAATTTATCTCAACTAAAGTTGCTTTTTGATCTTCTACTATAATTCCTGTAAGACCTTCAGTTGCTAATCTATCAGCTTTTTTAGCAGCTTTTCCAAGACCTTTTTCTCTTAAAAGATCAACAGCTTTTTGCATATCTCCATCTGTTTCAACTAAAGCTTTTTTGCAGTCCATCATACCAGCACCTGTGGACTCTCTAAGCTCCTTAACCATTCCTGCTGTTATATCCATTACTCTTTATCCTCATCAAAATTAATATCATCTTCGTTCATTGCTTCATCTAAAATTTCATCTTTTTCAGCTTGAGTTACCTCTTGATTTTCTGCTATAGCATCTTCATCTCTTAGGGCTTTACCTTCATTAACAGCTGCTGCCATCTCGTTGCAGAAAAGTTGAATACTTCTTATAGCATCGTCATTTCCTGGGATTGCGTATGTTACTTTATCTGGATCACAGTTTGTATCAAGTGGAGCTACGATAGGAATTCTTAGACGATTTGCCTCAGCAACTGCGATTTTTTCCTTAACAACATCTATGATAAACATCATATCTGGTAGATTTTTCATATCGCGAATTCCGCCAAGATAAGCTATAAGTTTATCTTTTTTTCTTCTAAGCATTAAAGCCTCTTTTTTTGTAAGTAGGTCAATTGAGCCATCTTCTTCCATTTTTTCGATAACTTCAAGCTTTCTGATTGATTGTTTAATAGTTCCAAAATTTGTAAGCATACCACCTAGCCATCTGTGGTTAACATAAGGCATACCACAACTCTGTGCTGCTTCTTTAATAGCTGCTCCAGCTTGTTTTTTAGTACCAACAAAAAGGATAGTTTTACCCTCTGCTGCTGCATCTCTTACAACATTGTAAGTTGCTCTAAAATAGCGGATAGTTTTTTGTAAATCTATGATATAGATACCTTTTCTCTCACCAAAGATGAATTTTTTCATCTTAGGATTCCAGCGTCTTGTTTGGTGTCCAAAGTGAACGCCACACTCTAGTAAATCTCTCATTGTAACCATTATTGGTTCTCCTATAAATTAGTTTGATTCCTCCACGCCTTTAGCTAAATTTTAGCAACTAAAAGGATAGGCGTGTGTGAAATGAGCTGTGATTTTACCAAATTTTATATAAATTCTAGCTAAATTTAAGAAAATTTTTATAATGCTAAATTTTAAGAGATATAGATATATCCACAAAAACGACCTGTTGTGCCATCTCTTCTGTATGAGAAATACTCACTATTGCAATGAGTGCAGGTGTTTGAAATTTCTATTTTATTAAATTTATAGTTTTTAAGAGCTTTTATCTCAGCTTCTAGGGCTTTTTTCATATCAAAATTTTTACCATTTTTGTAGATATTAAACTCGCCTAAGTCAAGACCATTAACTTCATAACAACTTCCTTGTATAAATGGTCCAACATAAATTTCAAACTCAAATTCACTAAATTCTTTAGCCATTAAATTTAAAGTTTTCGTTAGAATTTTTTTAGTTATGCCAGCCCTTCCTGCATGAACTGCTGCAACTGAATTTTTACCAGCCACTAAAATAGGCATACAATCAGCCACCATAACACAAATTGCTACATCTTTTAAATTTGTAATTATTCCATCACATGGGGGTAAATTTTCATCTTTAAAAATTTCTACTTTATCACTATGAATTTGCTCCATAAACACTAACTTTTTAACGCCTAAATTTTGCCTTAAGATATCTCTATTTTGCCTTACTTTTTCTAAATCATCGCCAACATGTTCACCTAAATTTAAGCTCTCATAAGCCCCAGCTGAAACCCCGCCAAATCTATTTGTAAAACCAAATTTTATCACTAAATATCCTAATATAAAGATGAAATTCTATCCACATCAGCCCAGCTTAAATCTTTTTTGAAATTTAAAATTCGCTCAACATATCTTGCAAACATATCGCTTTCTATATTTACCTTATCTCCTACTTTAAAATCCCCAAATAGCGTATCTTTTAAGGTTATTGGAATTATGCTTATTTTTATCTCATCTTTTAAAATTTCACTTATTGTTAGGCTTACACCATTAACAGCAACACTTCCTTTATTTGCCATGTATTTCATCGCAGCGCTTGGAAGTTTGATATAGAAATTTGTACCTGTTTTTAGTGGCATAATTTTACTAATACTACCTATAAAATCCACATGCCCTTGCACCAAATGACCATCTATCTTATCGCCTAACTTTAAAGCATCTTCTAAATGCACTTTTGATCCAACATTAAAAGGAACAAGTTTATCCCTGCTTTCATCGCTTAGTTCAACAACAAAACCATGACTTGTTACTTTAACCACGCTAAGACACGCTCCATTTACTGCTATACTATCGCCTAAATTTGGCTTTAAATTTGATGAAATTTCTAAATTTGAACCATCATATTTTAAAATTTTACCGATTTCCCTTACTAGACCGTTAAACATCTGCTCCCTTTGACAAGTCAAATCCAGCCTCTTTTGCCAAAACCTTATCACTAGCTATACAGTCCCCTGCTGTGGTTAAAAAATTTCCAGTAAGAAGTGAGTTTATACCACCATGGAGTGCTTTTTTTATCTCGCTTTTAGTAAGAAAATTTCTACCACCTGCAAAACGCAGATAAACATCGGGTAAAATAAAACGATAAATTGCTATGCTTCTAAGAATTTCTTCATGCTCAAGTGGTTTTGAATTTTCTAAAGGCGTTCCTTTTATAGGAGTTAGGATATTTATCGGCACAGAAGTTACTCCTAAATCCCTTAAATCAATCGCCATATCAACTCTATCTTCAAGGCTCTCTCCAAGCCCAAAAATGCCACCACTACAAACATCAAGTCCAGCTTTTTTAGCATTTTTAATAGTATTTATACGATCATCATATGTGTGGGTAGTGCATATTTTAGGGTAGTGTTTGCGTGATGTTTCAAGGTTGTGATGGTAGGTTTGAACGCCTAAGTTTTTTAGTTTTACCAAAGCATCTTCATCCATTAGCCCAAATGATCCACAAAGATGAAGGTTTGTACCCTCTTTTAAACCATGGTAGATTTCAGTATATTTTACCAAATCTTTACTTTGTGATTTTAGCCCACGCCCACTTGCTACAAGTGAGAAACGATGAGTATTTTCCAACTCATTTTGTTTAGCAAATTTTAAAACTTCATCTTTTTGTTTTATATCGTACTCATCACACCCTGTGCTAAAATGAGCTGATTGTGCACAATAGCTACAATCTTGTGAACACCTGCCAGATTTAACATTTATGATAGAACAAAGGTTAAATTTACAGCCACAAAATTTACTTCTTATCTCATCGGCTGCACTTAAAAGCTCATCTAAATTTGACTCTTTTGCTAAATTTAGTGCTTCATCTTTTGTGATTTTATATCCATTTAAAACTTTATCTTTTATAATATTAACCAAAATAGCTCCTTAAAAGTGCTATAATAGCAAATTTTATAAAATTTAAGGTAAAAACTAAGGAAAAAATTTATGACATATGATGTAATAGTTGTAGGTGGCGGACATGCAGGTGTTGAAGCTAGTTTAGCAGCTGCTAAAATGGGTAAAAAAACCCTACTTATAACCATACTTGCTGAGCAAATTGGCGCAACAAGCTGTAATCCTGCCATCGGTGGTCTTGCAAAAGGCCACCTTGTAAAAGAGATAGACGCTCTTGGTGGTGCAATGGGCGTAATAACTGATGAGTGTGGCATTCAATTTGGCGTTTTAAATGCAAGTCGTGGCCCAGCAGTAAGAGGAACAAGAGCCCAAATAGATATGGATAAGTATAGAATTTATGCTAGAAATTTGCTTTTAAATACCCCAAATTTAGATGTCACTCAAGAGATAGCAACTGAAATTCTAACCCAAAATGGTAAAGTAGTAGGCGTGAAAACTCATCTTGATAGTGAGTATAAAACTACAAAATTAATAATTACAACAGGAACTTTTTTAAATGGTTTAATTCATGTTGGAACAAAAACTCTAGAAGCAGGAAGAGTTGGTGAGTTAAGTAGTAAAAGTTTATCTAAATCTTTAAAAAGTCTAGGGCTAAATGTAGGTAGGCTGAAAACTGGAACTTGCCCTAGAGTGCTAGGTTCTAGTATAAATTTTAGCGTTTTAGAAACTCAAGGAGATGATGAAATTCCAAAGCCTTTTAGTCTAAGAACTAAAGAGTTTAACCCACCTCAAATTCCTTGCTTTATAGCGTATACAAACGAAAAAACTCACGATATCATAAGAGCAAATTTTGATAGAGCACCTATTTTTACAGGTCAAATAGAAGGAGTTGGTCCAAGGTATTGTCCTAGCATTGAGGATAAAGTAAATCGCTTTAGTGATAGAGAAAGGCATCATCTATTTATCGAACCACAGACAAAAGAGGCAACTGAATACTACATAAATGGTCTTTCATCAAGCCTTCCTTTTGAAGTCCAGCAAGAGATGCTTAAAACCATCAAAGGTTTTGAAAATGCTAAAATAGTTCGCCATGGATATGCTGTGGAGTATGATTATGTAGAACCTACTGAATTAAAGCACACTTTAGAGACTAAAAAAGTTCATGGGCTTTATTTAGCTGGGCAGATAAATGGCACAACTGGATATGAAGAAGCAGCTGCTCAAGGACTTATGGCTAGTATAAATGCTGTTTTAAGTCTTGATGATAAAGATCCTTTTGTTTTAAGGCGAGATGAGGGTTATATCGGCGTAATGATTGATGATTTAGTTACAAAAGGAACAAAAGAGCCGTATAGAATGTTTACAAGTAGAGCTGAGTATAGATTGCTTTTAAGAGAAGATAACGCTCACTTAAGACTAGCTGAGTATGGATATAAACTTGGTCTTTTAGAAAAAGAGATTTATGAGTACTCAAAGAGTATAAAAGAAAACTTAAAAAAAGGTATAGAATTTTTAACCACCAAAACAGTAACGCCTTCAAATGAGACAAATGATATGCTTAAAAATTTAGGTGAAGAGCCAATAACAAATATTGTTACTCTTCAAAAAATAGTGGCAAGAAAAAGTTTTAATAAAGATAAACTTAGAAAACTTGATGAAATTTTTAAAAATTTAGATGATGAGAGTTTAGAAGAGATTTTAGTTGTAGCCAAATACTACTTTTATATAAAGCAAGAGTTAGCAGAAGTTGAAAAGATGAAAGATATGCTTAGTGTAAAAATTCCATTAAATTTTAACTTCCGTAAAGTATCAGGACTTAGCAATGAAGTAGTAGAAAAGCTTGAGAAATTTAATCCACCAACGCTTTTTGAAGCTAGTGAGATAAGTGGCGTTACACCAGCTGCTATTGATATACTTCATATATATATAAAAATGGCAGAAAAAAGATAAGTTATATTTTAAAATTTAAATTTAATAGTGAATTTAGTGTAAAATTTAGGGGACTAGCCCCTAAATTTTAGTGAAGTTTACTCCAGATTTTTCTTTTCCAAAGCCCTGCAAAAACAGCCAAAATAACAAAGTAAATCATTACATAGATAGAAATTTTTTCTCTTTCATCTTTTTTGCTATCGCCAACACTTTCCATATAAGCTATAACCTTATCTTCAGCCTCTTTTGTAAGACCAACTCGTGGCATAGAAGTACCTACTAGCATTTTTTGAGTATCGTTTATAAAGTTATGCAGATACTCATTGCTTCTTGAGCGGATATACATAGATAAATCTGGTGGTGTCATGCCCATATATTCATTAAGTTTTTCTCTATTTCCACCGACATAAACTTCATCATACTTAACATCATGGCATCTACTACAAGCATCCATAAATACAGCTTTTGTACTAAGCTCTTCTTTAGGAGCAACTGCTTTAAGATATGCTACTATATCAGCTATTTCAGCATTTAGATCATCTTTGGTGCCTGCACCATAAAATGGCGTCATAGGATGTATTGCTTCACCTGCATACTCAAAGTCAAATTTATGATCAACTTTTAAAGCCATAACTGGGTTTTTTATAAGTGCAGCTAAAAATTTATCATCATAAATTTTTCCAGCCGAACTAAGATCTGGTGGATTTACACCATACATTTCACTTCCTTCAGCCTCGCTTACTAAAGGCTCATAACCACCTGCTTTTAAACTATGACAGCCCATACAAGAAGCTTGAAAAGCTAGTTCGCCATTTGTAGCATCTCCTGCTTTTAAATCAATAGCGTTTATATCACTCCAAAAACTACTATATCTATCTAGACTTGTTTTAGCAATCTCTACTTCGTTTTGAGCGTTTTTAACCATGTCATCTAAACCAACTTTTTTAGCTTTTTCTAAATTTGCGTTTGCTTTTTCTAAATTTGTTTTAGCTAAAGCTATATCTTCAGCTGCAAAGTCATAATTAGCTGGCTCAACAGGTGGATTTAATTTAGAGTGAGCAAAAGGCTCGATTCCCCAGTATAAAAATAGTGTAAAAAATATAACTATTAATAGTGTTTTTAACTCTTTCATCTCTTACCTCCTTTTTCTTTCAGCTATCGTTACAGCAGGCAAGACAACTAAAATTTCAAGCATATATATCATCGTTAAAACAAAGCCTATGTAAGTATTAGATATACCTAGAACAGTTCCATCCACAGGTAGCTTTCCAAATATACTTAAAAGTATCATATTGACAACTAATACCCAAAACCATATAAAAAAGCCCTTGCTTTCATGAGCTGGAGCTACGACATTATTTCTATCAAGCCATGGTATAAATGCTAGTGAAACAAGTGAAAACGCAAAGCCAATTAAACCAATATCAGCAGCTTTTAAAGGTCCAACATCAAAGAAAAAGCCCCTTAAAATTTCATACTCCCACAAAAAGTACCACTCAGGATAGATATGTGCTGGAGTTTTTAGGCTATTTGCTGGATCGAAGTTAATAGGATCCATAGCAAAGTTATAATTAAAACCAACTAAATAGAAGAAAAATACCATAAAAATAGCTACATAGTAGAAATCCTTAGCCAAAAATCCTGGCCAAAATGGTATAACTTTACTACCCTTAGTATCACCTTGTAGATACTTTTCACCCTCTAAATCAAAATCTATCTCTTCGCCTGTTAGGTTGTTAACATGCGGTACTCTTAATGTATAAAAGTGTAAAACAATAGCAACTATAATTAGAAGTGGTAAAAGACATACATGAAGCATAAAAAATCTTGTAAGAGTTGGGTCACTTACTGCATAATCCCCCCTAATCCACTCAACAACAGCATCTCCAATAAATGGAATTCCACCAAATAATTGAGTAATAACTTGAGCTGCCCAATAACTCATTTGCCCCCAAGGTAGCATATATCCACTAAATGCCTCAGCAGAGTATAAAACCATAAGCAGTATTCCACTTAACCATATCATCTCTCTACCGTTTTTATATGAGCGGTAATAAATTCCTGTTAAAGTGTGTATATATATTATAAGAAATGTTACAGATGCAGCGACTGCGTGGATATTTCGCCAAAGCCAACCATACTCAACTTCTTGCATTATAGTTTTATTAACACTATCAAATGCTAAAAGTGCATCTGGCTTATAGTAACACATTAGCATCAGTCCACTAACCAAAAGCAGAATAAAAAGAGTTAAAAGTATAACACCCATAGCCCATAAAAAGCTTATATTTTTAGGTATCCAATACTCACCTGCTAAAACATTC